>NZ_PXWF02000261.1 GCF_003011895.2 Massilia glaciei | reverse complement strand
AAAATCTGAATTGAGAATTGCTGGCCGCCGCCCCGCCCATGTGCACATTCAAGCGAACCCGACAACAAAGCCCGGCTCAGTGGTCGGGCGTGTAGGCCTTGCGGCTCACGCTGTTCCACCACTCGAGCGCCTCCTGGTCGTCCCTGGTCTGCCTGATGTATTTGTAGCCGACGCGCGCGGCCAGCGCGGTCAGCTCGCGGTCGGCGCGCGCGGCCG
>NZ_PXWF02000260.1 GCF_003011895.2 Massilia glaciei | reverse complement strand
GCGCGGTCAGCTCGCGGTCGGCGCGCGCGGCCGTGGCCAGGTGCTCGAGCCCGTTCTCGTTGCGCTCGGCCAGCAGCAGGCAGCCGTAGTCGTACTCGGCGCGCGCGTACGGCCCGCCCGGCAGGTCGAGCAGGTATTCGTGCAAACGCTTGGCGCGCTCGGGCGGTTCGAACTCGGCGCACAGCATGGCCAGTTCCTGCAGCTCGTCGAGCTTGAGCTTGGCCGGCAGCACGCGCTGCAGTTCCTCGAGGCGGCTGCGCGAGCCGCTCACGTAGCGGTGGCGCGCCAGCCAGCGGCGCTGCTCCCGCTTCCACCACTGCTGGTCGAATTCGTCGATCAGGCCCTTGGCGCGCTCGCCCAGCAGCGCCTCGGCCGCGCTGATCTTGATGCCGGGCGGCAGCTCCATGACCTCGCCGATCGCCTCGACCCGCGCGCTCAGGGGCGGCAGCGGGTCCGACAGGCCGGGCCGCTCGTTCCAGGCCGCGCCCAGCCGTTCGCTAGTGGCCCATTGCCTGTGGCCGGCCTTGAACGCGGCCCGCATCGCGGTGTACGGCAGGTACAGGGGCTGCTCCTGGGTGTTGGCCTGGCGCTGCAGGTTGGGCCAGAAGTCGGTGTCGATCCAACGTTCCAGCAGCGCGCCGCGGACCAGGCACGCGGCGTTCGACTTGGCGCCGACGACGGTGCTGGCGCCGCGGTCGGCGTCGATCGCGTTCTGGCGCCCGAGCACCAGCGTGTGGGCCTGGTAATAGTGCATGAACTTGTGCAGCAGCCGCGCGGCCAGGCCATCGAGCGCGTTCTCGTGGCGCGCCTCGCGCAGCTGCCAGAGCAGCGCCGCCGCCATGCGCTGCTGGCGGTAGGCCCAGGCGCCGGCGCGGTCGCGGCTGCCGCGCACGAGCCCGACCTCGTGGGCGATTGCGGCCAGCATCTCCTTGGGCGACATGCTCTGCATGAAGGGCAGCCCCAGCACCAGGTAGTTGACGGGCCGGCCGAACAGGCCCCAGCGCGCGCGCTGCACCAGCGCCACGCTGAAATGGTCGTCGAGCAGGACGTGGTGGATTTCCGGGCCGTCGAGCTGCTTGCGGATGTTGCCCAGCGCGCTGAACAGCCGCGGCACCTCCGCGCGCGTGAGCGGGCGGCCCGGCGGCGCGGGCAGGCGCGTCAGGCACAGGCGCAGCACCGCGAAACACGCCGGCGCCAGCGCCAGCGCCAGCAGCGCGGCCAGCCACAGCCCGAGGCTGCCGCGGCCGAAGCCGGCGTAGGCGATGCCGAAGCCGGCCAGCAGCAGCAGCGCGCACAGCATGCCGCCCAGCACCGCGTGGAATGTGGCGCAAAGCACGAGCACCTTGTTGCGGAACCCGCCCGGACTGACGACGGCGTCGGTCTCGAGCGAGCGGACCAGTTTTTTATAGGCTTGCTTATCCACGTGGTGATCCCGTTTTGCTTGCTGGCCGCATCTTGCCGCCCGACTCTTGTTGCCTGCCGCTTGCCACCGCCGGCAGGCGGGATTGCGCGCGTGGAGTGTCAATCTTGATAATTGTGCCAGTATCGTCGCCGCGCGCCGTCAGGTCAACCGGCAAAGTTGCCCGCTGTCAATTTACCACGCGCGCGGGCGGCTGTATCGCCGCGCCCGGGCGGACCGCGAAATAGTTTATGCTGGGAAAATATATGTCTCGCTAAGCCCGCCCCCCAATGGGACAATTGGCGCTCGATTGGCCCGGCCGGTAGACCTTCATGATAGACGCACAGCCCCCCATCATCGTCGCGCGCCTGGTCGAGGAGTCGCCCGAGGCGGTGTGCATCATCGACGCGCTCGGCACCGTGCGCTACCTCAACCCGGCGATGCAGGCGCTGGCCGGCTACCCGCTCGGCGAGCTGGTGGGCCGTCCGCTGTACGGCCTGCTGGCCGATCCGGCCGCATGCGGGGCCAAAGACTACATATTGCAGATGGTCAACGGCGTGCGCCAGGATCCGCTGCTGGGCAAAATGCGCGAATGCGCGCTGCGCCACCGCGACGGCGCCGAGCTCCCGGTCGAACTGCGGGTGCGCGAGCTTGGCGCCAGCGGCGGGGTCGGCTACCTGGGCGCCTTCGTCACCGACCTGCGCGCGCGCCACGCGCTCGAGGCGCGCAACGCCGCCCTGCTCGAGCAGATCGAGCAACTGGCCATGTCGGACCCCCTGACCGGGCTGCCCAACCGCCGCGCCTTCGAGGCGCAGGCGGCGCACGTGGCCGCGCGCGCCCGGCGCAGCGGCGCGCCGGTGGCGGTGGCGATCGCCGACATCGACCATTTCAAGGAGGTCAACGACAGATACGGCCACGTGGTCGGCGACGCCGTGCTCGCCGCCGTGGCCAAGGCGGTGATCGGGGCCTCGCGCACGACCGATGTGGTGGCGCGCGTGGGCGGCGAGGAATTCGGCCTGATGCTGCCGGACACGGACGCCGAACGGGCGCGCTTCGTGGCCGAGCGGATCCGCCAGCGCGTCAGCGCGCTGGCCATCAGCACCCCGAACGGCGACCGGATCCAGGTCACGGTCAGCATCGGGCTCGCGCCGCTGGTGCAGGAGGGCTTCGAGGTCGCGCTCACGCGCGCCGACGCGGCCCTGTACCTGGCCAAGCGCGGCGGGCGCAACCGGGTCGAGCAGGCGTAAAAAAAGCGCCGCCCGGTGCCGGGCTGCGCTTTTGTGCCGTCGTGCGGCCGGCGCTGCGGCCGACGTTTCCGCCGCGGTTTTTGCCAATGCCTAGTCGACCGCCTTGACCATCGCCTCGATCACCTTCTTGGCGTCGCCGAACACCATCATGGTGTTGGCCTGGTAGAACAGATCGTTGTCGAGGCCGGCGTAGCCGGACGCCATCGAGCGCTTGTTGACGATGATGCTCTTGGCCTTGTAGGCCTCGAGGATCGGCATGCCGGCGATGGCCGACTTGGGATCCTTGGCCGCCGGGTTGACCACGTCGTTGGCGCCGAGCACGAGCACCACGTCGGTCTGGCCGAACTCGCCGTTGATGTCCTCCATCTCAAACACCTGGTCGTACGGCACCTCGGCCTCGGCCAGCAGCACGTTCATGTGGCCCGGCATGCGCCCGGCCACCGGATGGATCGCGTACTTGACGATGACGCCCTTGTGGGTCAGCTTCTCGACGAGCTCCTTGAGCGAATGCTGGGCGCGCGCCACCGCCAGGCCGTAGCCCGGAACGATGATGACAGTCTCGGCGTTGCTCATGATGAAGGCGGCGTCCTCGGCCGAACCGGCCTTGTGCGGACGCTGCTCCTGGGCGCCGGCGGCGGCGGTGGCCGCCTCGCCGCCGAAGCCGCCCAGGATCACATTGAAGAACGAGCGGTTCATCGCCTTGCACATGATGTACGACAGGATCGCGCCGGAGGATCCGACGAGCGAGCCGGCGATGATCAGCATCGAGTTGTTGAGCGAGAAGCCGATGCCGGCCGCGGCCCAGCCCGAATAGCTGTTGAGCATCGACACCACGACCGGCATGTCGGCGCCGCCGATCGGGATGATGATCAGCACGCCGAGCACGAACGCGAGCACGGCCATGATGATGAACGGGGTCCAGGCCGGCTGGTCGCCGGGGGCGAAGCAGAACATCAGGCCGAAGGCCATGAGCGCGACGAAGATCACCAGGTTCAGGATGTGCTGGCCGGGGAAGCTGACCGGCGCGCCCTGGAACAGGCGGAACTTGTACTTGCCCGACAGCTTGCCGAAGGCGATGACCGAACCGGAGAACGTGACGGCGCCCACAAAAGTGCCGATGAACAGCTCGAGGCGGTTGCCGAACGGCAGCGCGACGCCTTGCTTGGTGATCTCGAAGACCCAGGGCTCGGACACCACCGCGACCGCGATGCAGACCGCAGCCAGGCCGATCAGCGAGTGCATCGCCGCGACCAGTTCGGGCATCTTGGTCATCTCGACCTTTTTGGCGGCGTAGGCGCCGATGCCGCCGCCGACCACCACCCCGAGCAGCACCAGGCCGAAGCCCATGGAGCCGGTCTGGGCCAGCCCCTGCAGCTTGAGGATCAGCGCGACCGTCGTGACGGCGGCGATCGCCATGCCGACCATGCCGAAGGCGTTGCCCTTGCGCGCCGTGGCGGGCGAGGACAGGCCCTTGAGCGCCTGGATGAAGCAGACCGACGCGATCAGGTACATCATCGTCACCATGTTCATGGTGACGAAGTCCATCATGCCGGCGGCCGGGGCCGCGTTGCCGAAATCGTTCATGCGTGCTCTCCCGCTGCAGCCTTGGACGCCACGTCTTGCTTGGCGGCCTTGGGTTCCTTCTTGCGGAACATCTCGAGCATGCGCTGGGTGACCATGAAGCCGCCGAACACATTGACCGCGGCCAGCGCCACGGCGACGGTGCCGGCGATCTGCCCGACCGGGCCGGTGGTCAGGCCGGCGGCGAGCATGGCGCCGACGATGATGATCGCCGAGATGGCGTTGGTGACCGCCATCAGCGGCGTGTGCAGGGCCGGCGTGACGGTCCAGACCACGTGGTAGCCGACGTAGATCGCCAGCACGAAGATGATGATGTTGACAATGGTGGGACTAACTAATTCCATGTTGCCTCCCTGTTTGGATTTGTTATGGCGGCGGGCCGTGGGCCCGTCCGCATCGAGACCGCAAAAAATTTATTTCATTCCGGTGATGGCGTTTTTGTCGTCGACGAATACGATCTTCGGGGTGTACTCGCGGGCCTGGCTTTCGGTCATCGGCGCGTAGGTGCAGATGATCAAGAGGTCGCCGAGATGGGCGCGGCGGGCGGCCGCGCCGTTGAGCGAGATCTCGCCGCTGCCGCGCACGCCGGGGATCGCATAGGTCGCAAAACGCTCCCCGTTGTTGACGTTGTACAGTTCGATCTTCTCGCCTACCCAGATATCGGCCGCCTCCAGCAGGTCGACGTCGATGCCGCAGGAACCCTCGTAATTGAGGTCGGCCTGGGTCACCGTGACGCGGTGCAGTTTGGAGCGCAGCATTACTCGTTGCATGGACATCTTTTACTTCTTTCCGTTAGTTATGTATTTATTTGCGCAGCGCTTCGCCGCCGAAGCACACCAGCGAAGCCTTGAGGATCTCGTCCTCGCGGTCGATCACGAGCGCGTCGTCCTTGTCGAAGATCAGCTTGAGGAAGTCGAGCACGTTGCGCGCGTACAGCGCCGAGGCGTCGGCCGCGACCAGCGTGGCCAGATCGGGCTCGCCGACGATGAACACGCCGTGCTTGACCACCGTCTTGCCCAGTTCCGACAGCGGGCAGTTGCCGCCCTGCGAGACGGCCAGGTCGACGATCACGGAGCCGGGCTTCATGGCCTTGACGGTCTCCTCGGAGATCAGGACCGGCGCGGCGCGCCCCGGAATGAGCGCGGTGGTGATGATGATGTCGGCCAGCTTGGCGCGCTCGTGCACCAGTTCGGCCTGGCGCCGCATCCAGTCGGGCGGCATGGTCTTGGCGTAGCCGCCCGAACCCTTGGCGATTTCCTTCTCCTCGTCCGTCAGGTAGGGCACGTCGATGAACTTGGCGCCGAGCGACTCGACCTGCTCCTTGACGGGCGGACGCACGTCGGACGCCTCGATCACGGCGCCGAGGCGCTTGGCGGTGGCGATCGCCTGCAGGCCGGCCACGCCGACACCCATGATCAGCACGCGCGCCGCCTTGACGGTGCCGGCGGCGGTCATCAGCATCGGCATGAAGCGCTGGTAGGTGTTGGCGGCGACCATGACGGCCTTGTAGCCGGCGATGTTGGCCTGCGACGAGAGCACGTCCATCGACTGCGCGCGCGTGATGCGCGGCACCGCCTCGAGCGCGAACGCGGACAGGCCGGCGGCGGCCATGGCCGCGATGTTCTCAAGGTCGAAGGGATTGAGCATGCCGATCAGGACCGCGTTCGGGCGCATCTGGGCGCGCTCGCCGGCGTCCGGGGCGCGCACCTTGAGCACGACCTCGCAGCCGAGCGCGTCGGCCGCGCTGCCGATGGTGGCGCCGGCGGCCACGTAGGCCTCGTCGACCACGGATGCCATCACGCCCGCGCCCGACTGCACGATGACCTGGTGCTTCGCGGCCAGCTTCTTGACCGTCTCGGGCGTTGCCGCGACGCGGGTTTCGCCCGGCCGCGTTTCGGCCGGTATGCCAATTCTCATGAACGACTCCGTAAATTATTAAACTGCTCAGAATATTACACGCAAACCTCAAAATAGTACTATCGTTCGCTTTTTTCTAGACGCATTGCTCGGAATTCAAACCGGTTGTGCTGCACATAGGGGGAAATCGGCGCTTTTCTTGTATCAGATCACCCCGTCCGTGCGCATTTTGTGCATCCGGGAAATGGCCAACGCGCATGCCGGCCTGCGCCAATGTAAAATGGCGGCTCATTTCGAAGGACATGCATGCCCCACATCTGGAGACCCTCCGTCACCGTCGCCGCGATCATCGAACGCGATGGCCGCTTTCTGCTGGTCGAAGAAGAAACCAGCGAAGGGGTGCGCCTGAACCAGCCGGCCGGCCACCTCGACCCGCACGAGTCGCTCGAGCAGGCGGTGGTGCGCGAAGTGCTCGAGGAGACCGCGCACGACTTCGTCCCGCACGCGCTGGTGGGCATGTACATGTCGCGCTACCGCTCGCCGCGGCGCGCCACCGACGTCACCTATCTGCGCTTCACGTTTTGCGGCGCGCCCGGAGCCGAGCACGACCAGCCGCTCGACGAGGGCATCATCCGCACCCTGTGGCTCAGCTACGACGAGCTGGTGGCCACGCGGGCGCGCCACCGCAGCCCGCTGGTGCTCACCTGCGTCGACGACTACCTGGCCGGCAAGCGCGCGCCGCTGGCCCTGATCCACACGCACGGCTCGGTGTTCGAGTGCGCCTCGACGTTCGAGGAGGACCCGGTATGAGCGCCCCCAATACGGGTAAAAAGAAAGTCGTGATCGGCATGTCGGGCGGGGTCGACTCCTCGGTGGCGGCCTGGATGCTCAAGGAGCAGGGCTACGAGGTGATCGGCCTGTTCATGAAAAACTGGGAGGACGACGACGACTCCGAATACTGCTCGACGCGGCAGGACTGGATCGACGCGGCCAGCGTGGCCGACGTGGTCGGGGTCGACATCGAGGCGGTCAATTTCGCGGCCGAGTACAAGGACCGCGTGTTCGCCGAATTCTTGCGCGAGTACCAGGCCGGACGCACCCCGAACCCCGACGTGCTGTGCAACGCCGAGATCAAGTTCAAGGCCTTCCTCGACCACGCGATGCACCTCGGCGCCGACCTGATCGCGACCGGCCACTATGCGCGCGTGCGCGACAACGCGGGCAGCTTCGAGCTGCTCAAGGCGTTCGACGCGAGCAAGGACCAGAGCTACTTCCTGCACCGCCTGAACCAGGCGCAGTTGTCCAAGACCCTGTTCCCGCTGGGCGAAATCGCCAAGACCGAGGTGCGCAAGATCGCCGAGAAGCTGGCCCTGCCGAACGCGCAAAAAAAGGACTCGACCGGCATCTGCTTCATCGGCGAGCGTCCGTTCCGCGACTTTTTGAACCGCTACCTTTCGTACCAGCCGGGCCCGATGAAATCCGATGACGGCAAGACCGTCGGCGAGCACGTGGGCCTGAGTTTTTACACGCTGGGCCAGCGCAAGGGGATCGGCATCGGCGGGCTCAAGTCGTACAAGAATCCGGACGGCTCGAGCGACGCCTGGTATGTGGCGCGCAAGGACATCGAGACCAACACGCTGTACGTGGTGCAGGGCCACGACCATCCGTGGCTGCTGTCGTCGGCGCTGAGCGCGGGCCAGGCCAGCTGGGTCGCGGGGCACGCGCCGGACGCGCGCGCGCTGTCGGCCAAGACGCGCTACCGCCAGGCCGACGTGGCGTGCGAGGTCGCGCCGAGCGGCGACGACCGCTTCGCGCTGCGCTTCACCGACGCGCAGTGGGCGGTCACGCCGGGGCAGTCGGCGGTGCTGTACGACGGCGACGTGTGCCTGGGTGGCGGCATCATCGACGGATCGACTGCGGTCTGAGGCCATCGTTTCTAAGGCCATCCGATACAAAAGCCAACGTCATCCCCGCCTTTCCCAACGTCACCCGCCCCCACCCGTCTTCCCCGCGAAAGCGGGGACCCATGCTGAGCGCGCCGTAGTCCGGCTTATATCGCCTTCGTATACGTACAGGGATTGGGGGTCCCATGACTAAACATTCACGTGCCATATCTGTGCTGGCTCAGCATGGGTCCCCGCTTTCGCGGGGATGAC
>NZ_PXWF02000026.1 GCF_003011895.2 Massilia glaciei | reverse complement strand
ACGACTTTTGGTGCGACAGCCCTGCGGGTCGGCCATCCCGGCCTCGTTGTGCGCCAGCGTCATGCTAAATACCTTCGTTTGCCGCGGACCGTAGTGATGGACCCAGGCCACGTTGGCAGTGCGGGTCCGGTCGGCCGCATTCCTGGCCATGGGCTGCATGCCCACCAGGACCGGGATCACATCGAACGAGGTCAGATTGTTGTACAGCTCCTCGTCGGCGGTGTTGAAAGACTCAAATCCCATGGCGATGGTGTGTCCGGCAGGACTGGCAGCGAGGCGGATCGGCGATTGCGGTCCATGCCCGCTCGACTGGATGCCAGTGTATTCGAACCATCTGGCATTGCTGTCGCCCGCCCGGACGGGGCGCTTCCAGTCGCCCGAGCGGTAGGAATGCATGGCGCAGTGCAGGTTGACGCCGGGCGTGCCCTGGCGATGCGGAGCGAGCACCGCGTCCAACACGGCCGGGCTGTCTTCATCGGCCGCGCACTCGTTGTGGATCACGACGTCGTAGCCGTCCGCATAGCGCGGATTGCCGTAGATGGGCAGCGCCGGGCGGGTGGCGCGCTCGCCGGCTTTTGGGTCGTGGAACAGCTGCGTGACTTGGACGTGGATCCTGGCCTTCAATCCGGTTTCGAGTATTTCCCTCTGCCTTGCATAGTCGTGGCAGCAGCCGCCGCTGACGATCAGCACCTTGATCGGTTTGACGGGTTCGGCGCGCAAAAGCTGTGTGGTGCCGAGGACGAGCGCCAGGGCGAGGGAGAATGGTGGCAGCATGGTTTTCTTTTTTAGTCTTGATTGGCGGAGGGTGGCTTTCCGTAGTACTTGGCAGCCCCCTCGAAACTGATCTCGATCCGGTCCAGCACAAAGCCCGGGTCGAGCGCGTGCACGCGCAAACGGTGCGGCCCGGGCTTTAAGCTGGCAAGCGCCCGGGTGCGCACGGCGGTATTGGTCAGCGTGTTCGCCTTCCATTCCTCGCTGCGGCCGTGGGTGGCGAAATCGATCACCTCCACAGGGCCGCCATCGAGGCTGATGGCGATGCGCAGCTGGTTTTTGGACGTGAGCACATGGACGGGCAGGGCGACCAGTTTGAGTTGCGCCGCCTCTTTCGAATGGCTGGCGAATGCAAAGTCCAGCGCGGGCCCGGACGGCGCCACAGATGCATCGATCGATTCGAGCGACAGTTTCGCTCGCATGCTGGCGCCGTAGCTGCCAAGGCCCGGAACCAGCGCCCAGCCTTTGGCCGCGACGGCCTGTGTCGCCGGCATGGTGATTATTTGCTCGTGTTCTGTGGCCACGTCGTTCGCGGCGCCGCGGGAGAACGCGACCTTCGGCTGGAGTTTCGCCGTTCCGCATTGGAAGCTGAGCGCTTCGCCGATCTTGCTGCCGTCGTAGCTTACCTTGACGCGCTGTTCGAAGCCGTTCTCGTCGTTCAATTCGCCCGCGAGCGCCGACAGCTTGAAACCGGCGGAGACGCTGGCCGCCGACCAGGCCAGCGCCCGCGCCGCGTAGTTGATGATGGTGATCGTCTTGGTCTCGGCCCGCCCGCTGGTGAAGGCGAGGGTGCCGCTGCGCGGCGAGAGCGGCGTCGGGTAGGCCAAGGCGCAGTCGCGGCGCGACGGCGAATCGTCGTAGGTGGGAAACAGCGGCGCGCCGAACACCGGCAACCGGCGTGGCGCCGCGTCCATCATGCCGCGCTACTTGCCATTGCCCTGTTCGTTGTATTGGGCGGTGTCGGCGGCGATGGCCGCCTGGGCCGCTTTGGCCTGCAGCGCGTACCGATGGGCCGAAGGACGTCCCTGGCGCGCGTATTGGGCCGCCAGTTCGAGCTTGAGGATGCGGGTGTTGAGATTGGCGCTGGCGCGCACAGGGTATAGAACGAGCTGGAAATAGGCGTCTTTGAGCCCGGCGGGAAGCGCCGCCGCAACCGCCTGCGCGCGCGTGACCAGCGATTGGTAGCGCTCGAGACGCAGCTCGGCTTCCTCGCCGCCGGCTTGCATATAGTCGGTCCGGCGCGTCGCGGTGGTGGGCTCGGTCTGGCTGAAGCCCATGAACTCGGGGCGCCGTTCCCACGCGAGGTCGTAGTAGGACGTCATGATGGATGCGTTTTCGGCGGCATGCGCGGCGCCGAATTGGGCCGCCATCCAGGCCTCGAGGTGCGCGCGCGGCGTGATGTCGACCTTGTTGCGGTCGAACGCGAGGTCGAGGAAGTACTGCGTCAGGTACTCCGCCGGCTTGATGTCGCCGACATTGACGATCCAGGTCTTGCGCGCGCCGGTGCTTAGCGCGCGCTCGAGCTGGTCGCGGATCAGCGCGGGATGGGTGGTGCCCAGCCACAGGTAGTCGTGCGGGCGCCCCCAGTACGATATGTGATAGTAGAGCCCCGCGCCGCCTGCGCGCTTGGCCTCCCCGGCGGTGCTGAGCTGGTGCAGGTAGCCGTAGTTGTCGTCGGGCCAGATCAGGGTGATATCGTCGGGCACCCTGAGGCCGGCCTTGTAGATCTCGAGAACCTCCTTGTACAGCGTGAGCGCTTGTGGAATCTGCCGCGCCGGCTTGCCCTGCGCCTTGCTGAGCAACTCGCGCTGGACGGCGATGGCGGCGCCGACGCCGTCGCGCGCTTCGTCCACATTGCGCGCGCCCTCCATGGCCGAATCATGGATGCCGCGGATGCCGGTCGAATACATGTTCTCGAAACCCTTGACCTGCTCGGCGCGCTCGGACCAGTAGCGCACCAGCGAATCGCGGTTGCTGAAAAAATTGAAGGCGCCGCGGGTTTTTTTATCCCATTCGCGCACGTTGTTGCGCATCATCGGCTCCGCATGGGAGGTGCCGACCACGATCGCGTAGTCGCCCGCGGTCTGCGCATTGCCCGCCATTTGGTAGAACGGTTTGGTCGATTCGTGCATGGCGGGCCAGACGATGTTGGCCTTGAGGCGCCATAACAATTCGAAGATGCGCGAATAGGTCGCCGGTCCGATATCGCCGCTGGGGTCGAAGGTTTTTGCGGCCCAGGGCTGCAGGCCCCAGTCCTCGTCGTTTAAAAACACGCCGCGGTACTGGACGTGCGGGGTGGTCGACAACACGCGTTTCGCATCGACCGACACCAGCTCGCGCAGCGGCGGTTTGACGTCGGCCCACCACTCGAACGCCGAGACGCCAAGCTCGCGCGTGAGGTCGACCACGCCATAGACGGCGCCGCGGGTGTCCGAGCCGGCGATCAGCAGGATCTGCGTGCCGGGACGGCGGCGCGATGCGATGACGACGCGCTCGTAGCGCTCCCATTGGTTCTTGAGCGCGGAGAGGTCGACGCCTTCGGCCCGCGCGATCGCGCGCACCAGGGGCGAGTCGTGGCGGCCGATGACGATGCAGGTCTTGGCGCAGTCGTCGAGCCGGGTCGCGCGCGCAGGCTTTTTTCCGCCGACGCTGCGCAGGTCGCGCCGCAGCAGGTCGGCGGCGAGCCTCATGCTGACGTGGTCTTCGTGCAGGATGGCGGCGGCGCCTTGCGGGCCCGACAACTGCAGGGGCGCCGCGGTGACGCAGGTCGGAAAGACCACTAGGAGGCCCAAGAGGATCGGGAATAAGCGCTGCGCCAGTATCTGCATGTCGGAAAGTTATTGCTGTATTAATATATTAGCTGATTGACTTTAGAGCGTGTGCTCTCAGCGTAGCCCATCTTAGTCGTTTTTGATGCCCTTGCGGTCGCAACAAGGCCGATCAATCATCCGATTGACCAAGGCATGGGCTGGTAGCGCCGGGTGGGTGCTTCAGTCGAAGCTGCAATGGTCGGCCAGGACGTCGTCGGCGCGCCGCGATCGTCCAAGGCGGCGATCGGACAGGCTTGCCGCCTTCGCATTGGCGTGCTCGACGAAAGAGAGCGCGGTCTTGAGCGCGCTGGCCATGCTTGCCGCAGCCACGGTCATGGTCTCGATCGGGGAAACCGGCGCCGGCGCTTGCAGCTGGGCGCGGCGCAGCGTGTCCGCCGATTTCCAGATGCGCTCGCCGGGCAGCAGAACCCACAGTTCGCGCCACGCGTTGCGGCCGCCGCCGGCCACGGCCAGGGTGAATTGCCGCGGCGAGAGCGCGCGGCCCTCGTACTTGATATGGTCGCCCGTGACGCGCGCGTAGAAGGATTGCCCCGCGCAACAGATGCGCAAGTCTGTCCCGTCCGGAAGGAACAGGCATTTCCACTGGTAACCACGCACGCCGCCGCGCGATGGACTTGCCTTTTCGCGCGCTCTGGCGATCCATTCGTCAATGGCGATTGCGGCCGCCTGCTCCGGGAGCAAGGGTGCCCGGGTTTCGTACAAGAATTTCGACAGCGCGTCGACCGAGGTGGCAGGTACTTCGTGGGTGCGTGTGGCATTCATGCTCGTTTCCTCCGCTCGTTTTGTCTGGTTTTCTCGCTTCTCCTCTTTGTTCGACAAGGCAAACACGGCAGAGTTCAAACACGACAAAACGAGCACGAACGCGTGCGGCGAACGAGCACGAATGCCAGAGGGAGTTGGGCAGGCCCGCCCGCCCCCCCTCGCCGCAATTCCAATCGGGAACAAGCGCGCATTGCCGGCACGCAAAAACGGTCCGGTCTGCATCAGATCGAAGCCGCCGCCGATCAGGACCGGTCCGAGCCGTACGGGCGGCCCCGGTCCGGTCGTGGCTGACCCGCGGCACCTTGAACCAATTGCGCTGCCGGCCACCAGCCCGGGCGCTTAAATTCCAATCGGAAACAAGCCCTCGTTGTGGGCCGACCACAAATTGCCGCTGCGGAAAAACGGTTCGGTCTGCATCATGTTGAAGCTAGGAGCCTGCTGCCAGCGCCTTGATGCTATCGTCGAAATGCAAGCCCATCAGCTCGCCGGCCTTGGCCGGGTCGCAGTCCTTTATCGTCTGCGCGATGTTCACGTGCAGATCCGCCATCGCCGCGCGGTCCGTGTTCGCGGTATGGCTGCGCCAGCCGATCGGCCACGTATGGCGGGGCACGTCGGTAGACGCGCTGATGATGAGGGCAAAGACCGGATTGCGCGAGGCCTGGCCGCTCAGTTGGTGCATGCGCTCATGTCGATATCTTCGCAAAACTTGTATGACAGGATTCAATATCGCCATCACAGAACTTGCAACACCCTGCTTAGGGCCTGACCAACTTGCTACTGACTCGCCGTCGGTCGCGCCGGCGCAACTGCCTTTGGGCCTTGCTGCGCGACGAGTCCTGCATGCCGTTGGAGCCGGGGCGGGCGGGCTGATTCACGGCCCGTCAAGCCTTGGCGCGAACGCCGCCCACTTTAGGCGGAGCGCTTTAAAGTCAAGGGCCGGCGGTGCTGGGCGAAACACTCACGCCATTGACTGAAGGCGTCTTGAAATGGGCGCCTATGCGCGCGCATACTGGACGCCCCATCCGCCCCAAAGTGCGTCCCCATGCGATCTTTTCGTCCGCTGTTGCTGATCGTGGCAGCCAGCCTGTTTTTTTCCTCCCATGCGCTTGCGCAGGCGGCGCGCGAGCGCGTCTCGTTCAACGCGGACTGGCGCTTCGCGAAGGGCGAGCCGCCCGGCGGCGGAGCCGGCAGCGGCGTCGACGACGCGCGCTGGCGCAAGCTCGACCTGCCGCACGATTTCGGCATCGAGGGCCCGTTCAAGCAGGAGTACGAGGGCGAGACGGGCAAGCTGCCCTGGTGGGGCGTGGCCTGGTACCGCAAGCATTTCGTGGCGCCAGCCGGCGACGCGGGACGCCGCGTGTACCTCGACATCGACGGCGCCATGTCGCACGCGACCGTTTGGCTCAACGGCCAGCAGGTCGGCGGTTGGCCCTATGGCTACACCTCGTTCCGGGTCGACCTGACCGCGCAGCTCAAACCCGGCGCCGCCAATGTGCTGGCGATCCGCGTCGACAATCCGCCCGATTCCTCGCGCTGGTATCCGGGCGGCGGCATCTACCGCAATGTCTGGCTGGTCAAGACGGCGCCGCTGCACGTGGCCCACAACGGCGTCTTTGTCACCACCCCCATCGTCAAGCCCGACGCGGCCACGGTCGACATCCAGGTCACGCTCGAAAACAACGGCCTTGATGGCGCCGGCCGGGTCTCGAGCGCCATCTACGCGCTCGACGCGACGGGACGGCGCAGCGGTCCGGCGCTTGCCCAGAGCGCCGCCTCGGCCCTGACCAAGGTCGGCGCCGGGCGCCAGATCCTGCTCGCGCAATCGCTGCGGGTGGGCCAGCCCAAGCTGTGGAGCCCGACCACCCCGCAGCGCTACGTCGCCGTGACCACGGTCAGCGACAAGGCCGGCGTGGTCGACGAGGTCGAAACACCGTTCGGCATCCGCACCATCGCCTTCGACGCGGAGCGCGGGCTTTTCATGAACGGCGAGCGGGTGGCGATCCGGGGCGTGTCGATGCACCACGACCTCGGCGCGCTTGGCGCCGCGCTCAATGTGCGCGCGCTCGAACGCCAGCTCGAGATTTTGCGCGAGATGGGCGTCAACGCGATCCGCACCACCCACAACCCGGCCGCGCCGGAACTGCTCGACCTGGCCGACCGCATGGGCTTCCTGATCGTCGAGGAGGCCTTCGACGCCTGGCGCAAGGGCAAAAAGAAGAACGACTACGGCCGCCTGTTCGACGAGTGGCACGAGAGGGACCTGCGCGCGATGGTGCGGCGCGACCGCAACCACCCGAGCGTGATCCTGTGGAGCATCGGCAACGAGATCCGCGAACAGGGCGAGCCGGAGGGATGGAAGGTGGCGGCGCGCCTGTCCGACATCGTGCGCAGCGAGGACCGCACCCGCCCGACCACTGCCGGATTCAACCACGTCGGCTCGGGCTACAACGGCTTCCAGACGGCGGTCGACGTGGTCGGCTACAACTACAAGCCGTGGGAATACCCCAAATTCCACCAGCACTCGCCGCACATCCCTGTGCTCGGCAGCGAGACCGCATCGACCGTCAGCTCGCGCGGCGAGTATTTTTTTCCGGTCAGCGACGACAAGTCCAAGGGCCTGGCCAATTTCCAGGTGAGCAGCTACGACCTGTCGGCGCCGCGCTGGGCCTCGGCCCCCGAGCTCGAATTCAAGGGGCTCGACGACAACCCCTTCGTCGCCGGCGAATTCGTCTGGACCGGCTTCGACTACCTTGGCGAGCCGACCCCGTACAACGACGACGCCACCAATGTGTTCAACTTCACCGATCCGGCGGAGCAGAAGCGGGCCGAGAAGGAATTGGCCGATCTGCGCAAGATCGCGGTGCCGTCGCGCAGTTCGTATTTTGGCATTGTCGACCTGGCCGGCTTCAAGAAGGACCGCTTCTACCTGTACCAGGCGCGCTGGCGCCCGGAGCTGCCGATGGCGCACCTGCTGCCGCACTGGAGCTGGCCCGAGCGCGTCGGCCAGGTCACGCCGGTGCACCTGTACACCTCGGGCGACGAGGCCGAGCTGTTCCTCAACGGCCAGTCGCAGGGCCGAAAAAAGCGCGGCCCGCACGATTACCGCCTGCGCTGGGACGACGTGGTGTACCAGCCCGGCGCCTTGCGCGCGGTGGTCTACAAAGGGGGCAAGCCGTGGGCGGAGGATGCCGTGCACACCGCCGGCAAGGCCGGCAAGCTGGCGCTGTCGGCGGACCGCAAGCTGCTCACGGCCGACGGCAAGGACCTGTCGTTCGTGACGGTGACGGTCACCGACAGGCAAGGGCGGCCGGCGCCGCGCGCCGCCAACCTGGTGCGCTTTAGCGTGAGCGGGCCGGCCGAACTGGTGGCCACCGACAATGGCGACGCCACCAGCCATGTGTCGTTCCAGTCGCCAGAGCGCGCCGCCTTCAACGGCCTGGTGCTGGCGATAGTGCGGACCAAGGCCGGCGCGGCGGGTCCGATCGTGGTCACCGCCGCGAGCGCGGGGATGGCAAGCGTGAAGCTGACCTTGAACAGCAAGCCCTAAGTGTAGCGGCTTGCATTTGAAAACGGCCATGCTCGCATTCGACGCCTTTTCCGGCCCGAATTAACTGCAAAGGACGGTAGGGCCGTGCTCACGCTATCTGCAAACGTGCTCGCAGTCGATCGCGCTGGCTTGCATTCCATGACAGCGTGCTCATGCTCATGCTCATGCTCACTGCAAATACCGAAAGGCCATGGATTTCGTCTCGTTGGTGGCTGAACCATCGGTCGACGATGTCTCAAATGTACCGCATCAATCCATGTGAAACATAAAAAGTGTCCCGATGACAGTGCCTCGCATGGTTGTGCCTGTACGGTACAAATCGTCGACAGGTAACTTTCCGCTTTCGGCCAAGTGGACATTGAGTGGTTCGCTAACGCAGCGATGCCAGGCAAGTAGTTCATCTCAGCACGCTCAACGTTCTTTGGGGCGGTAGCGGTCGCTCAAGTATGATGGCTGCGTTTTTCTCCCTCCTGAAATTGCTGGCGTATACTTCCGGGTGTCTCAACAATCACAAGGACTGCAAATGGGTGCGAAAACCTGGATGCTGCTGTACAGCGAAGGCAATGCGGCAGAGATCTTGAAGAGCAATCCAGTCATGGACCGGAGCGCGACGACCGAGCTGGTCAAGCGACTGTATGGTCTGGAAGTCAATCCGCTCGAGGAAGATGGCGACTTGTCGTACACCTGCCCGTATGACAAGGAAATTATCGCCGGCCGTTTTCCCGGGCTCGCCGTCCTGGCAGCGGACGAATTCTGCATCGACCATCCTTCGCAGCTGGACCCAAAATTCATAGAGGCGTTTTCCTCTGGGACCCTATACCTGCACGCGATGCACAGCGTCGTCGATTTTTTTGGCTTCGCGGTCTGGAAGGACGGGACGCTGCAGCGCTCGCTGAGCCTGAGTCCCGATTCCGGCATCCTGGATGATATCGGCTCCCGGTTGCCCTTCGAAGTGCCCTTCTGGGCGGGCGAGCACCCGGCAGTCGATCCTGACGACGAGGACGACAGCTATCCCTTCGTGTTCCATCCACTGGAACTCGGTGAAGCGGCGTTGAAGGAATTCTTCGGGTACCAGCTCGAAGGGATGATCGATTCCTCCCTGATCGAGCCGGGGGATATCCCGCTGATGGTGTTCAAGCGATAGTTATGAAGACGCCGATGCCCACGTGAGCAGGGCCCGTGCGTCGCTTGCACGGTGTGCGAATCAGGCGCCCGATGCGACCGAAGCCGACAAGGCGAGCATTGTCGTGCCGGCTATCCCATCGATCCATTTCCATGCGACGGGCCGCGCGAACCAGCGTGACAAGCGCGTCGCCCCGTAGCCCAAGGCGGTGAACCAGAGCGCCGACGCGCACATGGCGCCGGCGGCGAACGAGGGCCTCGCGGCCGCCCCGAAGCCGCCACCGATCGCGCCCAGCAGCACGACCGTGTCGAGATAGACGTGCGGGTTGAGCAGCGACAGCGCGAACACGCTGACGAGCGCCTCGCGCGCGCTTGCCTTGGGCCGCGCCGCGCCGGTTTGCATGGACGCCTCGGCAAACACGGCGCGCCAGCTGCGCAGACCGTACCAAAGCAAAAACGCGGCGCCGCCCCATTTGGCCACGGACAGCAGAAGCGGGGACGACTGGACCAGGGTGCCGACCCCGGCCACACCGAGCGCGATCAGCGAAGCATCGATCAAAATGCAGCTGAGCACCGTCAATCCCACATGCTCGCGCGCGATCCCGGTCCTGATCACATGGATATTCTGCGCGCCGATCGCCATGATCAAGCCGAGCCCCAGGCCCAATCCGTTAAGAAAAACTGATACGTCAAACATGCTGTTGCCCGTGGTAGGTGAACGAAGAGGCTCATCTTGCCCGTTCGGAGTGTTTGGAAACAGTAGATTTAATTTTTTTTTGGTATGATTAAATTTTGCTAATCTAAGGGGGCAACCATGCTCGACACGCGAAAAGGCGAGGCGCTGCTCGCTGTGATCGACAGTGGCAGCTTCGAGCAGGCTGCCGTTCGCCTGCATTTGACGCCTTCGGCGGTATCTCAGCGCGTGAGCGCCTTGGAAAGCGAATTGGGCATGCCGCTGATCATCCGCGGCAAACCATGCCGCGCCACCGTCGCCGGGCACCGGCTGGTGCAATACCTGCGCCGCAGCCGCCTGCTCGAAGACGAGTTTCTTGCCGACAGCGGCGCGGGGCCCGCCGGTCCGCTCAGCGTGGCGCTCGCCGTCAACAACGACACGCTGGCCACCTGGCTGCTGCCCGGCCTCGCTTCCTTCCTGATCGGCGAACAAATCCTGCTCGACATCTTGCTCGATGACCAGGACCACACCTACACCTTGCTGTCGCAGGGGCTGGCGCTGGCGGGCGTGTCGAGCGAAGCGCAGGCGTTGCGCGGTTGCGAGGTGCAGTTGCTGGGCGCGATGCGCTACCGCCTGCTGGCCGCGCCGGCGTTCGCCGGGAAGTGGTTTCCGCAAGGCTTGCAGCGCGAGGCGGCGCGCGTTGCCCCTTTGCTGCAATTCGACCGCAAGGACACGCTGCAGTCGGCTTTCCTGCTGCGCGAACTGGGGCTGCCACCGGGCAGCTACCCGAGCCAATACGTGCCGGCGAGCGAGGCCTTCATGCGCGCCATCTTGCTCGGGCTCGGTTACGGGATGCTTCCGGAACTGCAGTATGGCGATCTGGTCGAGAAGGGCGAATTGATCGACCTGGCGCCCGACAAGCCGACCGACGTGATGCTGTATTGGCATACGTGGCGCGTGCAGTCGCCCAAACTGGAACGGCTGGGCGAACAGCTTGTGGCGGCGGCGCGCGGCGCCATGCGGCAGGGATGAAGCTGTCGTGGACCAACAAGCCATTAGTCCGCCTCGCGACTCGCGCCTTGCGTCGCGTCGAGCCCCGCACGTATTTATTCACGTATTTATTCACTTATCTAAGGACGTCCGATCATGTGGCGCACCTCGGTCGGAAAGACTTTAATATCTTCGAAACTCAGATTGGGAAAATACTTCTGTATAAGCTGTACAACGACCTTTGCTTGGTTGGCGTCGCGCGTTTTTTTCAGCGGCTCTCGATCACGGTCTTGTGCCATCCAGACTTTGAAGAGCGCAAAAGCGCGCGGATCGACCGTCATCATATTTGCCATTTCGCCGTTCGTGCCCACCACGACCGCCTCGAACTTGGGCGCACTGAGCAGCCAATCGGCATTGCGCGCACTGACCGCCCAAAAGTCTTCTGAATTTTCGATAAGTTGCGCCGGCTCCCTGTCGCTGCCCGGCCCGAGCCGTCGGATGATGTCTATTTGATAGCCGGCGGCGTTCATCGCGGTGTAAAGCTGAGTCGGCCGAAGCAGTTCGAATGTTTTGTCCACACGCTTCAGTAAGCCCAGCAGTCCGGTGGGCGTAATCTTCTCTCTCGTTGCGAGAGTCAATCGTTTTCGGTTATCCCAAAGCAGGTCTAGGTCTTCGGTTGCAAGGTGTTCGTCGTCAATGCGCACGCCTGCCGCGGCCTCGTACGCATACAAGGCGTTTGTGCCGACGACGGTGAGGCATTGATCCAGGCCAGAGTCGGTGATCGCGTTCAAGATATCGATGATGGTCTTATCGACTCGTTCGAGGAGCATGGCCTTGTTCAGGCGTACATTCTGCGCCATCTTCTCACGCAGGTTCGCGAGGCGTTGCTCGAGTTCGTTCTTCCGGGAGTGGAATTTTTCAAAGATGAGTTCAGTGTCAGGCGAGCGCGCACCAAATCCTTTCTGCGCGCCACCGCGCGCGGCGCGGATGAGATACCCTCTACCATCGACTTCTCGCCAGAACATTGTTCCTTCGAACGATTTGACTTCCTTTTCGGCTTGGCGCAGTCCCAAAAAAACCTGGCGCGCGTTGATGTATTGCCTCCGCGCGCCCCCCTCCAACTCCGTTATCGAATATGATGTATCCATGATACCTAGATTATAATCTAAGTCTTTGAATGTAAAGAGTTTTCAGTGAATATCCAGATTTCCCTCAATTTCGTTGAAATTGTTTACGATTCAAAGGCTTATGTTGTTTTGTCCCGGAGGTGGTCATTCCAGAGCGGGCTCGGCTGATGAAGGACGCTCTGGGTAGGCTGCTAGCGCTTCCTTTGCAGCCGCAGCACGACCGCCCCGGCGCCGGCGGTGAACGTGAGCACGATCGCGGCGATGATCCAGAAACCGCTCCCGTGTCCAGACAACGGCACCCCGCCCACGTTCATTCCGAGCAGGCCGGCGATGATATTGATCGGCAAGGCCAGCACGGTCACGATGGTCAACACGAACAGGCTGCGGCCGTTCTCCTCGTTGACGCGCGCCGCGATTTCCTCCTGCAGCAGCTTGATGCGTTCCTGCAGCGACGACAGGTCGCTCAGGACGACCGCGAACTCCTCGGTCGATTGGCGCAGCTCCTGGGTGTCTTGCTCGGCCATCCACGCCGGCGGACGCTGCAACAGCCGGAACAGGGCGGCGGGCTCGGGCGCGAGCAGCCGCTGCAGCCGCACCAGCACGCGCCGCATCGCCCCCAGGTCCTCGCGCTTGTGGCGCATGCGGCCTGCCAACAGCGTGTCTTCGATCTCGTCGACGCGCGTGACCGCCTTGCGCACGATCTCGACCAGCACATCGGCCTGGTCGCGCAGCAGGTGGGTCAGCAGTTCGACCGACGAGCCGAACGCCTCGCCTTGCAGCACCGCCCGGCGCAGGCGTTCGACCGCCTGCAGCGGCGTGCGCCGCGCGCTGATGACGACGTCCCGCGCCACGCTGATCCAGAGGGTCGATATGTCGGACGCCTCGAACGAAAAACCGTGCAGCACGTCGTTGACGACGGCGATCAGGGTGTCGTCGGCCAGCTCGATGCGGGTCGAGCGCGATCCCTGGTGCAGCGTTTCGTAGAATTCATCGGCCAGACGGGCATGCGATTTGAGCCATTTTTCGCTAGCCGCGTTCGACAGGTTGAAATGGAGCCAGACGAACTCGCCGCGGCCGCGGCGCGCCCGGTCGCCCATCCAGGCCTTGGCCTCCACCGAATCGAGCGCCTCGGCGGCGGCGCCGTCGGGGCCGAACCTGAAGCCCCAGACCAGGCCGGAAGGGTCGGATCCATAGCTCACTTGGATCGGTTGCATAGTTTGTCCTCGACGCGCGCGGGTGCCTTGCCGGCCACTGGGCTTCGTTAAGGCGGGCGGCAGCCCCGTGCAAAGCAGGGAGCTTAGCGGCGCTTTGTGACGCGCTGATGAATTTTGCACGCGCGGGGAGGCGCTTGTGCACAAGCCTGGAAGCCCCTGGCCTGAAATTTAGAACTCCGCATAGAAGCAAGCTCAGTATGGGTCCCCGCTTTCGCGAGGATGACGTTGGCTATTTATCGAGGATGACGTTGTGGCTATTTATCGAGGATGACGTTGTGGCTATTTATCGAGGATGACGTTGGCTATTTATCGAGGATGACGTTGGCTATTTATCGAAGATGACGTTGGCTATTTATCGAAGATGACGTTGGCTATTTATCGTTGAAGACGGTTTCTCGATTTACAGCGAGCGCCGCCAACTCATCGTTTGGGCACCGGCCGCGCCTCGTCCATGCCGACTTCGTCCACGTCGACGGTGACGGAGCGCGCGCGTTTGTATTCGAGCTCGCTGGTGCCTTCGGGCAGCCGGGGGCCGGTGTAGAGCACAGCCACGTCGGCCAGCGCGACGGCGCGGTCCGCGCCGAAGCCCGACAGCGGCGTCAGGCGCAGATGGCGGGCCGTGACCGTGTGCCCGAACAGCACCCTTTGCGGATCGAAGGTCGAGACGAGCGTGGCGCGCATGACGTCGCGCCAGTTCTGGCCGTCGTCGCTGGCCTGCACCAGCAACTCGCGCACATCGCCCTGGTGGTCGCGCTGGTTCTGGCGCGGCATCAGCAGCAGGCCGTCGAACGGCACCGCCTGCGCGAATTCGATCGTCAGCGGCGGCTGCGCGCGCGGCTCATTGCGGCCCGGGTTCACCAGCGCGTAGGTGTTCGGGTCGCCGTCGACCGTGTTGCGCGCATCGGGCCAGCCGTCCGCCTTGGCGCCGAGTTTTTTCATCACGCGCGAGTCGAACAGGCCCGCGCGGATCTCGGCCGGTGCCACCGCCGTCTTGGGATCGAAGGCCGCGCTGGCCATGTAGTCGAGCACCGACTTGCGCAACTGGCGCGCGGCGACGCGCTCGTGCAGGCGGTTTTCGAGGTCGACCGTCGAGACCATCAGTTTGCCGTTGCCCACGCGCGCCTCGAACAGCACGCCCAGCTTGTAGTTGCGGTTCCAGTCGTCGATCGCCTGGACGATCGGCTGCAGGCCGCGCGGCATGCGGTCCAGGTTCATCGCCTTGGCGCGCGCGGCGATCTCGGTCCACTGCCAGTCGAAGTGCGCGGCCGTGGGAAAGCCGGCCAGCGCCGGATGCTGGTGGTCGATCCACAGGCCGAGCATGCGGCTCCAACCGGGGCTCATGAGCCGGTTCCAAAACACCGGCACGTCCGCCAGCGGCGGCGAGGTCCAGTCGAGGTCGGCCTTGTTTGGCATGTACAGCACGCTGGCGCCCGCCTGCAGGGCGCGCTCGGCCTCGTCCCACGCATGGGTGATGGTCACCCGCGCCGGCGCGGCCGCATCCAACTCGGCCGGGAACAGCCAGAAGTTCCAGTCGTTTTCGACGGCACTGCCGGCCAGCCCGACCACCAGCTTGTACTGGCCCGGCGCCGGCAGCGCTGCCAGGCTGGCATCGATGCGCCCGAGCGACTTGTTGTTGCCGATCGGGATGTCGGTGGTCGGCAGCACGCCTTGCGCCAGCGCCTTGCCGGCCGCGTCCGTGATCTTCCAGTAGGGGCGCGCGGCGCCGAGGGCGCGCCTGCCGAAGTGGGCGATATCGACCGGCACCTCGAGCCGGTCGGCAGTGGTCAGAACGAGGCGGGTCAGGCGCGCCAGCGGCACCGTCTCGCCGTTGAAACGCTTGAACTCGGCGGCGCTGGCGTAGCCCTTGGACTCCCAGAAGGTGTCGAGCAGGCCGACCAGCGCGGTGCCCTGGCCCAGGTAGTCGTGCAGGTCGAGCAACTGGTAGCCGCTCAAGCCGGGCGTGCGCATGTTGGCCTCGATCTCCTCCTTGTAGCAGGCCAGCTGGTAGCGGCCCGAGGCCCAGGCGAACTCCTTGTTTTTCTCGAGCAGGCCGTGGGCGCGCGCCGAGTCGCGGAAGATCTCGTAGTTGCCCGGGCGCAGGTAACCGGTGAATTTGTCGATCACGCCAAAGTCGGGGTAGGCCACCCACTGACCGGTCTCGTGCGAGACCACGGGTACCTTGACGCCCTCGAGCGAGGCGCGGTAGTCGCGCCCGAACCAGCCGCCCTTGTTGCGCAGCGGCTTGGGCCCGATGCGCTGGACCGCGAGGAAGTCGGTGCCGATGTCGAGCTCGGGCACCTTCGGCTCGGTGTGGCCGGTGCCGTTGGTGTAGATGCGGCGCGGGTCGCGTTGGCGGTAGTGGGCGATCCAGTCGTCGAACGGTTTCTTCCAGTTGCCCTTCGGCTCGTTGGCGGGGCTGAGCATAAGGAAGGAGGGGTGGTTGCCGATCGACCGTATCATTCGGTCGGTCTCCTCGTACAGCATCGCCTCCATCGGCGAGCCGGCGTTGACCACGTTCCACATGCCGGGCTCGGCCTGCACGTAGACGCCCACCTCGTCGGCGGCCTGGAACGCCGCTTGCGGCGGGTGGAAGGAATGGAAGCGAATGTGGTTGATGCCCCAGTCCTTGTTGATCTTGAAGACGCGCTTCCAGTAGGCGACGTCGGTCGGCGGATGGCCGGTAAGCGGAAAGTCGCCGCCGAGGTGGGTGCCGCGCATGAAGGTCGGGCGGCCGTTGACGAGGATCTCGGTGCCGCGCGTGGTGATCTGCACGAAGCCGAAGCGCAGCGCGCGCGCGTCGTCGGCGCCGGGGCCGCTCAGTTTGAGCTTGAGCGTCTGCAGCACCGGGCTCCACTCGTCCCAGGTCTTGGCGCCGGCCGGGTACTGCACGCGGATTTCGGCCTCGCCGCCTTTACCGGTCCAGCGCACGGGAAAGCGGCGGCCGTTGGCGAGCACCGTGCCGCGCCCGGACGCGCCGCCCGCGTTGCCGATGCGCAGGCGCACCAGCGCGCTCCTGTCGGCCACGTTGGGATATACCTGGGCCTCGTCGATGTACACGGGCGAGGTGGCGCGCAGTTCGACCTTGCCGATGATGCCGTTCCAGCTCTGGCCGAGCGAATCGGACACGCTGTGCGCGTCGGGCCGGTAGTCCATCAGCATGCGGTTGTCGACCCGCACGGTGATCCGGTGTTTGCCGGGCGCCAGCAGGCCAAGCTCGTAGGCGTGCTCGGCCACGAGGCTGCGGTTGGAGCCGACCTCGCGCGAGTCGACCCACAGCGTCGAGCCCCAGCGCGGGCGCTCCAGATGCAGCATCACGCGCTTGCCGCGCCAGGCGCGCGGCACCTCGATGTCGCGCTGGTACCAGGCCGCGCCGAGGTAGTGGCGCGGCGGCTGGGACAGGAACGGTACCTTGACCTTGCCCGGCGTGGTGTGGGCCTTGTAGTCGTCGCGCAGGTGCCAGTCCTTGTCGTACAGCGACAGCACCCACGGCGTTTGGGTGCTGATCTCGTCGCCATGGCCCTGCGCGTTGAGGATGCCCGGAATGTTGATGCGCCCGTCCAGCGGGCGGCCGTGCCAGCGCTCGGCCAGCCCCTGGTCGGCGCGGTCGATGGCAAAGCGCCAGCTGCCGGCCAGGTCGAGCGTCTCGGCCGCGTGCAGCGGGGCGGACAGGGCGCAGGTGCAGGCCAGCAGCGCGGCGGCCAGTCGGAATCGGGTGGTCAATTTCATGTGGACGGACTCAATCAGTGTTGATACAAAAAAGGGACGGGCCGGGTGCGTCAGAGGCGCCCCATGCGTCCGCCGTCGGCGACGATTTCCTCGCCGTTGATGAAGCGGGCCGCGTCGGAGGCGAGGAAATAGGCGAGCGCCGCGACATCTTCGGGCTGGCCCAGATCGGCCGGGTCGAGCACCTCGGCGCCGGAGCGCAGGTTGGGGCTGGCGTGCAGCATGGGCGTGTCGACGGCGCCGGGCAGGATGGCGTTGACGCGGATGCCGAGCGGCTTGCCCTCGATCGCGGCCGACCTTGTCAGGCTCGACAACGCGGCCTTGGCGGCGGCGTAGGGCGCCACCATGGGCGAGGTGCGGCGCGCGTGCACCGAGCCGATGTTGACGATGCAGCAGCCGGGCCGCATGAGGCGCAGGCCGTGCCCGGTGAGCAGCGCCGCCCCCACCAGGTTCACGTCGAGGATGCGGCGCCAGTCGGCGGCGCGCAGTTCGGCGAGCGGCCGGTAGATCATCATGCCGGCGACATTGACGATCACGTCGAGCCGGCCGAAGCGTTGCATGGCCAGTTCGACCGCGCTGGCCAGTTGGTCCTCGTCGGCGATGTCGACCCTGAAAAACGCGACCCGGCCGGCGCCGGCGCCCAGCAGGGCTGCCTCCAGCGCGGTGTCGGCCGGTGCGGCGTCGAGCAGCAGCAGCGACGCGCCCTCGGCGGCAAACGCGTGGGCGGTCGCGCGCCCGATGCCGCCGAGTGCGCCGGTGATGATGATGGAGCGCGCCGCCATCAAAGGTCCCCGGGCGGCACGTGGACCGGCTCCGGCGCCGCAGGTTCCATGCCCGCACCGAGGTGGAAGCTGGGGTGGGGCGGTTGGTTGTAGCCGGCGTTTTGCGCCGCGACCTGCACCCGGTACTGCGGGTTGTGCATCAAGGTCGGCAGGCGGTGGGCGGTCGGTAGCGCGCTGCTGAAAAGCAGCAATGAATTGTTATCTGCGCTGCGCCACACGACCTCCTCGCGCCAGTCGCCGAGCAGGTCTGCCGACAGCACCGGCGTGCTTTTGCTGCCGTTGTTGGAGGCCGCGCCGGCCGTGGCGCCATCGACCAGGGTGTCGAGGACGCCGGCCTGCGGGTTCCATTTCTGGATCTGGGTGCCGTCGAGCGATTCGCGCAGCAGGTCGCCGTCCCACCAGAGGCCGAAGTTGATGCGGCGCGGACGCTTGGGCGAGATCTGCACTCCGGCCGCGCTCATCAGGCCGCCGACCGAGCCCCAGCATTCCGCGCCGTGGTGGGCCGGGTCGATGTCCATGCAGATGCCGCGGCCCACGTCGCCACCATCGCCGTCGACCGACCACAGGATTTTGCCGGTGGCGGCGTCGTGCATCTCCATGCCGTTCTTGCCGTAGCAGGAGGGCGTCTCGTGCACCATGAACACCTGCATGCCGGCGCGCCGCGGGTCGAGCCGGCCGACGTGCAGCGCGTCGCCGTGGCACAGCCCGGTGCTGTACATCATCTTGCCGTCGCTGCCGATGGTCGCCGCGCCGAAGACGATGTCGTCGCGGCCGTCGCTGTCGACGTCGGCCACGGAGAACCAGTGCGCGCCCTGGCCGCTCACGGCGGCGCCGGCGATGTCGCTGTCGAACACCCAGCGGCTGCTCAGTTTGCCGTCGCGCCAGTCCCACGCGGCCAGCACGGCGCGCGTGTAGTAGCCGCGCGAGAACACCGCGCTCGGGCGCGCGCCGTCGAGATAGGCCACGCCGCCGAGGAAGCGGTCGACCCGGTTGCCGTGGGAGTCGCCCCAGGCGGCGACGTCGCCGCGGCCGGGCAGGTAGTCGACGCTGGCCATCGCCGCGCCGGTGAGGCCGTTGAAGACGGTCAGGTATTCCTTGCCCGCGAGGACGTAGCCGCTCGCGTTGCGGTGGTCGGCGTTGGCGACCCCGATCGCCTTGCCCACGCCGTCGACGGTGCCGTCGGCGGTCTTCATCATCAATTCGCCCTTGCCGTCGCCGTCGAAGTCGTAGGCCAGGAAGGTGGTGTAGTGCGCGCCGGCGCGGATGTTGCGGCCGAGGTCGATGCGCCACAAGCGCGTGCCGTCGAGCCGGTAGGCGTCGACGATGGTCGGGCCGGTGGCGCCCCGTTGCGAGTTGTCGCGCGCGTTGGTCGGCTGCCATTTGACGACCAGCTCGTACTGGCCGTCGCCATCGAGATCGGCGGCCGAGCCGTCGTTGACCCCATAGCGGTAGTCGGGGCCGTCGGCGGGCTTTTGCAGGGGAATGGTCAGGTAGGGCTTGCGCCAGGGAATGGCAGCGGCCGTGGCCGCCTGTTCGACGCCGTTGACGACGGCGCGCACTGTGAACCGGCCGCCGGGCGCGCCGGCGGGGGCGCTGAAATTGCTGGCGGCCAGCGGGGATTTGTTCAGTTTTCCGCCGTCGCGGTAGACGTTGAAAGTCGTCTTCGCACCATCGGTGCCAAGCACGCGCCAGCTGACAAAGACGGCGTCGCCGGTGTCGATGGCGATCAGCCCACGATCGAGCCGCTCGACTTGCTTGCCGGCGGGGGCCGCGATGGCGGCCGACGCCAGCAGCAGGAGGGGGAGGGCGCGCAGTAGTTTCATGGGAGGCGAGGGGGCTTGGTTGAGAAGGGCGGCTCGGGTGCGCGCCTGTTGGAGTCCGGCCGGGTTGATCTCCATAACTGCTGTTGATTGGTCGGGCCAGTTGTCGCGCTTGCCGAGTATCTGGCTGCCGTCAGGGCAAGTCAACAGGTCGGCGCCAGCGGCGACCAGAAAATCATCGGCGTGATTAAAGTCGGTTTGAGCGCGAAACCGGGGCAGGGGTGCGCTTGCCGGTGTTTTGCCGGGGTAGCTGGTATGCGCGAGTTCGCACGTGGCGTCGGGTTCGCAGAGGTGGCTGTTTTACGGCGACGATGCGTGCTCGGGAGGCCGTCGCGGAACAGAATGCTTTTGCCGGCGCCAGCGCGGGAACTTGTCACAGGGCAGCAGGATTGCCGCACAATCAGCTTCCGGCAGGTCTATGTGAACGACTCCCTTGCCGGATTGCCAGAATAATCGCGTCCGCCGGACTAGGAGGTGTGGACATATCAACGGCCAGTTTGTCTACCCGTCCTGCCTGAGCGGCTGGCGTCGTACAGGGCCGGAATTTTGCATTTTGGTTGGGCGCCGGTTATTGTGAAGAGCAAGGAAGTGCCGAACTCAAGCAACGTGAAATTCCTCGGTTCGAGTACTGCCGTGTTTCAGACGTTACAATTGCGAACTTGCTCGAGCAGTCGTGGCGTGCAAGCCGCCATCGTACTCCCCAAGGTGCGTTGGCAGTTTCTCGTTCGGGTGTGCTAAAGTGGACTACTCGATTGATATTAAAAGAAAAACTAGCCTGGTTTTAGATAGCACAGGCATTTTGTCGGAAAAAACCGCGCCCTTTCGAGGGCCTACTTAACGTTAGCCGTGATGACCCCTGAGGAAATCCAGTTCGAAAACAGGGCGGTTTCAAATTCCAAGCG
>NZ_PXWF02000259.1 GCF_003011895.2 Massilia glaciei | reverse complement strand
GGGGCGGGGATGACGGCGGGGATGACGGTGGGTCAGAAGGTTTCGTAGGCGAGCGTGTTCCACGTCACGCCCAAGCGCACATCGGTCTTGAGCTGCACCAGCTGGTGCGACAAATACAGCATCTCGCGTTCTGCGCGCAGGCGCTCGCCGATCGGCGTCTTGAGGATGCCGGCGCCGGCCATCACCGCGTCCAAGCCGCCATACGCGTTGAGCAGCTTGGCCGCCGTCTTCATGCCCACCTTCGATACCCCCGGCACGCCATCGGTCGGGTCGCCCATCAGCGCCAGCAGTTCGGTGAGCCGGCTTGACGCCACGCCGAACTTGGCCAGCACCCAGGCCTCGTCGTGCCACTCCCCCTTGAAGTGGTCCCACACCAGCGCGCCGTGCGCGATCAGGCAGTGCAGGTCCTTGTCGGTGGTGGCGACGATCGCCTCGCCCCTGCCCTCGCCCAGCCAGCGCATCACGCCGGTGCCGATCACGTCGTCCGCCTCTACCTCGGGCAGCGTCACCACGTGCAGCCCCTCGCCGGCGAGCGTGTCGTAAAAGCCGGGCAGCGCCTCGCGCAGGAACGAGGGCATCGGCGCGCGGTTCTCGCGGTAGCGCGCGTACAGCGCGTGGCGCCAGGTCGGGCCGCCAAAATCGAAGGCCGGCAGCACGTGGGTCGGCTGGTGCGCCGCCAGCAGCTTGCGGAACGACGACAGCGCGTGGCGCAGCGCGATCGCCGCCTTGTCGTGCGAATCGGGTTCGGGACTGGCCTCGTAGACGCGCCGGACGATGTTGAGGCAGTCGATCGCGAGCAGCTTGGCCATGGCCCCGCTTACTTGATCAGCTCGTAGGGGCCGCCGCGCTCGAGCCCGCGGATGTACGCGGGCCGCGCGTGGATGCGCTTGAGGAAGCCCGTCAGCTTCGGATACTTCTCGTTGAGGCCGCCGCGCGCGTTGGCCGCCTCGAGCACGAAGCTGATCTGGATGTCGGCGCCCGAAAACGCGTCGCCGGCGAACCACGGCGCGTTGCCAAGGTCGGCCTCGAGGAAGCTCAGGTGCTGTTTGATCTGCGGCATGATGTAGCTGCTCTTGACCTTTTGCGCGATGCCGCGCGCGACCGGGCGCACGAAGAACGGCATCGGGCTGTTCTCGAGGCGGTCGAACACGAGCTTCATGAGCAGCGGCGTCATGGCCGAGCCTTCGGCGTAGTGCATATAGTAGGTGTAGCGCCGCTTGGCGGGGCTGCCCGGGGTCGGGATCAGCGCGCCCTTGCCGTATCGTTCGATCAGGTATTCGATGATCGCGCCCGATTCGGCCACCACGATGTTGCCGTCGCTGATCACGGGCGACTTGCCCAGCGGGTGCACCGCGCGCAACGCCGCCGGCGCCAGCATCGTCACCGGATCGCGCTTGTAACTCTTGATCTCGTACTCGAGCCCGAGCTCCTCGAGCAGCCACAAGATGCGCTGCGAGCGTGAATTGTTCAGGTGGTGGACGATGATCATGCTGGTTCTCCGAGTTGGCGTGGGCGTTAGCTTAGCATTGTTGCAGGAATCGCGGGACCGGTGGGGACCGAAAATGTGGGCATTGCCTGCTATCTGCGGCGCCCGAAGTACGCGTTTTCTCACACGTGGGCGCGTCGGAATCGCCGCCCGGCGTGGCCGCGCCAGGGTGCGCCAGCCAACGGAGCGCCGCGCGGCAAGGCCCTATGCTTGGCACGTGGACGAAATCTGCATCGGCATTTCCGGCTGGCGATACGAGCCATGGCGCGGCGTGTTCTATCCCGGGTGCCTGACCCGGGAGCGCGAGCTCGCATTCGCCTCGCGCGCGCTTTCGACCATCGAAATCAACGGCTCGTTCTATTCGCTGCAGCGCCCGGCGAGTTATGCCGCGTGGTACGAGGCGACCGCGCCGCGCTTCCGCTTCAGCGTCAAGGGCAACCGCTTCATCACCCACATCCTGCGGCTGCGCGGGATCGACGCGCCGCTGGCCAATGTGTTCGCCTCGGGCGTGCTGGCGCTGCGCGAAAAACTCGGCCCCTGCCTGTGGCAATTCCCGCCCAACTTCACGTTCGACCCGGAACGCATGGTGTACTTTTTGAGCCTGCTGCCGCACGACACCGAGCAGGCGCTGACGTTGGCGCGCAAGCACGAGCCGCGCATGGACGGGCGCAGCTTTCTGGAAATCGACAAAAAACGTCCGCTCCGGCACGCGGTCGAAATCCGCCACGAGAGCTTCAACGCCCCCGCCTTCATCGCGCTGCTGCGCAGACACCGGGTGGCGCTGGTCGTGGCCGACACGGCCGGCAAATGGCCCTGCCTCGAGGACGTCACGTCCGACTTCATGTACCTGCGCCTGCACGGCGACGCCGATCTGTACGCGAGCGGCTACACCGACGAGGCGCTCGAGCGCTGGGCCGCGCGCATCCGTACCTGGTGCGCGGGCGGGCAGCCCGATGACGCGCACCTGGCCTCGGACAAGGCGCCGCCAAAGCGGGCCAGCCGCGACCTGTTCTGCTATTTCGACAACGATGTGAAGGTCAGGGCGCCGTTCGACGCGCGCCGGCTGATGCGGCGGCTCGGGCTGGCCGACGAGCGATTCGACCTGCCGGCGCTGCTGGCGCGGGTCCAGCCCGAAAAAGCCGCGGGCCGGGCCCGGGCCGACGGCGGGCGTTAGGAGCCTGTAGGGCGAGCGTGCAAGCGGATCACAGGATGCTTGTTGCCAGCCGGTGCGCTGAGCATGGCGGAGGGCGCGCCGGGCGCGTCGCCGCCGCTTGGCGCCTGGGGATCGGCGCAGCGGTCGGCGCACGATTTGCAGCCGGCGTCGCCGGTGCCGCAGCCCGACTGCGCGCCGAACCAGCGCGAGATCCACGGCTGCGCCAACCCGGCGCGGGCCAGCGCCAGCACGATGCGGCTGCGCAAGCCCGCGGGCAGGTATTTGGCGCACGCATGCAGGGCTGCAAGCGTGACGATGAGGGCGACGACCAGGTTCTCGATCATGGCGCTCAGCCTAAAAAGTACAACGCGGTGCGGTAGGTGATGAACGAGGCCACGTACGCGAGCGCGAACATGTAGCCGGCCATGATCAGCGCGTAACGCACGCTGTTGGTCTCGCGCTTTACCACCGACAGCGTGGCCAGGCACTGCGGCGCGAACACATACCAGGCCAGCAGCGACAGCGCCGTGGCCAGGCTCCACGATTGCGCGATCACGGGCGTGAGCGAGTTGGCCAACGCGTCGCCCGTTTGCGACAGCGCGTACACGGTGCCGAGCGCGCCGACGGCCACTTCGCGCGCGGCCATGCCCGGCACCAGCGCGATGCAGATCTGCCAGCCGAAGCCGATCGGCTCGAAAATGACGGCCAGCGCGCGCCCGAGCATGCCGGCCACGCTGTAGTAGATGGGCGGCTGGGTCGCGCCCTCGGGCGCGCCCGGGAAGCTCGAAAGGAACCACAGCAGCACCATCAGCGTGAGGATGATCGTGCCCACGCGCGTCAAAAATATCTGGGCGCGCTGCCACAGGCCGAGCATCAGGTTGCGCAGGTGCGGCCAGTGGTAGCTAGGCAGCTCCATCATCAGCGGCTGCTGCGCGCTGGCGCCCAGGATGCGCTTGAACACCCAGGCCACCGCCATGGCGCTGAAGATGCCGGCGAAGTACAGGATGAACAGCACCAGCCCCTGCAGGTTGACCCAGTAGCCGAGGTCGCGGTTGGGGATGAAGGCGGCGATGATCAGCGCGTACACGGGCAGGCGCGCCGAGCAGGTCATGAGCGGCGCGATCATGATGGTCACCAACCGGTCGCGCGGATTCTGGATGGTGCGCGCGGCCATGATGCCGGGGATGGCGCAGGCGAAGCTCGACAGCAGCGGAATGAAGGCGCGCCCGGACAAGCCGACCCCGCCCATCAGGCGGTCGAGCAAAAAGGCGGCGCGCGGCAGGTAGCCGCAATCCTCGAGCACGAGTATGAAGAAGAACAGGATCAAAATCTGCGGCAGGAACACGAGCACGCTGCCGACGCCGCCCAGGATGCCGTCCACGAGCAGGCTGCGCAGCAGGCCGTCGGGCAGGAAGGCGCCCAGCCACAGGCCCACCGCCTCGACCGCGCCGCTGATCAGCTCCATCGGCGCCGCGGCCCAGCTGAACACGGCCTGGAACACCAGGAACATGAGCGCGGCGAGCAGGATGGGGCCGAGCACCGGATGGAGCACGACCTGGTCGATGCGCTCGCTCAGGTTGCCGGTGTCGTTGGCGTGGCTGGTGCAGGCGGCCAGGATGCGGCGCACCTCGCGCTGGGTGTCCTCGACCGCCACGGCGTCGATGGCCGAGAGCGCGTTGGCCCTGGCCGCGCCGGCGAAGGGCATCAGGTCGAGCGCGCGCAGGAGGGATTTTTCGCCGCCGCTTTGGACCGCGACGGTTTCGACGACGGGCATGCCCAGTTCCTGCGCGAGCTTGTCGCAATCGATCGTGATGCCGCGCTTGGCGGCGACGTCGACCATGTTGAGCGCGAGCAGCATCGGGATGCCGAGGCGCTTGACCTCGAGCACCAGGCGCAGGTTGAGGCGCAGGTTGGTGGCGTTGACCACGCAGACGATGGCGTCGGGCGCGCGTTCGCCCGCGCGCACGCCGGCGACGACGTCGCGCGTGATGGCCTCGTCGGGGGTGGTGGCCGAGAGGCTGTAGGCGCCCGGCAGGTCGAGCACGCGGAAGGCGCGCCCGGCCGGCGAGGTGAAGCCGCCCTCCTTGCGCTCGATGGTCACGCCGGCGTAGTTGGCGACCTTCTGGCGCGCGCCCGTGAGGCGGTTGAACAGGGCCGTCTTGCCGCAGTTCGGGTTGCCCAGCAGGGCGATCAGGGGTGCCAGGCCCGGGGCCTGCGCTGGTTTTTCGGTGGCGCCCATGCTCACTCCGGGTCGATGGTGATGAGCGCGGCCTCGAAGCGGCGCAGCGCGAAGGTCGACTCGCCGACCTTGACGGCGAGCGGGTCGCCGCCGGGCATGCCGCGCTTGAGCATACGGATGCGCTCGCCAGGGACGAAGCCGAGCTCCATCAGGCGGCGCGACAGGTCGACGTGGTCAACATGGGCAACATGGGCAACATGGGCGTCGGCGTCGGCGCCCGGCTCGCGCGCCGACGCCGCGAGGCGGACCACGGTCCCGCTCCCGCCGGTGGCGAGGCAGTCAAGGGTGATCGGCGTGGGGGCTTGGGTCATGGTGGCGTCTGTATAAATGGCTGTTGTCCCGCATCATAACCCAAATGCGAACAATTACCATTTAGATTCTACCACCGGCAGGCCCGCCCGGGCCCGTCTGCCACAAAATAAGGCACAAGTCTGACGAAATTCAAGCCCGGCGCGCGATTGCTCAAGAAAAGAGCTTGCATTGGCCGCCGACTTTCGGCAAAATACAAATCTTAATGATAATGATTCTCATTATAAAGAAAAGGGCAATGCTCCCTTTTCACCACTCTTTGAAGGTGCATCCATGATCGTCTGTGTCTGCAACAACATTTCCGACCGCGAGATCCGGCAAGCGGTCGATCTCGGCCTGAGCTCGATGTCCGAGCTGCACCATGAACTCGGGGTCGGCACCTGCTGCGGCAAGTGCACGAGCTGCGCGCGCGAGGTCCTGCACGCCCATCTCGAGAGCAAGACCGTGGTCACCGAAATGTCGTTCCGCGGCGCGTCGCGCACCCCACAGGCGGCCTGAGCACCACCATGTCCTCGATGACCTTCTCCCTGCAGCCCGCGCCGAGCGTCAGCCCGTTCGCGCAGCTGCGCCAGAAGCTTGTCCCGCTCACCGGCATCGTCGTGGTCCACGCGCTGATGTTTCTGCTTATCTATAGCGGCATGGCCCACCGCATCGTGCAAAAGGCCATGCCCGACACCGTCTACGTCAACTTCGTCGACCCGCCCGCGCCGAGCAAGCCGGCCGCGCCGGCGCCGGTGCCCAAAAACGTCGCGCTGGCCGAGGCGCCGCCGCCGGTCATCCCGCCGCTACCCCTGATCAATCTCGCCGCCGTCCAGAACGCCATCACCACGCCGCCGCCGGCCGCCGTCGCCGCCCCGGTCGAGCGCCAGGCCGCGCCCGCGCAGGCTGCCATCGCGCCGCCGGCGGCGCCCAAGCCGTCCGGCCCGCGCACCGTCAGTTCGGGCGTCGAGCCGATCAGCACGGCGCAACCGACCTACCCGCCGCTGTCGAAGCGCATGGGCGAGCAGGGCAAGGTCGTGCTGCGCATCCTCGTCAACGAAAAAGGCGTGCCCGACAAGGTGCTCGTCGAATCGTCGTCCGGCTTCGCCCGGCTCGACGCGGCCGGCCGCGAGGCGGCGCTGCGCTACCTGTTCAAACCGTATATCGAAGACGGCCACGCGGTCGCCGTGTTCGTCCTGCTGCCCCTGAGCTTCGAACTCAACAGCTAACCAAGGGCAAAGCCGCACCATTGAATTTCCACACGGCGCGCGCCGTCGTTTGTTATCATGGGCGCCATCCCAACACTGAAGAAAGCCTCCCATGAAAGGCGACAAGAACGTCCTGCGGCTGCTCAACGCGCAACTCACCAATGAACTGACCGCGGTCAACCAGTATTTCCTGCACGCGCGCATGTACCGCCATTGGGGCCTGGACAAGCTGGCCAAGAAGGAATACGACGAATCGATCGGCGAGATGAAGCACGCCGACAAGCTGATCGACCGCATCCTCATGCTCGACGGCCTGCCCAACCTGCAGGCGCTGCACAAGCTGCTGATCGGCGAATCGACGCAGGAAATGCTCGAATGCGACCTCAAGCTCGAGCAAGTGGCGCACCTGACGGTCAAGGAAGGCATCGCGGCCGCCGAACTGGCCACCGACTATGTCTCGCGCGACCTGCTGCTGCTGATCCTCGAAGACACCGAAGAGCATATCGACTGGCTCGAGACCCAACTCGACCTGATCGTCAAGATCGGCATCCAGAACTACCTGCAAAGCCAGATGGGCGAGTAAGCGCACGGCTGAGCAAGCACGCAGCTTTAAGAGCCTTAAAGTTAAGTAGACAAGACCCAAACCCACATCGTCCTCGCGAAGGCGGGGACGATGTGGGTTTATGCTTCCGGCACGATTACTGAAGCGTTCAGTGCCTCAGTTGCGCCAGAGCGCCGCCCACTTGTCGTAGAAATTGATGTCCTGCGGGATCGCCCCGGCGACCGTGCAGACCGCGCCCGCGAACGCGTTGGCGCGCGCCAGCGTTTGCTCGAGCGGCCAGCCGCGCGCGCTGCCGAGCAGGAACACGGCGCAGAACGCGTCGCCCGCGCCGGCCGTGTCGAGCACGAACGCGGGCGCCGGGTTGTCGCGGCTCTCGATGGTCGCGCCGTCGACGCCGAAGTACACCGCGCCGCGGTGCTCCAGCGTGACGATCAGTCCGCGCAGCGAAAACATGTCCATCAGCTTGCGGCAGGCCGCGCGCACCGTGTCCCGCCCGGGCGCGGGCGCCGTCGGCGGCATCCCGCAATACCATTCGAACAGCGTCTGGAGCTCGGCTTCGTTGACCTTGGCGATGTCGGCCGCGTGCAGCGACTCCGACACGCAGCGCTGGTCGACCTGGCCGGGGCGCAGGTTCAGGTCGAGCACGCGGGTGGCGTCGCTCGCCTCGAGCAGCGCGGCCAGCGTCGCGCGCGAAAGTTCGCCACGCTGGGCCAGGGTGCCGAAGCAGATCATTGCGGGCGCCACCGTCGCGAGCGCGGCCAGCGCATCGCCGGCGTCGATGAAGTCGTAGGCCTGGTTGGGCTCGACCGCCATGCGGTAGCCGTTGCGGAAGCGCTCGGCCACCACGCGCCCGGTGGCCTCGATCGGGTCGGTCTGGATGCCCAGTTCGGACATCGCGAAGCGCTCGCATTCGGCGCGCACCAAGGCGCCGTTGCGGTCGCTGCCGATGCGCGTGATGAGCAGTTGCGGCGCCATGAAGGCGGCCAGCGTGCGCGCCACGTTGAACGGCGCGCCCGAGGCCACCTGGCTGGTGCCGAAATCGTCGACGAGGGCTTCGCCAAACAAGACAATTGTCATGCGCTAGGTTCCCAAAAAACGCTTCACGGCGGGCCCCAAGGGGGACGATGTCGCTTGTTGTGGCTTGTTGTGGCTTGTGCCCGCCTACTGGGGGACGGTGTCTTTGAACGACTGGCGCTCCGACAGCTTGGCGTACAGGCGCGCGAGGTTCGGATAGTCCTCGGGCCAGTCGATTTCGGGGAAGCGGAACTGGATCCAGCCGAGCGCGCAGCCGACGGCGACGTCGGCCAGCGTGTATTGGTTGCCCTTGCAGAAAGGCAGCTCGCCGAGGTCGGCCGACATGGCGGCCAGGCCGGCGTGCACCTTGTTCATCTGGCGCGCGATCCAGGCCGCGCTTTGCTGTTCGGCCGGGCGCAGCGTGTGCTCGAGGCGCACCAGCACGGCGGCGTCGAGCACGCCGTCGGCGAGCGCCTCCCAGCACTTGACCGAGGCGCGGTCGCGGCTTTGCGGCGGCAGCAGTTTGCACACGGGCGTGAGGGTGTCGAGGTACTCGACGATGACGCGCGAATCGATCATTGGGGTGCCGTCGTCCATGATCAGGCACGGCACCTTGCCGAGCGGATTGGACAGGTGGATCTGCGTGCCGGCGTCCCAGACGCTCTCGAGCTCATAGTCGTAGTCGAGCTTTTTTTCGGCCAGCACAACGCGCACTTTGCGCACGAAGGGACTGGCGAGCGAACCGATGAGTTTCATAAATGCTTGAAGTAGATGACTGGCTCGCAGTATAACATCGGGTCCGCGCGCGGGGCGCGGCGACGCCGGCGGCGCGGGCCCGGGGCCGGCCCGGGGCGGGCCGGGCGGGCGCCAAAATGGTAAAATCGCCGCATCTTCCTCCACCGCCCCCTAGCAAAGCCCCCGCCATGACCACTACCGCCCCCTACTCCACGCTGTCGGCCCTGTCCCCGCTCGACGGCCGCTACGCCGCCAAGACCGACAAACTGCGCCCGATCCTGTCCGAAGCCGGTTTCATGCACCACCGCGTCAAGGTCGAAATCTCCTGGCTGCAGGCCTTGTCGCTGGCCGGCTTCGCCGAGATCAAACCGTTTTCGCAGGACGCGACGGCGCTGCTCGAGCGCATCGGCTCGCACTTCACGGACGAGGACGCGGCACGCATCAAGGCGATCGAGGCGGTCACCAACCACGACGTCAAGGCGGTCGAATACTGGCTCAAGGAGCAGGTCAAGGACGTGCCCGAGCTGCTCGCTGCGACTGAGTTCATCCACTTCGCCTGCACCTCCGAGGACATCAACAACACCTCGCACGGCATGATGCTCAAGGCCGCGCGCGACGGCGTGATGCTGCCGGCGCTGCAGGCCCTGATCGCCAAGCTGACCCAGATCGCGCACGACAACGCGGCGCAGCCGATGCTCTCGCGCACCCACGGCCAGACCGCCAGCCCGACCACGCTCGGCAAGGAGATGGCCAACGTGGTGGCGCGCCTGCAGCGCGCGGCCGCGCGCATCGGGGCCGTCGAAATCCTCGGCAAGATGAACGGCGCGGTCGGCAACTTCAACGCCCACCTGGCCGCCTACCCCGGCTTCGACTGGGCCGCGTTCTCGAAGGACGTCATCGAGCGGCGCCTCGGCCTGACCTTCAACCCGTACACGATCCAGATCGAGCCGCACGACTACATGGCCGAGTTGTTCGACGCCTTCGCGCGCGCCAACACCATCCTGCTCGACCTGAACCGCGACATCTGGGCCTACATCTCGCTCGGCTACTTCAAGCAGACGACAAAGGCCGGCGAGATCGGCTCCTCGACCATGCCGCACAAGGTCAACCCGATCGACTTCGAAAACTCCGAGGGCAACCTGGGCCTGGCCAACGCCGTGCTCAAGCACATGGCCGAGAAGCTGCCGGTGTCGCGCATGCAGCGCGACCTGACCGACTCGACCGTGCTGCGCAACATCGGCGTCGGCTTCGGCTACACCCTGCTGGCCTACGACAGCTGCCTGCGCGGCCTTAACAAGCTCGAAGTGAACGCGGCCCGCCTCGACCAGGACCTCGACGCCAACTGGGAGGTGCTGGCCGAGCCGGTGCAGACCGTGATGCGCCGCTACGGCATCGAGAACCCGTACGAGCAACTCAAGGAACTGACCCGCGGCAAGGGCATCTCGAAGGACGCGCTGCGCGAGTTCATCGTCACGCTGGCGATTCCGCTGGACGCCAAGGATCTGCTGCTGGCGATGACGCCGGCCAACTACACGGGCATCGCCGCCGCCCTGGCCAAGGCCGTTTAATCACCTCGAGAAGTCGTGTCGATGGAAAGTCAAGTGCTGTAAATCCACATCGTCCCCGCGCAGGCGGGGACCCATGGAACGTTCGCGCAAAACAAACTATGGGTCCTTGCCTGCGCGGAGGACGATGTTGGTTTGTTGCGCCATGGCTTATTGCGCCATGGCCTATCGCGACACGATTTCTTTTGCTGGCGCGAGAAGATCAGTCGCGCCACACCAGCGACAGCCCAACCGAGCGCGGCACCTCGATGCGCGTCGCCAGCGGCCCGTACTCGCCGTGCCCGCCGGTCAGATTCCTTCCGCTCAGCGCGAGCGAGAACCCGGGCCCGAGCCGCCAGCCGAAGCGCATGTCGAGCGCGGTGTAGGCCGGCACCTGCGGATTGTCGAGCTTGCCGACCCGGCGCAGCGCCATGTCAAACTCCTTGTCGTCCGACACATTGAAGCTCGCGCGCAGCTGCGCCGTGTGTGACGGGTCCTTGCGCGAAGCCTGCGGCGCGGCCGTGTCGAAGGCGCCCGGCAGCAAGGTCAGCCGCTGATGCAGGCCGAACAGCCCCGCGCTCAGCCGCCAGCGCTGCGACAGCTGCAGGTTGCCCCACATCTCGACCCCGCTCGCCCTGCCCTCCATCTGGTTGCCGAAGGTGAGGAAGGTCTTGCCGGGGTCCAGTTCGAGCGTGCGCAGGCGCTTGTAGTCGTTGTGGAACACCGTGGCCGACCACGACAGCGCCGGCGACGGCTGGCCGCGGTAGCCGAGCTCGAACACGTTCGCCAGCTCCGAGCGCACCGCCGGCCCGCCGCGCAGGAGGTGGGGCGGGCGCGCCGGAATGAAGGCGTCGGCGTCGAGCCGCGACGGCGCGCGCACGGTGCGCGAGGCCGCCGCCCACAGCGCGTGGTTGGGCGCGGCCTTCCACGCCAGCCGCAGCGTGGGCAAAAATTCGTTGCCGGTGTAGTCGTTGCGCTCGACGCGCGCCCCGAGCGTGGCGCGCACCGACTCGCCGAGCCGGATCTCGTCCTGCGCGAACAGGCTGGTCCAGTTCTGGTTCACCCTGGCCGGAAGGAAGGCGACCACGTCGCCGTTGACCACCCGGTCGCGCGCGTGACGCACATTGGCGCCCCACACCAGGTTGTGCCGTCCCAGCGCCGGCTGGCGTGTGCTGGAACTGCAGGTCGGCGATATTGAGCGACTGGGCGTAGGTCGGGTCCACGCTGCGCTTGGTGTGGTCGAGGTAGGCCTGCACGCTCAGGCCGGCGCCGTTGTCCAGCGCGCGGCGCCAGTGGGCGGTCAGGTTGGCGCCCGAGATGTTGACCATGCCCAGCTTGAGCGCGGTGCCGGTGACGGAGATCGCGCCCGGCTCGGGCTGCCCCTCGGACCCCGTGTAGGCGTCGCCATGCAGGCTGAAACGGTCGGCGCCGCGGACCCAGTCGGCGCGCATGCCGATCTGGTTCTTGTGCCACGCGTCTTTATTGTCGCGCCCGTCCGCGGCGCGGCCGTGCCGCCGGCCCAACGCCTTGCCGTACACGCGCCACGCGCCGTCGGCATTGCCCTTGCCATAGCGGAAGGCCGCCTCGCCGCCAAGGTTGCCGCCGGCCAGCGCCAGCAGCGCGCCCTCGGTTTGCCCGGCCGCGCGGGTGGTGATGTTGATCACGCCGTTGACCGCGTTGACGCCCCACAGGGTGCCACCCGGCCCGCTGACGACCTCGATCCGCTCGATGTCTTCGAGCAGCACGTCCTGCACGTCCCAGAACACGCCCGAAAACAGCGGCGAATACACGGAGCGGCCGTCGATCAGCACCAGCAGTTTGTTCGGGCTGCTGTTGTTGCTGCCGTTTAAGCCGCGCGCGGTGATCGCATACGCCGAGGCGCTCGACATGGCCAGCTGCAGGTTGGGCGCCAGGCGCAGCGCCTCGGCCACGCTGCGCGCGCCCGAGCGCCGGATGTCGTCGGCCGTGATCACGAACCCGGCGGCGGCGGCGGCGGCGAGCCGCTCGGGCTTTTTGGACACCGAGGTGATCTGGATGTTCTACAGCTCTTCGATCGACAAGTCGGCGATGTCGGTCACCGAGACGTTATCGAAGGCGCAGGCCGGCGCCGCGGGCGTCAGCGCGACCGCGGCGGCGATGCCGGCAAGCGCACATAGGCTGAAAGGGTGGCGCTGGGCCTTCGTTTGTGTGTCCATGGCGGTGGGGTCGGCGCGGTTTTCGGGTTTCGTTTAACGGTGTTTTAACAGTATTGGCCAATGATGACACAATGTCGCCAAATCGCGGGCACGTCTGTGGCGTACTTGCAATGCCCGACGTGCTAATGTTCAGCCAGCAAAGCCCGGGCACGCGCACGGCGGCACGGGTTTTTTGGTATATTGGTCCTAACGAGTACTATTTTCCTGGAGCTGGCCCATGCAACGCTATACCCTCACCGCGATCGTGCTGCACTGGCTGCTCGCCCTGCTGGTGGTGGCCGCGTTCACGCTCGGACTGGTCATGACCGACATCCCCGGTTTCACGCCGTCCAAGCTCAGGTTCTATTCCTGGCACAAGTGGCTTGGGGTGACGATCCTCGCGCTGGCCGCCGCGCGCCTGCTGTGGCGCCTCGCGCACAAGCCCCCGGCGTATCCGGCCGGCATGCCGCGATGGCAGCAAAACGCGGCCTCCGCCCTGCACGGCCTGCTCTACGCGCTGCTGTTCGCGGTGCCCGTGTCGGGTTATTTCTACACCCTGGCGGCCGGCGTGCCGGTGGTCTATCTCGGCCTGTTCGAGCTGCCGGTCCTGATCGCGCCCGATCCGGACCTCAAAGCCGTGCTCAAACAAGTGCATTACTGGCTCACCATGACGCTGGCAGCGTGCGTCGGCGCCCACCTCGCGGCCGCGCTCAAGCACCAGTTCATCGACCGCGACGGCGTGCTCAAGCGCATGCTGCCGTGACCACCACTATTTCGCAAAGGACCACCCGATGAAATTGACCCGAAGCACGGCCGTACTCACGCTGCTGGCCCTCGCCCTGGCCGCCCACGCCGCGCCGCTCAAGACCGACCCGGCCAAAAGCTCGGTCTCGGCCGTTTTCAAGCAGATGGGCGTGTCGGTCGAGTCGAAGTTCAAAAAATTCGACGCGCAGATCGACTACGACGCGGCCAGGCCGGACGCCTCGAAGGCGGTGGTCGAAATCGACACCGCCAGCCTCGACCTGGGCGACCCGGACATGAACCGCGAAGTGGCGAAAAAGGAGTGGTTCAACGCGGCCCAGTTCCCCAAGGCGCGCTTCGTGTCGAGCGCGATCAAGCCGGCCGGCGCCGGCCAACTGGCCGTCAGCGGCAAGCTCACGATCAAGGGCAGGACGATGGAGGTCGCCTTCCCCTTGACCTTGCGCAGCGAGGGCGGCAGGCAGGTGTTCGAAGGCGCATTGCCGATCAAGCGCCTTGGCTTTAATATCGGCGACGGCGAGTGGAAAGACACCAGCGTGGTCGCCGACGACGTCGTCATCAAATTCCGCGTCACCGCGGGGCAGTAGAAGCGCAACGATTTTCACCCGTTTTATTTACCCGGTTTTCACCCAATTTTCACCCGGCTTTTACCCGATTCCACCCAACAAGCACTTCAACCAACAGCAGGGACACCAATGAAACTCAAGACCATCTTCGCCGCCATCCTCGCCGCCAGCGCCACCGCCGCCTTCGCCGCGCCGGAGACCTTCAAGATCGACCCGGGCCACACCTACCCGAGCTTCGAAGCGGACCACATGGGGATCTCCATCCTGCGCGGCAAGTTCACCAAGACCGAGGGCACCGTCGTGCTCGACCGCGCGGCCAAGACCGGCTCGGTCGACATCCTGATCGACGCCGACTCGCTCGACTTCGGCCACGAAAAACTCAACAAGCACGCCAAGAACGAAGACATGTTCGACGTCGCCAAATTCCCGACGGTCACCTACAAGTCCAAATCGATCAGCTTCACCGGCGACACCCCGAGCGCGATCAACGGCGAACTGACGCTGCACGGCGTGACCAAGCCATTGACGTTGACCATCAATAAATTCAAGTGCATCGTGCACCCGATGCACAAGAAGGAAGTGTGCGGCGCCGACGCCTCGGCCACCTTCCAGCGCAGCGACTACGGCATCAGCTATGGCCAGCCGCGCTTCTCGATGGACGTCAAGCTGGCGATCTCGATCGAAGCGGTCAAGCAGTAAGCGCCGCCCGCCTTCCACAAGGCGGAAAAAACCCCGCCGGCATCGCTGCCGGCGGGGTTTTTTTGCTATCTACCCATCCCTACGGAGGCCGGCCTTGCGGGGCCGGCCCGTTCCGCGGGGGGCATGGCTACGCCATGCCAATTGCCTGCCTTACCGTCCGTCGCCGTCGAAATCGCCAGGCATGGCGCGCTCGACCTTGTCCCAGGCCGCGCGGCTGGCCGACTTGGCCTGCGCCCAGCTCAGGCGCGACTGGCCCTTGACCTGGTCCCACTCGTCGGCCAGGTCGTTTTCGACCGTGTCGAAGCGGCCGGGATAGCGCGAGCGGCCGTTGTAGCCGAGCTCGTACGCGGGAGCGTAGTCGTCGTAGGTGTAACCGGGCGTGTAGTAAGGCGCGCTCAGGTACGACTCGCGCCAGTAGGCCGACTCTTCAGCCGGATTGACCACGGCGCCAGCCGCCTTGCCGGCCATGCCGCCGGCGAGCGCGCCGATGGCGGCACCGGCCGCCATGCCGACCGGACCGCCGAAGGCGCCCGCGGCCGCACCCATGGCCGCGCCGCCGCCGGCGCCGACGCCACTGGCCAGATTATGCTCGGGCAGGTCGTCGCCATACGTGGGATTGGCGACCTCGCCCGCGCCCTTGCCGGCCAGGCCACCGGCGATGCCGCCGATCGCGGCACCGGCGGCCATGCCGATCGGGCCGCCCACGGCGCCGATCGCGGCACCCATGGCTGCCCCACCGCCGGCGCCCACGCCCTTGGACAGGTTATGGTCGTCGAGCTCGTCGCCCAGCTTTGGATTGACGACTTCAGCGGCGCCCTTGCCCGCCAGGCCGCCGGCGATGCCGCCGATGGCGGCGCCCGCGGCCATGCCGATCGGACCGGCGACGGCGCCGATGGTGCCACCGGCGATGGCGCCGGCGGTGGCGCCCATGCCGACGCCGACGACGTGCTCGCCATCGTTGTCGAGCCATGCTTTTTCGATGTGGACCGCGTCGTCATCCGAGCGTGGGATCACGCCCATCACGATGCCGCCCTCCTGGATGCCGGCCTCGTAGTGCTTGACGCGCTCTTCAGGAATGCCGGCGCCGATCAGCGCGCCGATCAGGCCGCCCGCGACGCCACCGGCGCCGGCGCCGGCGATCGCCGCCGCCAGAGGGCCGGCGATGACCAGGCCAATGCCAGGCAGCACCAGGGTGGTGCCGACCGCCGCGATACCGGCCAGCACCGCGCCGATGGTGCCGCCGATGCCGGCGCCAACGCCCGCGCCCTCGGCCGCTTTGCTGCCGAGCTCGGTGTCGGCGTCGGCGAAGTGGCGCGCGCGCGCCTCGTCGGACATGACCAGGTTGACGTCGTCGGTGGTGTAGCCGCGTGCGCTCAGCGACTGATAAGCGCGCTCGGCGCTGTCACGATCACGAAACAGGCCGGTGACCATACGGGAATTTTTTGTCGTGTCGTAGTTACTCATTTTGAATTTCCTTTTCGGTTCGTCGTGCGGAGCTAAGAATCGGCAATAAGTTGCTGCCGGTATGGCAAGATATGATGAGCTCGACCCCCACTCCGTTCGTTCACGCACGTAAGAACAATTTTCATAAGAATTAAAAAATTCACACCGAAATTATCCAAAACATCAATCGGAGAATTAAGTTCGTTGCCGCACCGACCATGCAGATCGCGAGCCCTAGACTTTTTCACACGGCCAGCAAATCGGTGGCTTTGGAGTATGTTTTTTAACTATTAGGGAGAATCAACATGATCTTTATTATCTGGCTCGTCGTCGGTGGTGTCCTCGGTTGGCTCGCAAGCCTCGTCATGAAAACAGACGCCGAACAAGGCATGATTTTGAATGTCATCGTCGGCATCGTCGGCGCGTTCCTGGGCGGCTGGCTGCTCTCCCCGCTGTTCGGGACCGGCACCATCAACTCGGACGATTTCAGCCTGACCTCGCTGCTCGTGTCGTTCTTGGGCGCGGTCATCCTGCTGGCCATCGTTAATCTTTTCCGCCGGGGAAAAGCGCGCTAAGCGCTTCGGCTCCACCAACCAACGCCACCAAGCGTTGGTTTTTTTTCGTCCGGATTTGCCTATGAGAATGAAACCTTTAATGGCTGCATCGATCGGCGCCGGGCTCACCCTGCTCGCGGTGTTTTTGGTGTTCAACCTGCGCCCGGGGGAACAGAAGATCGAGACCCAGCTCAAGCGCCATTACAGCACCGCGGACCCGCAATTCCGGCGCTCGATGGGCGTGTTGCTCGGCCCCCCCATCGTCGACGGCAACCTCGTCGAAGAACTCATCAACGGCGACCGGATCTTCCCCGCCATGCTCGACGCGATCCGCAAGGCCGAGCGCAGCATCACGTTCGAGACCTATATCTACTGGTCCGAAACGATCGGGCGCGAATTCTCCAAGGCGCTGATCGAGCGCGCCAGGGCCGGCGTCAAGGTGCACGTCATGCTCGACTTCATCGGCAGCATCAAGATGGACGTTGGCGCGATCGAGGCGATGGAGGCCGCCGGCATCGAAGTGCGGCGCTACCACAAGCCCGTCTGGTGGAAATTCACGCGCCTGAACAACCGCACCCACCGCAAGGTGCTCGTGGTCGACGGCAAAATCGGCTTCACGGGCGGGGTTGGCATCGCCGACAAATGGCGCGGCGACGGCCAGGACACCAACCATTGGCGCGACACCCATTTCCGGGTCGAGGGCCCGGTGGTCGGCCAGATGCAGGCGGTGTTCTCCGACAACTGGACCAAGGCCACCGGCACCGTGCTCGACGGCGACGCCTACTTCCCGGCGCTGGCCGCGCGCGGCGACCAGGCGGCCCAGATGTTCTCGAGCTCGCCCACCGGCGGCAGCGAAAGCATGCACCTGATGTACCTGCTCTCGATCACGGCCGCGCGCGATTCGATCGACCTGTCGTCGGCCTATTTCGTGCCCGACGTGCTGACCCTCAGGGCGCTGGCCGCCGCCGCCCGCCGCGGCGTGGTGGTGCGCATCATCACGCCCGGCGAGGACATCGACTCGAAGATCGTGCGCGCGGCCTCGCGCGACAGCTTCGGCCAGTTGCTCGAGGCCGGGGTGCGGATCGCCGAGTACCAGCCGACCATGTACCACGTCAAGGCGCTGGTGGTCGATTCGCTGCTTGTGTCGGTGGGCTCGACCAACTTCGACGCCCGCTCGTTCAGCCTCAACGACGAGGCCAACCTGAACGTGATCGACTCCGCGTTCGCGCTGCGCCAGCGCGCAGTGTTTACGCGCGACTGGGCGCAAGCGCGCGAGGTCACGCTGAAACAGTGGCAGGACCGGCCGTGGCACGACAAGCTCACCGGCAACCTCGCCGCCCTGGTCGGCGCCCAGCTGTGAGAGGGGGCGCCGCTGCGTTTCCATTCGGAACGTATGCATATGCGCTTGCATACACGTGGCGTAGATTCTGGTTGACTATTGGGTGGGGGGTGCGGATACTCTAGGGCGCCCGGCACGACCGGGCTTGATCCCATTGACCAATCAGAGACGACACGCGAATGAAAAAGACCCTCCTCACGCTCGCCATCCTCAGCACCGCCAGCGCATACGCTGACGAAGGCATGTGGATGCCGCAGCAGCTGCCACAAGTAGCGAAGCAACTCAAGGCCGCCGGCCTCAAACTCGACCCGGCGTCGCTGACCAAACTGACCGAATTCCCGATGAACGCGATCGTCAGCCTCGGCGGCTGCTCCGCCTCGTTCGTCTCGCCGCAGGGCCTGGTCGCGACCAACCACCACTGCGTGTACGGCAGCGTTGCGGCCAACTCGACGCCAGAGCGCGACCTGCTGGCCAACGGCTTCCTGGCCAAATCGTTCGCCGAGGAACTGCCGGCCGCGCCGGGCAGCCGGGTCTTCGTCACCAAGGGCGTCACCAACGTGACCGACAAGGTGATCACGCCCGATGTCGCCAAACTGAGCGGCAAGCAGCGCGTCGACGGTTTCGAAAAAAATGAGAAGGCCATCGTCGCCGAGTGCGAAAAAGACGCGGGACACCGCTGCACCGTGGCCGGCTATTACGGCGGCCTCGAGTACTACCTGATCAAACAGCTCGAAATCCGCGACGTGCGCCTGGTGCACGCGCCGCCTGAGGGCGTGGGCAAGTTCGGCGGCGACACCGACAACTGGATGTGGCCGCGCCACACGGGCGACTACGGTTTCTACCGCGCCTATGTTAGCAAGGACGGCAAGGCCGCCGACTACTCCAAGGACAACGTCCCGTACACCTCGACGAGCCACCTGAAAATGGCCAAAGAAGGCGTCAAGGAAGGCGACTTCATCATGGCGCTGGGCTACCCCGGGCGCACCAACCGCCACCGCCTGCCATCCGAGGTGGCGTCCACCTTCGGCTGGGACTATCCGGCATTCGTCAAATCGTCGGCCGAGTCGCTCGCGATCATCGAGCGCGAGACCAAGAACAGCCCGGACGTCAAGCTCAAGTACGCCGGCCAGGTCGCGGGCATCAACAACTACTACAAGAACCGCAAGGGCATGCTCAACAGTTACGCCGACAGCGACTTCCTGGCGCGCAAGACGCGCGAGCACGCCGAAATGAAGGCCTGGATCAAGGCCAGCCCGGCCCGCACCAAGGAATACGCGGCCGACATCGAGCAGGTCGAGCAACTGATCGCCCAGCGCGACGCCGAGGCCAAGCGCGACTTCTATCTGGTGCGCTCGTATCCGCGCCTGTTCGCCACGGCGCGCACCCTGTACCGCCTGGCCAACGAGAACGCCAAGCCGAACGCCGAGCGCAAGGGCGGCTTCCAGGAGCGCGACCTGGCGCGCCTGAGCGCGGGCATCGCCGCGATCGACCGCACCTACGACGAAAAAGTCGACAAGGCGCTCGTCATGAACAACCTGGTCAAGTACGCCGCCCAGCCCAAAGAGCAGCGTTCGGCCAACTTCGACGCCGCCATGGGCATCCGCGACGGCATGGGCGAGGCCGAACTGAAGGCCACGCTCGACGCGATGTACGCCGGATCGACGATGCACAACAAGACCGAGCGCGCGGCATGGATCGGCAAGACGCCGGCAGACTTCAAGGCCAGCGGCGACAGCTTCATCAAGGGCGCGGTCGCCATGTACGATGCCGGCCTCAAGCGTGAAGCCGAGATGGAAGAACTCGGCGGCAAGATCCAGCAAGCCTACGCCAACTACATGAAGGCGAAAATCGCCTACATGAACAGCAAGGGCCAGCCGGTCTATCCCGACGCCAACGGCACCTTGCGCGTAACCTACGGCAACGTCGCCGGCCGCGCCCACGGCGCCGACGGCACCGGTTCCTGGAGCGCGTTCACGACCGTCAAGGGCGTGGTCGCCAAGGCCACCGGCGAAGGCGAGTTCAACGCGCCTGCAGCCCAGCTGGCCGCGATCCAGTCCAAGGACTTCGGCAAGTATGTCGACCCGAAGCTCAAGACCGTGCCGGTCAACTACCTGGCCACGCTCGACATCACCGGCGGCAACTCCGGTTCGGCGGCATTGAACAGCAAGGCCGAGTTCATCGGCCTCGCGTTCGACGGCACGCTCGATTCGATCATCTCCGACTGGGACTACAACAAGGTCAACACGCGCGACATCCAGGTAGACGTGCGTTACATGCTTTGGAACATGAAGCACGTCGACAAGGCCGACAACCTGCTCAAGGAAATGGGCGTCGAGTAAGCGCCCAAACGGCGGCGCGCCATGCGCCGCCTGCGACAAAAAGCCACGCCGTCGATTGACCGCGTGGCTTTTTTTTGGGCCGGGGCGCCGCGCCGCGGGCTTTCCCGCCTGCAAATCGGGGCCGGACCGATGGAGGTGCCGCCATCGCCCTCTCTGGCGTTGATGCTCGTTTGCCGCGTTGTTCGTGCGCGTTCTGTCTCGTTTCGTCCCACAGTTTCTCTTGCGCAAAACGGCAAGGCACGATTCGACAAAACCAGACAAAACGCGCCCCAAAACGAGCACGAATGCCAGACGCACTTGCCCGGGCATGCGCCCATTCCCCCGGCAACACCGGGGTGCATACGGCCCGCTCCGCTACGGCTCGGGATTGAACTCGATCTTGTTGCGCCCGTTCTTCTTGGCCACGTTCATCGCGTTCTCCGCGTGCCTGAGCAAGGTTTCCGCATCCTTGCCGTCGCGCGGGAACAGGCTCATCCCGATGCTGCAGGTGGCGCTCAAGTCGAGCCCGCCCACGGCCACCGGCTGGGCGACCTTTCCCTGGATTTTCTCGAGCATGCGCGTGATGTACACCAGCCCGCCACCCTCCTGCGCGGCGGCCTGCTTGCCGCTGGCCTTCGTGTTATGCAGCGACACCAGCACGAACTCGTCACCGCCGAGGCGCCCGACCGTGTCGCACTTGCGCACGCAGGCCAGCACGCGCTGGCCGACGGCCCTGAGCACGGCGTCGCCGGCGTCGTGCCCGTGCGTGTCATTGACATGCTTGAGCCGGTCGAGGTCGATGAACGCGACCCCCACCACGAAGCCGCCGCGTTCGCCCATCGCGAGGGCCTGGGTCAACCGGTCGAGCAGCAGGCGCCGGTTCGGCAGGCCGGTCAGCATGTCGAGGCTGGCGAGCCGCTCGAGCTGCTGCTCGGTGTCGCGCGCCTTGCTGATGTCGCTGATGGTGAACACGTAGTGGCTCACAACGCCGCCGGCGTCGCGCACCGGCGCCATCCGGATGTCGCTCCAGAACACGCCGCCATCCTTGCGCGGGCAGCGCAGCACCGCGCGCCCTTCGCGCTGCTCGCGCAGCGCCTCGAGCAGGCCGGCGCTGCTCGGATTGCCGATCTCGAGCCCGAGCAGGGCCGCGAGCGAGCGCTGGCGCGCCTGCTCGGGCGTGAAGCCGGTCATCCTTTCGAACGCGGGATTGATGAACGACACCGGATAGTCGGGCTCGCGGCAGCCGGTGATGATGACGGCGTCGTTGCTGGCCTCGAGCGCGCGGTTGCGCAGGCGGATCGCCTCGTCCGAGCTCATGCGCGTGGTCACGTCGCGCGACAGGCCGACGATCCCGTGCACCCTGCCGGCGTCGTCGAGCAAGGGCACCTTGGTGGTCGAATACCAGCGCCGCAGCCCGGCCCGGTTGATGCTCTCCTCGATCTGGTCGACGATCGCCTCGCCCGTGCCGATGATGCCCTGCTCGTCCTCGTGGAAACGGGTGCGGCAGGCGATCGGGAAAAACTCGAGGTCCGAGCGGCCCTCGAGTTGCTGCGGCGAGTCGACCCCGATGCCGGCGGCGGCGGCCCGGTTGCCGATGATGAAGCGGCCCGCCGCGTCCTTGACATAGATCTGGTCGGGCACGTTGTCGATGATCTGGCGCAGCAGCCGGCGCTCCCGCGCCAGCGCCGACAGTGCCGCGAGCGAGGCCGACAGGGCGGCGGCGATCAGGCTGAGCATGTGCAATTGCCGCGGCGCCAGCGACGACTGCCCGCTCTGCCAGCAGCACAGGTAGCCGAGGTGGCGGCCGCCCGGGCCGGTCAGGGGCAGGCCGAGCGCGCCGTGTTCGCGGATGGTCGGGCAGCGTCCCGGCGCGTGCCCGGATTCGAGCAGCAGCTGCGCGAACGGCGGCAGGTAGGACGGCGCGCCGTCGGCCTGCTCGGGCGCCACCAGCCGGTAGCGTTGCCCGGCCGTGCGCAACACGCACGCCTTGTGACCGGCCGCGTGGTGCTGCGTGGCGCGCAGCGCGCTCTCGATCAGCGCCTCGGGCGTGGCCGCGGCGGCGAAGCCCCCGATCAGCTCGAGCGCGCCCGCGAGGTCGACGAACGCTGCGTCCTGTTGGTCATTTTCCATGCAAACTCGCTAAGAGCGGTTGAAACGCCGGGCCGTCTAAATCTAGAGTTACTTTTCAGAATTCCTTATTGGAAAAATTGTATCCCAATAAAGTGCGCCGGATAAAAAAAACCGCGGCACGGCCGCGGCTTTTTATTGAAAACGCGCCGGCGCGCTTCAGGCCGGACGATTCAGGCGCGAGTTGCGGATGCCGTAGGCGAAGTAGGCGGCCAGCGCCACCGCCATCCAGCAGGCGAACACGGTGTAGGTCGTGCTCGACAAATCCTTCATCATGAACAGGCAGGCGCACACGCTCAGGCCGGGCACCAGGTAGGGTCCGAACGGCACCTTGAAACCCTTGGTCAGCGATTCGCCCTGCTTGCTGCGCATCACCGGCACCGCGATCGAGACCACCATGAAGGCCGTCAGCGTGCCCATGCTGACCATGTCCCACAGGAAGCCCGAATCGACCAGGCCGGCGACCGTGCCGACGACCAGGCAGACGATCAGGGTGTTGCCGACCGGCGCCTGGGTGCGCGGGTTCACCTTTTGGAACAGCTTCGGAATCAGGCCGTCGCGGCTGATCGCGTACAGGATACGGGTCTGCCCGTAGATCGTCACGAGCGTGACCGAAAACACCGAAATGACGGCGCCGGCCGACAGCACCATCGCCGGCCAGCTTTTGCCCGTCACGTTTTGCAAGATCACTGCCAGGCCGGCCTCCTGGCCGGCGAACATCGATGCCGGCTGGGCGCCCACGGCGGCGAGCGCGACGAGCAGGTAGAACACGGTCACGATGCCGAGCGCGAGCAGTATGCCCTTTGGCACGTTGCGCGACGGGTCGCGCACCTCGTCGCCGGCCGTGGCCACGGTGTCGAGGCCGATGAACGAAAAGAACACGGTGGCGGCGGCGGCCGTCACGCCCTGCATCGGCGTGAAGCCGGCGGCCGTGTTGGGCTGGAAGAACGGGGTGAAGTTGTCGGCGTTGAAGCCGGTGAAGGCGACGGCCACGAAGAACAGCAGGATCGCCAGCTTGATGATCACCATGACCGCGTTGGTGGTGGCCGATTCGCGCGTGCCGCGGATGAGCAGGATGCCGCACATGACGACGAGCAGGATTGGCGGCAGGTTGATGTGCCCGAAATGGAACTCGGTGCCCTCGGGCCCGGCCACCAGCATCGGCGAGCGCAGGGCCTCGGGGATCTGCCAGCCGGTCGCGTTCATCAGGAAATGGTTGAGGTAGTCGGACCAGCCGATCGCGGTCGCGCTCGCGGCCAGCCCGTATTCGAGCAGCAGGCAGGCGGCCATGACGAAAGCGGCGAATTCGCCGACCGTGGCGTAGGCGAACGAATACGAGGAGCCGGAGGTGGGGATGCGGAACGACAGTTCGGCGTAGCACAGCGCCGTCAACCCGGCCGTGAGCGCGGCCAGCAGGAACGACAGGATCACCGCCGGACCGGCCTTGGGCACCGCCTCGACCATGGTGAAGAAGATGCCGGTGCCGATCGTGGCGCCGACCCCGATCATGGTCAGCGAGAACAGGCCCATCGAGCGCTTGAGGCCGCCAGCGTGGGCGCCGCCGTCGTCGACCGACGTGCCGACCGGCTTGGTGCGGGTCAGTTTTTGGCCCAGTGTTTGTTTCACGGATCCCAGTGTTTGAGTCACGGCATGTCCCTATTGTCGCTGGTGGAATGGGCAGGCTATGCTGCCCGCTCGGCAAGTGCCAGCGATTATAGGGGTTTCCGCCCACTTATAGACATCTTTCGGTTGCCAAAAAACTACGTTCGAGCAGCTTTGCCTGCGGCTTTTCGCCGCGCGGCTTTCACATTGCGGGAGCAATGCGCTGCGAAGCGACATGCGCGTGGGCGCATGTATCTTTTTTGCGTGGCACGTGATCGACTGACGGCGAAGCGCGGCGGCAAGCAGTGCGAGGCACCGCGCGTCCTCGTGGCCCACTTCCGCGGCAAGCGTGGCTGTTGTCATCCGCAAGTGCGGCTGGAAATACCGCGCAGCGGCTGACCAAGTCGTTCGGCATGCTAGCTTTCCGCGTATTCGAAGCCCGATCGCTGGCGTCTTTGCACAGCAGCGAAACCGGGGTCGTGAAGGGGGCGCCGAGCCTTTTTTTTCGCGGGCTCATGCGAAAATTAGGCTCGCCGCCCGCCTCACCCCGCTTTCGCGGGTCGAAGTCAGCGGCGTTTTCCGCACTAAAACTGGCCGTGACAACAGCGCCGACAGGACAACAGGGGACGACAACAGGCGAAACAGGGGACAGACCCCAAGCAAACCGGGGACAGACCCCTGTTTCGCGGAAACGGCCGCAAGGAACAGGTGTCTGTCTCCGGTTGTTCCGAGCCGGTTTGCACCCCGACTGACGGCGCAGCGCGGCCGCAAGCGGGGCACCACGCGCGCGCCAACCACCTGACTTGCCGCACCCCGTACCAGCCTCGCGCGCAGCGCCTGACTGCGAGATACGCAGCACTGACTGGCTTGGCAGTCGCGCAAGGGCGCCCGACATAAGGCAACTTATGGTCAACCCGAAGGGCCCGGCGAAGCGCGGGATCGCCCCAAGGAACGAAGCGCAGCGCAGTGAACGGGGCGATTTGGCATAAGACTGCCTTATGTGGAATGCCAAAGGCATTTCCCCCGGAGCGGCTGTGCACTTGCGTGGCATTTGACCAACTGACGGCGGAGCGCGGCGGCAAGCGGTGCAGCGCACCGCGCGTCCTCGTGGCCCACTTTCGCAGCAAGCGTGGCCGTTGCTATCCGCAAGTGCGGCTGGCGATACCGCGCAGCGGCTGGACAGGTATTCGACTCAGTAAAGGCCGAGTCCGTATCCAATCGTCAGACGCAGCATCAAGCAAGCGATTTGGTTCACAAATGTCCGCTTTCCAGACCTGACCCTCAGCCTTGCGATACCAAAGCCTGCATTGAGCTCATGCCGCCTCTACACCGGCTGCCATCGGGTCCGTAAGCAGGTATCGCCCCGATTGGTCCCGGAGTAGTCTGAACACCCCGGTTTTGACAGCACCTTAAGTCTAACGATGCTTCGTCGGACGGTTTGCTTTCGCTCATCTTCTCAATGCTTACCTGACATCTTAACGATGCCTTTTCCCCAGTCGCTCACGACCGCGCCTTTTGAACGCAGCCGCACTGGGCGGTTTGAAGCCAGCTCCTGCAAGCGGACTTCGGGAGGCCGTCTCCCATCTTCGATACAGCATCGCAGGCTTACGCCTGCGTTCGTGACACACACAGACCTGACCCCGTCCCCTGCGCGTGCCCTGCGTGCAGTTCTGCTATGGGGGGCTATTTACGTTGACCTCACCTATATGCCTGAACTGCAGACCCTTCAGGCCAAGTTGCCGTACTCTATTTACGAACGACTCAATAACAAAAATAGAGGAACGATTGCTATCTTGAATGGTAAAAAATTCATTTTTATCAACTGCCAGGTTATTTATCACCAATTTCTGAACCATAAATATTTTTCCTGAATCGTCTCTGTGCAAAATACTGCGCTTCTCATCAACATTGTCAATCGAATTCAAGCAGTTCAGCAACTTCCAGTCCTTGCCTTCAACCTTTAACGGCAAGAGCTCAAGTCCATCCATCTCAACCGGAAATAATAAATTTTCCAGTTCCGCCTCAAAAGCAATGCCAGGGATTAAGCAAGTAATTCGTGGTCTCACTTGACTCTTAACGTCTCTAAAGAAATCTAGATTAATTTCCTTCCAGTCGTTCCTCATGCTCCTAAAATTTAGGTCGCCATACTTAAGAAAGCTCCCTCCTCCCCAGAGCAAAGGGTAATGAGAATTACTGGGCAATGGATCAAATATTTTAATCATATCAAAAAAGGAAAACTCCAATGATAATTTGTGCTCTGATGACACTTAACCTCTTGGCCACATCGGTATACGACACGGAACCAGTAAGGGCCCGTTCGACACTAGCATGATAGACGGGGCTATGAAGGCGATTGTGATAGCGCATATTCATATTCATCCCGTTAAACGCACTATCAATGTTCATGCCATGCTTGTTGAGTATTGCCCGCGATCCTGCAGCGAGGGCTGCACCTTCGGCTACAATATGGTGCGATGCATGGCCCTGCATTTTGGATATACCAGTAGCAGTTAATATGTTTTTCGCTAGTTCCCTGCTTGATTCCAAAAATGGAGGCACTACCTGTGCCCCAACTAACGCGCCACCCGCAATACTAGCGGCAACTATGGCCGGGTTGGCAGGCGTACATGCTCCACCTGTGCCAACATCACATCCGGCCGAAAGCGCCACGCCTACGGTTCCTCCGACCACAGCACCGAACGTCGCACCGAATGCCATGTCAGCCTTACGCTGCATCGCTGCACTTTTGACGGCACCTGCGTCAATCTCATAGCCGACGCCATTACTGTTTGCCGAAAATCTTCACCGCCCCAGGATTATTTTTCGAGGCTGACCTTGACCTTGGCCTTGCGGTTGCCGAACCATTTGAGCAGCGCGGCGCCGATGGCGATCACGCCGATGATGACGAATTTCTTGAACAGCAGCAGGAACGCGAGCAGCTTCGCGAACAGGCCCATTTTGGCGGCCAGGCCGCCCGCGACCAGCGCCGCGATGCCGTACTCGGCGACCCGGTCGGTCTTCTCGTTGAAATCGGCGTAGCGGTTGCCGGGCGAAAACTCGGTGAACGCCGTCACATGCTTCATTTCTTTCTTGATCGTGTCGATCTGGTGCATGCCGGCCACCGCGTTGAGCACCAGCACGCCCTCGCGCCCGAGAACACGGATGTTGTAATTGAGCGAGTTCTGCGGATTGTTGCCTGTCTTGAGCTCCTTTGCCCAGAACAACTTGTGGCTGGCCTTGTCGTAACTCGGCTTTTCGGCCCAGCCGACCAGCGCCATGCTGTCGTAGCCGGCCTTTTTGCGCTCTTCGCTGGCTGCGGCGGTCTCCTCCTGCATGGTCTTGAGCAACTCGTCGTACTTGATGCTGTCGGCGTCGTCGTCCTTGACGTGGCCATCCTTGTCGAAGGTGACGATCACGCCCCAGCCGGCCTCGCTCAGTGGGCTCACCCCGGCCGGCACGATCATGCCGAGCGTGGTGTTGCCGGGCATGTTGCCCCAGCCCTCGACCAGCAGGCGCTCGGTGTCGGCCGCGCCCAGGTAGCGGAAGGTGGCCGGCAGGTCGAGCGAGGCGACGCCGCCGCCCAGATTGATCTTGCCCTGCTGGAAATTCAGCTTTGCCAGGAACTGCTCTTCGGTCATTTTCGCTTCGGCCGGGGCGTCGGCGTGGGCCACGCCGGGCAGGAAAGCGCACAGGGACAGCACCAGCAGCAGTTTTTTCAACATGGGGGATCCGGATACAAGGGTGAGTAAGGACCGTCGATTGATACCGATAGTGACAAAACCAGGGGATTCGCAATTCTACGCCGACTTGCAGATTTGCCAATAATTATTTCGACATCACACTGTTGATGTTTCGCAAATTGACGTCGGTATTGAACAGCGCCTTGTGCTGCGCCGGCTGCGAGCGCCAGTATTGCGGCGGCGCCTGCACCTGCGCGCCCAGTTCGGCCGCCGCGTGCCACGGCCAGCGCGGGTCGTACAGCATGGCGCGCGCCAGTGCGACCATGTCGGCCTGGCCGCCGGCGACGATCCGCTCGGCCTGCGCGGCCTCGGTGATCATGCCCACGCCGATGGTCGGCATGCCGCATTCGCGCTTGATGCGCTCGGCGAAGCCGATCTGGTAGCCCGGTCCGGCCGCGATCTTCTGCTCGGTCGAGACGCCCCCGCTCGAGACGTGGATGAAGTCGCAACCGGCCGCTTGCAGCGCCCGGCACAGGACCACGCTTTGCTCGATGTCCCAGCCGCCGTCGACCCAGTCGCAGGCCGAGATGCGCGCGCCCACCGCCATGCCGGCCGGCACCGCGGCGCGCACCGCCGCGAACACCTCGAGCGGAAAGCGCATGCGGTTCTCGAGCGCGCCGCCGTAGTGGTCGGCGCGCGCGTTCGCCAACGGCGACAAGAACTGGTGCAGCAGGTAGCCGTGCGCGGCGTGGATCTCGATCGCGTCGAGGCCGAGCGCGTGGCTGCGCCGGGCGGCTGCCACAAAATCATCGCGCACGCGCCGCATGCCATCCCCGTCGAGCGCCAGCGGCGGCGTGTCGCCGGCCGCGTGCGGCAGCGCCGACGGCGCCTCGGTCTGCCATCCACCGGCGGCCAGCCCGACATTGCCGCCGCCCTCCCACGGCACCTGGCTCGACGCCTTGCGGCCCGCGTGCGCGAGCTGGATGCCGAGGAGGATCGGGGAGTATCTGCGGATCGCCGCGAGCACCGGCGCGAGCGCGTCGGCGTGGGCGTCGGACCACAGGCCCAGGTCGCGCGCCGAGATGCGCGCCTCGGGCGAGACCGCGGTGGCCTCGAGGATCAGCAGCGCCGCGCCCGACAGCGCCAGGTGGCCGAGGTGGATCATGTGCCAGTCGCCGGCGATGCCTTGCTCGGCCGAGTACTGGCACATCGGTGCGATCACGATCCGGTTCGACAGCTGCAACGGTCCCACGGTTGTTGGGGAAAACAGCTCGCTCATGCCGGCCTCGCGCTAGTGGCTAGTTGGAAGGGCTCAGGAGACGCGCACCACCATCAGGCCGGCGCGCAAGCCCACGCGCACGTCCGGATTGGGGAACACGACCAGCTCTTCGGGATGGATGACTTTGTAGACGACGTCGCCGTCGGTGGCGATCACGCCGCCCGCTTGCATGGGCGAGAAGTTCTCGGTGCCGCGGTCGAACGCCATGCTGAAGGCGTCGCTGTGCTTGATCACCTCCTGCGCCACCTTGAACACGTGCGGCGCCGCCTTCGGGACCGCGGGGGCGGCACCCGTGAGCAGGCCTTCGAGCGCGGTGCCGACCTCGGCAAACAGGCTCAGGTCGTTCTGGCCCAGCGTGCCCACGCGGCCCAGTTCGACCGTGCTGGCGGCGGCGCCGTGGAACTCGGCCGAGTAGTAGCTGTAGGTGCCGGCCGAACTCGGATTCATGATGATCGCCCCGATCGCGGCCTCGCCGAGCCAACCGACCAGCGCGGCCTTGCCGGCCTCGCCGATCAGGTCGGGCACGATGGCGAAGGTGGGATACTTGGAGGGGCGGATCGCGGTGTGCAGGTCGAGGTGCCAGCGCAGCTTGCCCGCCTGGTTAAAAAAATCGGTGGTCGCGGCGATCAGTTGGTCCGCGCGCGCGGCCTCGCGCGCCTGCGCCAGCGTGCCGCGCTGGGGCCGGAACATGCGATTGAGGTCGGCGTCGACGAAGCGCTTACCAGCGGCGATCGCCTCGATGTTGCCGACGCAGACCATCAGGTCGACCGCCAGCCTTTCCGGCGCCCGCGCGAGCGCCTCGAGCAGGTGCGCGAGCACCTCGATCGGGCCGGTCTCGTCGCCGTGCACGCCGACCGAGACGAGCACGCTGGCGCGCTCGCCGCCGGCCCGCGAGCGGATCGTCATGACGCCGCGCGCCGGCAGCGCCACCGCAAAACCGGCGCTGGAAAACATGGGTGCGAACGCGCCGAAATCAGCCTCGGCCAGCGCCCGCACCGCCTGCGGAAGGTCGGTGTTAGGCATCCGCCTTACGCCGCCACTGCGCCGCTGGTGGCGTCGGACAGCGCCCACACGTCGAGCATCGCCTGTTCCAGGTCGGCCGCCGGAGGATAGCCGGCCAGGCCCATCGCCTTGGTCACCGAACCGACCGCCTCGACCGTGCCGGCGCTGGCCATCACCTGCAGCAGCAACCGCTGCTGGGTGCGGCGCAGCGCCAGCATCGCGTAGTTGCGCAGTTGTTCCTGCGACTTGCTTTGCGGGGCCAGCTTCAGGCCGCGCTCGAGCGTGTCGATGCCGGCCTGGCCGCGCAGCGCCATGCCCAGTTGCAGGAACTGGGCCAGCGACATGCCGTCCGGACGCGGCACCGAGACCGCCGCGAACAGGAAGCTGGCGACCGCCTCGATCGCCTCGACCGAGCGCCAGGCCTGCAGGAACGACGGCGACAGCTGCGGATGGTTGTCCGCCTCGGTCGCGGCCGGGGTCAGCTGGGTGAGCATCTCGGCCTGCGCGAACAGGCGCGACAACTCCCCCATGCCACCGCTGCCAAGCAGCGCGTCGGCCGGGACCGACAACACGCCCTCGATCACGCCGTTGAACAGCACGCGGGTGCGGGCGTCGACGCTGACCGAGACCGCGCGCGGCACCAGCAGCGCGTCGGCGTCGAGCGCCTCGAAGATCGGCGCCAGGTGCAGCGCCGACCACGACTGGCCCCAGGCCTTGACCACGTCGGTCTCGTCGACCATGTGCTCGACGGCGAGGTCGCGCAGCATCAGCGGACCGCAGCGGTTGACCGACTCGTTGGCCAGCACGGTGGCCAGGATCGCGTTGGCCAGCGGGTGCGCCAGCGCGTTGCGGGTGGCCACCATCTGCGTTGGGAAGTACGGCTTGAGCGCCGATTCGGCCCAGCTCAGTTCCGTCAGCGGCAGCGCCGCCAGGGTGCGCTTGAAGCGATTCTTGACGTTGGCGACCACGACCGCCAGCTCCGGCGCCGTTAGGCCGACGCCGAGCAGCTTGCGGCGCGCCAGTTCGGCGTCGCTCGGCAGTTGCTCGAGTTCGCGCGAGAGCGCGCCCTCGGCCTCGAGGCTGGCGATCAGGGTCGCGTAGCCGTCGACCACGGCCGGGTCGGCCTGGGCCTGCAGCTCGCGCACCAGCAGGTGGGTCTGCAGCATGTTGTCGCGCAGGACCAGCGCCTCGACGTCGCTCGTCATCTCGTTGAGGATGCGGTTGCGCTCAAGCTCGGACAGTTCGCCCGCGTTGACTTCGGTGTCGAGCCAGATCTTGACGTTGACCTCGTGGTCGGAGCAGTCCACCCCGGCCGAGTTGTCGATCGCGTCGGTGAAGATGCGCCCGCCCGCGAGCGCGAATTCGATGCGGCCCGGCTGGGTCGCGCCGAGGTTGCCGCCCTCGGACACCACCTTGCAGCGCAGCTCGTTGCCGTTGACGCGGATATGGTCGTTGGCGCGGTCCTTGACCTGGGCGTGGGTCTCGGTCGATGCCTTGATGTAGGTGCCGATGCCGCCGTTGTAGAACAGGTCGACCGGCGCGAGCAGGATCCGGTGCATCAGTTCTTCGGGCGTGAGCACGGTTTCGCTGATGTCGAGCGCGGCGCGCACTTCGGGCGACAGTTCGATGGTGCGCGAGGTGCGCGGGAACACCCCGCCGCCGGCCGAGATCAAGTCCTTGTTGTAGTCGTCCCACGACGAGCGTGGCAGCGCGAACATGCGCTCGCGCTCGGCGAACGAGGTCACCACGTCCGGGGTCGGGTCGAGGAAGATATGGCGGTGGTCGAACGCGGCCAGCACCTTGAGCTGGCGCGACAACAGCACGCCGTTGCCGAACACGTCGCCCGACATGTCGCCCACGCCGACCATGGTGATCGGGGTGGTGTTCATGTCGTGGTCCATCTCGTAGAAGTGGCGCTTGACCGCCTCGAACGCGCCCTTGGCCGTGATGCCCATTTTTTTATGGTCGTAGCCGTTCGAGCCGCCCGACGCGAAGGCGTCGCCGAGCCAGAAGCCGCGCTTGACCGCGATGCCGTTGGCGATGTCGGAGAAGGTCGCGGTGCCCTTGTCGGCGGCCACCACCAGGTACGGATCGTCCTGGTCGTAGCGCACGGTGTCGGCTGGCGGCACGATGGCGCCGCGCACGCGGTTGTCGGTCACTTCGAGCAGGCTCGAGATGAACAGGCGGTAGACCGCCTCGCCTTCGGCCGCGATGGTCTCGCGCACCGCGTTGTTGGGCATCTGCTTGCACACGAAGCCGCCCTTGGAGCCGGCCGGCACGATCACAGCGTTCTTGACCATCTGCGCCTTGACCAGGCCCAGCACCTCGGTGCGGTAGTCCTCCATCCGGTCCGACCACCGCAGGCCGCCGCGGGCGACCGGGCCGCCGCGCAGGTGCACGCCCTCGAAGCGGCGCGAGAACACGAAGATCTCGCGGTACGGGCGCGGCTCGGGCACCAGCGCCAGTTTGCTGGTGTCGAACTTGAAGATGATCTTGTCACCTTGCATATCGTTCTGGAAGTAGTTGGTGCGCACCGTCGCCAGCGTCAGGTCGACCAGCGCGGCCAAAATTTCCTCGGTGTCGGCGTGGTTGACCGAGGCCAGGCGCGTTTTGATCGAGGCGATTTTTTCGCGCGCGTCGGCGTGCTGGGCGTCCGACAGTTTCGGGTCGAAGCGCTGCAAAAAGCCGTCGACCAGTTCCTTGACCATGGCGGGCTGGCGGCGCAGCGTGTCGGCGATGTAGCGCACGGTGAACTTGGAGCCGGTCTGGCGCCAGTAGCTGATGTACGCGCGCACCAGCTGCACTTCGCGCATGCTCAGGGCGCCCTCGATGACCAGCCCGTTCATGCGGCCGTCCTCGGCCTCGTCGTTGAACAGCGACTCGAACAGCTCCTCGGCGACCTTGACCACGTTCGGCTTGACCAGTTTGGCGGCGCTCTCGGCGTCGACCGACAGGCTGGTCACGAAGTGGCGCACGCCGTCGGCGGCGGTGATCGGGTAGGTCTGCTCGCGGTCGACGGCAACGCCCGCGTTTTGCAGCGCCGGCAAAATGCGCGACAGCGAAGGCACGCTTTCGATCGAATACAGGCGCACGGTGGCGGCGCCTGCGGCGTCGGTCTCGACCCGCACGGCGACGCCCTCCTGGCCGTTGCGCAGGATCGCGCCGAGGTCGCGGAAGGCCACTTCGGGCGGGGTCGCGGTCACGTAGTTGACCGGCAGCGTGGCGCACATCTTGCGCAGCGCGGTGCGCACCGGCACGTCGAACACGTTGTCTGTCAGCGCCGCGAAGTTGTCGTGCCAGCCGTCGAGCACCGACAGCAAAGGCTTCTGGATGTCGGACTCGAGGTCGAGCGGATTGCGCGCGGCGTGGGCGATCAGGTAGACGCGCGCCAGCGGGCCGTCGGCGACCAGGGTTTGCGAGCGCACTTCGGTCGCGCCCGAGCTTTGCTTGAGCGCGGACGCGAGCGCGGCGGCGACGGCGGCGCTGTAGCGCTCACGCGGCAGGTAGACCAGCACGTTGAGGTGGCGCGCGTAGACGTCGCGGCGCGCAAACACCTTGGCGCGCGGCTGCTTGTACAGCGAGACGACCGAGCTGCACACCTGGGCCAGCCATTCGGGGTCGGCCTCGAGCGCCTCGGTGCGCGGCAGCGACTCGAGGATCTCGAGGAATTTCTCGGCGCGGAAGCCCTCCTGGCGCACGCCGGCCAGGCTCAGGACCTTGGCCACGCGCCCGCGCGCGAAAGGCAGGCGCGCCAGCGGGGTCGCGGTGGCGGCGCGCGAGAACAGGCCGACGAAGCAATGCTCGCCGAGGATCGCGCCCTGGGCGTCGGTGTTGCGCACGCCGATGAAGTCGAGCGGCTGGTCGCGGTGCAGCGTGCCTTCGACGTCGGCCTTGACGATCGAGAGCGTGTCGGGGCGCTTGGACAGGGTGTCGAAGTCGCCCGGGATGTTGGCCAGGCAGGTGCCGTAGACCGGGTGCATGGTGTCTTGCAGCACGCCGATGCGGCTTGGCAGGTCGCGTTCGAGTTCGCGCACGCCCGGCTTGACCACGTAGTAGGCGTAACCGAACGGCTCGAAGCCCTCGTTTTTGGCCCACTCGAGGAAGGCGGCCACTTCCTGGCCTTCGGTGCCGTGCACGGCGGCGGCGGCGGCGACCGAGGTCAGGCGGTCGGCCATGGCGACCGCGTCGCGCCGCACCACGGCGGCGTCGCGCGCGACCATGTTGATTTTCGCGACCAGCGCGGCCAGTTCGTCGCTGTCGAGGTCTTCGGCGAGCAGGCACAGGACATACGACTCGAGCGGCGCGCCGGTTTCGCCGACGGAGGTGACCTGGCCGCCTGCGTCGCGCTGGACCGCCAGCACCGCGTTCATCACGCCGTTGACGCCGACGCGCTGTTTGCGCATCGCCATGACGATCGAATCGACCAGGTAGGGCATGTCGGCGTTGAGCACCAGCAGGGCCGTGGCCATGCCGCCGCGCCCGTCGGAGTAGCGCAGCTGGGCGACCTGGCAGCCCTGCGCGGTGCGCGTGGCGGCCTGGGTGAAACCGTCCCACAGGATTGGCGCCAGACTCTCGGGCGAGGTGCCGGCCAGGTCTTCTTCGTCGAGCGATCCAAGCCAGGCGCTGATCAGGGCGGCGGCCTGCTTGCCGGTGTCGGCGGTGGGCTTGCTGGCGTTGACCAGTTCAAGTGTCTGTGTACGCATATCTTGTGGCATTTGTTTCATCTCGCTCTCCAGTACGTGTGTGTATTCCATCGCAGGCGCGCCGGCTTGTGGCCGCGCGGCTGAAATTTATAGGTAGACGGGGGTAGCCCGTCCAAAAATAATGACTCCCGTGGTCGGGAGTTTGTCTCGATACATCGCTATTAACCTGCGCCCCGGCCCGCGTTTTTCGCGTTCTACCTGGGTCCAGATCACCAATAAAAACTGTGTGGGCGAAGCGCGCGAATGTGTGGCTCGAAACGCGCGCCGCCCGTATTAGAACAGCAAACCGAAATGGAATCCAACCAGTCCATGTAGCGGTTTCTTACAAGTCGTACAGCCCCGGCAGGCCCAGGATCCGGGTCAGCTCCTCGAGCGCGACCGCGCACTCGATGGCGAACTGCGGATCGGCCAGGTCGTGCGGCTCGAGGTGGTCGCGGTAGTGCTTCTCGACCCACGCCACCAGCGTCGCGTACAGCGTCTCGGTCATGACCACTCCCTGGTGCATGGCGGCCGCCTCGGCGTCCGTCAGCGCCACGCGCAGGCGCAGGCAGGCCGGTCCGCCGCCATTGCGCATGCTCTGGCGCAGGTCGAAGTGGATCAACTCGTCGATCGGGCCGCCGTCGGCGACCAGCCGTTCGAGGTAGCGCGCGACCGCCTGGTTCTCCTGGCATTCCTGCGGGATCACCAGCGCCATGCCGCCATCGGCCTTCGACAGCAGCTGGCTGTTGAACAGATAGCTGGTCACCGCGTCGGCCACCGAGACCTCGCGCGTGTCGACCCGCACCGGAACCAGATCGGCGCGCACGGCTTCCATCGCGTTGCGCAGGCGGCCGAGCACGCCGGCTTCGTCGGCGAAGGCCTGCTCGTGGTAGAACAGCACATTGCCGTTGCCGACCGCGATCACGTCGTTGTGGAACACGCCCTGGTCGATCACGTCCGGGTTTTGCGAAGCGTAGACGGTGCGCGCGCTATCGAGCCCGTGCAGGCGGGCGATCGCCTGCGAGGCCTCGAGCGTCTGGCGCGCAGGGTATTTTTTGGGGCTCGGCGCGGACGGATCGAATTCGACCCGGCCGTAGGTGAAGAACTCGACGCCCGGCGCGCCGTGCTCGGCGCACAGGCGGGTGTGGTTGGCCGCGCCCTCGTCGCCGAAGGCCGGGGTCGACGGCAGCGCCTGGTGCACCGCGAAGTGTTTCTCGTCGGCGAACAACGCCTTTAAAGTACGGGTCGACTGCGCGTGCTCGTCGGCCCGGTGCAGCTTGTTGTTCAGGTTGGCGGCGGTGAAGTGGGCGCGGCCGTCGACGGTGTCGGCCGACGGGCTCACCGTGGCCGCGTTGGCGGTCCACATCGGCGAGGCCGAATAGGCGCACGCGAGGACCACGGGCGCCTCGCGCCAGGCGCGCGCCAGCACTTCGGCGTCGCTGCCGCCAAAGCCGATCGAGCGCAGCATGCGCAAGTTCGGGCGCGATTGCGGCGGCATCACCGCCTGGGCGAAACCGCGCGCGGCCAGCGCGCGCATCTTGGCCAGTCCCTGCAGGGCGGCGAGGCGCGGATTGGACGCGCTCTTGACGTTGCTGAACGATGCCACGTTGCCGAACGAAAGACCGGCGTAGTTGTGCGATGGGCCGACCAGACCATCGAAGTTGAATTCGCGTGCGCTCATGTGCTTGTCTTTCATGTCCGTGTCTTTCATGTCCCGTCCCTTTTAAAAGCTCAGGCCGGGCGACAGCTTGGCCGGCAGTTCGAGCGCGCTCGTTTCGATCGAGGCGACCGGGTAGGCGCAATAGTCGGCCGCGTAGTAGGCGCTCGGGCGGTGGTTGCCCGATTTGCCGACGCCGCCGAACGGCGCCGAGCTGGCCGCGCCGGTGGTCGGACGGTTCCAGTTGACGATGCCGGCACGCGCCTGCACGCAAAAGCGCTTCCACAGGGCCTCGTCGTTCGACAGCAGGGCGGCGGCGAGGCCGAATTCGGTGGCGTTGGCGACCTTGATGGCGGTGTCAAAGTCAGCCACGCGGATGATCTGCAGCAGCGGGCCGAACCACTCCTCGTCCGGGATTCCGGTGGCGTTGGTGACGTCGACGATGCCGGCCGTGACGAAGCCGGCGTTGGGATCGGGCTGGCGCATCTGCAGCAGCGTGGTGCCGCCCTTGGCGACCAGCTCGGCCTGCGCCTGCACCAGGCGCGCGGCGACCGCGCTCGAGACCACCGGGCCCATGAAGGGCTGCGGCTCGGCGTTGGACGGGCCGACCGTCAGGGTCGAGGCGATCTGCACGAGGCGCTTGATGAAGGCCTCGCCGGCCGGCGAGTCCTGCACCACCAGGCGGCGCGCGCAGGTGCAGCGCTGGCCGGCCGAGATGAAGGCCGACATGACAGCGTGGTGCACGGCGGCGTCGACGTCCTGCACGTCCCACACCACCAGCGGGTTGTTGCCGCCCATTTCGAGCGCGAGCATCTTGCCGGGCTGGCCGCCGAACTGCTTGTGCAGCGCGACGCCGGTCTGGCAACTGCCGGTGAACAGCACGCCGTCGAGCAGCGCGTTCTGGCCCAGCGCGATGCCGGTGTCGCGCCCGCCGTTGACCAGGTTGATCACGCCGGCCGGCAGGCCGGCCTGCTCCCACAGCTGCACGGTTTTGATCGCGGTGCGCGGCGCGTATTCGCTCGGCTTGAACACGATGGTGTTGCCGGCGATGAGCGCCGGCACGATGTGGCCGTTGGGCAGATGGCCCGGGAAGTTGTACGGGCCGAACACGCCGAACACACCGTGCGGGCGGTGGCGCAGCACCGCGTTGCCGTCGGCGACCTTGGCCGCGCTCTCGCCGGTGCGGGCGGCGTTGGCCTGCACCGAGATGTCGACCTTGGCGGCCATGATGGTCGCCTCCATGCGCGCCTCCCACAATGGCTTGCCCACTTCCTCCGAGATCGTCTGCGCGAGCGCCTCGACGTTGTCCTTGACCAGGTCGCGGAAGCGCTGGCAAATCGCGATGCGTTCTTCGAGCGGGGTCAGGGCCCAGCCCTCGAACTTGTCGCGCGCCGCCTGCGCCGCAGCCTGCACGTCGCGCGCGGTCGACTCGTTGCTCGACCAGGTTTGCCCGCCGGTCGACGGATCGATGGTCACCAGTTCGGCGCCGCTGCCGGCGATCCACTCGCCATTGATGAAGTTGCTCAGATTAGACATGTGGGTTCTTCCTTACATTGAGTGACAGCGTGCGAACCGATTCGCCGCTCTGGCAGTGCAGCAGTTCCATTTGGGCCGTGGTGAGGCTGATTTTGCCGCCCGCCGGCGCCGACGGCGCGACGATCAGGCGGAAGTCGCGCATGTCCGTGTTCGACACCAGGGTCGGTTCGGCGCCGGGGGCGGCATCGCCCTGCTCGACCGTGGCGATGGCCCCGTCGCGCATCGCGCGCAGTTCCGACACGCGCCCCTGCAGCACCGGGCCGGCGTCGAAGATGTCGACATAACCCTCGAAGTGCATGCCCTCCTGCTCGAGCAGGCGGCGCGCCGGGGCGGTCGAGCGGTGCACCTTGCCGATGACCTCCTGCGCCGACTCGGGCAGGTAGGCCACGTACAGCGGCTGGCGCGGCATCAGCTCGGCGATGAACGATTTTTTGCCGAGCGCGGTCAGGTCGTCGACGTGGTTGAAATCCATCTTGAAGAAATGGCGGCCCAGGCCCTCGTAGAACGGCGAGCTGCCGTCCTCGGCCTGGAAGCCGCGCATCTCGGCGATGAGCTTTTCGGTGAACAGGTGCGGGAACTGGGCGATGAACAGGAAGCGGCTTTTCGAGAGCCACTTGCCGTTGTTGCCGATCCGGTAGTCGGGGTGCAGGAACAGCGAGCACAGTTCGGTCGCGCCGGTCAGGTCGTTCGACAGGTACAGCGTGTCCATGCGCGAGAACACATCGAGCTCGCGGCTGGAGTGGACCAGCGTGCCGATGCGGTAGTTATAGAACGGCTCCTCGAGCCCGACCGCGCCCTTGATGGCGCACACGCCGGCCATGCGGCCGTTGCTGGTGTCCTCCATCACGAACATGTAGTCGCGCTGTTCGGGGGGGATGGTCTCGGCGAACGAGGCGACCGCGATGGCGACGCGGTCGCCGAGCATCTTGCGGTCCGGCTTGAGGGTGGTCATGCCGCTGCCGACCTGGCTGGCCATGTCGAGCAGCGCTTCGAGGTCGCCGGCGGTGATTGCGCGTACAACTAGCATAGGCTTGTCTTTCAGATTCTGACGCAGATGACGTTCTCGCCCGGCGCGACCATGAGTGCGTCCTGCGCGTGCTGCGGCAGGCTCACGGTGTCGCCCGATTCGGCGGGGGGGCATGCGACGGTGATGGCGCGGAAGTTCTTTTCATTGCTGGCCGCGACCGCGTAGGTGACCGGCGCATCGAAGAGCGAACCCGGCTCGGCGTGCGCCACGCGGCGCACCATCGAGCCGGTGAACGAGCGCAGCGAATTCTTGTGCGCCTGCAGGATCGGGCCGCCGTCGAAGATGTCGACGTAGTCGTCGGCCTCGAAGCCCTCCTCGGTCAGCAGGTTGAAGGCCAATTCGCCATCCGGATGGATCTGCCCCATCGCCGCCTGGGCGTCGCCCGGCAGCAGCGGCACGTAGACCGGATAGTGCGGCATCAGCTCGACGATCAGGGTGCGGTTGCGCGCGCCGCCGATGACCTTCTCGGCGTCGAGGAAATCCATCTTGAAAAATTTGCGGCCCAGCGCGTCCCAGAACGGCGACTGGCCGGCGCTATCGGTGATGCCGGCCAGAGGCACGAAGAAACGGTCGCTGAAGCGGTGCGGCGCGAGCACCGCGAACAACAGGCGCGCGCGCGACAGCAGGGCGCCCTCGAGGCCGGCGCCGTCGCGGTTGCGCATATTGAAGGCCGACAGCTGCGAGTAGGCGGTCAGCTCCGAGCACAGGGTCAGCGCGTGCACGCTGTGGCTGATGTTGAGGTCGCGCGAGACCTGCTGGATGACGTCGTTGCGGAACGAGAAATAGGTGCCGTTGGAGCCGGCCGAGGCGAAGATCGCGGCGCTGCCGACGATCTCGCGGCTGCCCTGCTGCTCGAGCACGAACAGGTACGACTCCTCGCTCGGAATGTCGACATGGGCGGCGAACGAGGCGATCGACAGCTCGACGGCGGCGGCGATTTTCTCGCGCGTGCGCGGCAGGGTGTGCACCCCCGGCGTGGTCACCGCGGCCAGCGCTTCGAGGCCGGCGATATCCGTGAGTTCTACCGGACGGACAACATACATGTGAATCCCCTCTAGTGCGTGCTGATGGCGTGCTGATGGCGTGCTGATGGCGTGCTGACGGCGTGCGGCTGGCGTGCGCAGTGCGGGGCCGGCCCGGTTCAATGCCCCGGGCCGGCGCGGGCGCGCTGTCAGGCGGCCAGCAGGGAGTCGACGGCGGCGCGCAGGATGCGGTCGGCCTCGGCGATCTGCGCGTCCGAGACGATCAGGGCCGGCGCGAAGCGGACCACGTCGGGGCCGGCGATGAGCAGCATCAGGCCGAGGCCCTCGGCGGCGCGCGTGATGTCCTTGGCGCGGCCCTTGAAGCCCTCCGCCAGCGGCAGGCCGATCAGCAGGCCGCTGCCGCGCACTTCGCCGAACACCTGCGGGTAGTCGGCGGTGAGCTTGCGCAGGTTGACGAACAGCAGCGCGCTGGCCTCCCTGACGCGGGCCAGGAAGGCCGGCTGGTTGATGGTCTCGACGACCTTGAGCGCGACGGTCGCGGCGAGCGGGTTGCCGCCGTAGGTGGTGCCGTGCGAACCGACGCCGAAGTGGGCGCCGATCTCGTTGGTGGTCAGCATGGCGCCGATCGGATAGCCGTTGCCGAGCGCCTTGGCGCTGGTCAGGATGTCGGGCGTGACGCCCTTGTCCATGTAGGCGAACAGCGCGCCGGTGCGGCCGACGCCGGACTGGACTTCGTCGAAAATGAGCAGCGCGCCGGTCTGGTCGCACAGCTCGCGCAGGGCCTTGAGGAAGGCAGGATCGCCCGGAATGACACCGCCCTCGCCCTGGATCGGCTCGACGATCACGGCGCAGACATCGTCGCCGATGGCTGCGCGGGCGGCGTCGATGTCGTTGTAGGGGATGTGGTCGATCGACGGTGGCAGCGGCTCGAAGCCCTCGGTGTATTTCGGCTGGCCGCCGACCGAGACGGTGAACAGGGTGCGGCCGTGGAACGACGACAGGCACGACACGATGCGCGACTTGTGCGGGCCAAATTTGGTGTGGGCGTATTTGCGCGCCAGCTTCAGGGCGGCCTCGTTGGCCTCGGCGCCCGAGTTGCAGAAGAACGCGCGGTCGGCGAAGGTCCCCTCGGTGAGCGCGAGCGCCAGGCGCAGGACGGGCTCGTTGGTGTAGCCGTTGCCGAGGTGCCAGAGCGCGTTGATCTGTTCGGTCAGCGCGGCGACCAGCGCCGGGTTGCAGTGGCCGAGGCTGGAGACGGCGATACCGGAGGTGAAATCGAGGTAATGCTTGCCATTTTGGTCGAACAGATCGAGGCCGGCGGCGCGCACGGGCACCATCGCGGCCGGGGCGTAGGTCGGGACGAGGACCTCGTCGAAAGTCTGCCTCGTGACAGGCCGCGTTGTGACACCCGAATCAAGCTTAGCGTTCATGGCAATTTCCATCCAAAGTGAGGTGCGCCCCGCGGCTCCAACAGCTGCGAGTGGTGACCCATTATAGGAAACGCCGATCCAAAACTCTTTCCAAACTGCGACAGGCATTTTCATTTTTAGCCACCAAAAAAGCCGCCCTCGCCTTTCCTGGCAGTAAGTACTTACCGCATAGGAAAACCGGGGTCAGACCCCGGTTACAAAACACTTACCGCATAGGAAAACCGGGGTCAGACCCCGGTTACAAAACAATCTTACATGCAGACACCCAAAAAACACGCCTCAGCCCCTATCAGAGCTGCCTCCACGCAACAATAGCGGGCAACATTTCACAAGTGGGGTCAGACCCCGAAAACATTCCTATTGTCGGGGTGAGGAAATCCGCCTTGCAAGGCGGATTCGCTGCGCAGGGCCATGGCTTTGCCACGGCAATTCCCTGCTACGCCCCCCCGGTTTTGAAATTTGAACCAGAAGTGGGGTTATTGGGCGGGGTTGCTGAGCTTGCGCTGGCGCTCTTCGCGCGGGGTGTTGCCGAACAGGGCGCCGAATGCCGTCGAGAAGTGCGAGCCCGACGAGAACCCGCACATCAATCCCACCTGCACGATAGAGTTGTTCGTCTCGAGCAGCAGTTGGCGCGCGCGCTGCAGCCGCAGCTCCAGGTAGTAGCGCGACGGCAGGCTGCCCAGGTATTGTTTGAACAGCCGCTCGAGCTGGCGCCGCGACAAGCCCACCAGGCCGGCGATGTCGTCGGTCGAGAGCGGCTCTTCGATGTTGGCCTCCATCAGGCTCACCGCCTCCGTCAGCTTCGGCTGCAGCGCGCCGAAGCGCGCCTGCAGCGCCACCCGTTGCCGTTCCTCCTTGCCGCGCACGCGGTCGATGCACAGCGCCTCCTTGATCTGCGCCTGCACCCCGGCCCCGAAGATGGCCTCGACCAGCGTCAGCGCGAAGTCGCTGCTGGCCGCCCCGCCGCAGCAGGTGAGCCGGTTGTCGTCGACCTCGAACAGGTTCGGCGTGAACAGGGCGTGGTCGGCTACCGTGTCGACGTCCGCGTACAGCGCCCACGGCAGCGCCGTGCGCACGCCGTTGAGCACGCCCGCGTCGGCCAGCCACAGCACGCCCGCCCCCACCGCGCCCCAGTACGGCGCGCCACGGCAGCGATCGATGATGGCGCGCAGGTTGGCCGGCTTCAGCGAGGCCTGCGCCTCGTCCGCCACCAGCAGCACCACGTGCCAGTGGCGCTCGCCGCCGGCGGCGAATTTGTCGGGGCTGCGCACGTCCACGTGCAGCCGCTCCGGGCCGAGGAATTTGGCCGCCAGCCGCAGCGGCTGGTACAGGCCCGCCCAACTGAGCGTGTCCGGTTCGCCCGCGTTGATGAGCAAAACGCGCAGCGGCTTCTCCTGCGCCAGGCGGGACAGTTTAGTTAGGGGCATCGGGCGGCGCTGAAAACGTCATTGACTGGGCTTTTACTCTGCGAACGCGGCCGCGGACGGCGCTCCGTGTTTTATTGGCTCACTGATTGGCCCACTATCATACCGGAGAACAACATGTTGGCGGCGGCCCGCCGCCGGCGGCATCCCGGTGGGGTATTCAATTTTGAATGGCCGGGGCGCGGGCTGTTCAAAATTGAATGGCAACCCGGGCGCCGCGCGATTAATCGCGCGCGCGGCGCACCCGCCGCAATGGTCGGGTGCAGCTATAATCATGCCCTATGGGTGAACGCTATCTAACCAGTATCCGCTTGCTGGCGGAATGCATGCAGGGCTTCGAACGCTTTTCGGGCGAGTCGGTGCGCGAGTGCGGCCTGACCCATGCCCAGTTCGACATCATCGCCACGCTCGGCAACACGCCCGGCATGACCTATAAAGAACTCGGCCAGAAGACCCTAATCACCAAGGGCACCCTCACCGGCGTGATCGAGCGCCTCGAGCAAAAGGGCCTGGTCGTGCGCGAGCAAAGCGACGGCGACAAGCGCTCGTTCTTCGTGCGCCTGACGCTCAGCGGCGAGGACTTGTTCAAGCAGGTGTTCCCGAAGGTCGTCGCGCACGGCAAGAAACTGTTCGCCTCCTGCACCGACACCGATTTCGACGCCCTCGACACCACCTTGCGCAAACTGAAACACCTGATCACCGGCCCCGCGTCCGCCCCACCCTCCATCCAACAAGAAAAGGAAGAACCTTGAAAACCACTCTACTCGACGGCATGCCGCCGGCAAAATTCGACAAGCACATCATCGGCAACCTGCTCCTGACCGTGGCCACCCCGGACGAAGTGCGCAAGGAGAAAATGCTGATCGGCGTGCGCAACGAGGAAGGCGACATCTACCGGCTGATCGGCGCGACCAAGGTCAACAGCTTCAACAACGCCTCCGAAGAACTCGAGGACCTCGGCCTGGTCGACGAGCTGCAACACGCCGAGGAACCGCAAGACGGCTTCGACGCCATCTTCCGCGAGGCGTAAACACGGCGCAAGGCGGGCTGGGAAGACTATTAGTAGACGCCGGGCTGGCCCCGGGCATACTGATAGTGCCCGTGGGGAACATTTGGTTTACTGGTGTTAATTTGGGAGTATAATTTTCCGATGAACAGACTTGAAGCCTTCAAATCCATCGCGGCCCAGGCAGGACGGGGCGAGCTGACCTTCCCCACGAACGTGGACGCCACCCTGAAGTTGCAAAAGGCGCTCAACGATCCCGATTGCCACGCCGAGGCGGCGGCCCGCCTCGTGCAGGCCGAGCCGCTGCTGGCAGCGCGCACGGTGGCGATCGCCAATTCGGTGGCCTACAACCGCTCGGGCAGCGAGATCACCAACGTGCGCACCGGCGTGCAAAGGGTCGGCTTCCGCACCCTCAACGCGCTCGTCGCGGCCGTGATCGTGCGCCAGCTCGACACCAAAATCAAGAATCCCGCGCTGCGCGCCATGGCCAACCAGCTGTGGCAGCACTCGGCCCACGTGGCCGCGTTGTCGCAGGTTATCGCGCGCCGCGTGACCCATGTCGACCCCGACACGGCCATGTTCGCCGGCATCGTGCACGAGGTCGGCGGCTTCTACCTGCTCTCGCGCGCCGAGGAATATCCCGGCCTGCTCGATGGCGAGCCCGAGGAGTGGGCCAATTTCGGCGAGATCGAAATCGGCCGCTGCGTGCTGCAAAAGCTCGGCGTGCCGAACGCCGTGATGGAGGCGATCGAGGCGATGTGGAGCGGCATGCGCGCGCTGCCCCCCGAAAACCTCGGCGACACCCTGCTGCTGGCCAACGACCTGTCCCCGATCGAGTCGCCGCTGCACCAGCGCCCCGGCGCCACCACCAAACAGGCGGCCGTCACGATCGACTTCGCGGTCGGCGACGGCACGCTCCAAAGCATCCTCGAGGAATCGGCCGACGAGGTGCGTTCGCTCACCAGCGCGCTGCTGTAAATCCCGCCAATCCGCCGCGCGGGGCGGATTCCCGCTTTCTCCCGCCCAAAAAAAAACCCGCTCGGTGAAGAGCGGGCAAAGTCCAAAACTAGGGGTGTCTGAAGAGACAACCCCACTGTATCCCAACCGTTGCCCCGCTTCCGTACGTTGACGCACACAGCCTGTCAAACAGGCGGGCTCTTCTTTGCGTCCGCGTGCCGCCGCGCATTCCCGCGATCCCAAAAAAATGCCGTCCGGCGCGGGGCGGGACGGCATCCTGGCGCGGCGGCGTGGTGGTCAGACCACGGCGCCGTCCGTTTCTTCCTTTTCCTTGACCGGCTTGATCAAGTCTTCGCGCTTGACGCCGAGCCACATCGCGATGGCGGCGGCCACGAACACCGACGAGTAGATGCCGAAGCAGATGCCGATGGTCAGCGCGATCGCGAAGTTGTGCAGCGTCAGGCCGCCGAAGAACAGCATCGACAACACCATCAGCTGGGTCGAGCCGTGGGTGATGATGGTGCGCGAGATGGTGCCGGTGATGCCGGCGTCGATCACCTCCCCCACCGTGGCATGGCGCATCTTGCGGAAGTTTTCGCGGATCCGGTCGAACACGACCACCGATTCATTGACCGAATAACCGAGCACGGCCAGCACGGCGGCGAGCACCGTGAGCGAGAATTCGAGCTGGAAGAAGGCGAACACGCCGATGATGATGACGACGTCGTGCAGGTTGGCGATGATGGCCGCGACCGCGAATTTCCATTCGAAGCGGATCCACAGGTAGCCGACCACGCCGACGATCACCATCAGCAGGGCGTTGAGGCCGTCGCGCGCGAGTTCCTCGCCGACCTGCGGGCCGACGAATTCGACTTTTTGCAGCGTCAGCACGTCGGCGCCGGCCGCGTTGAAGCAACCCGTGCGTTTGATCGGCTCGCCTTTGGGGCCGGTCGTTTCGATCGTCTTGGCAACCCCGGCTTCGGCCTTGCACAGCGCCGCGAACACCAGTTGCGAACCGGTCGAGCCCTCCACGCCCTCCTTGATCGGCAGGCGCAGCATGACTTCCTGGGCGTTGCCGAAGCTGCTCACCTCGGGCTGCTCGTAACCGAGCTGCACGAGCTGGCCCCGGATCCTCTCCTGGTCGGCCGCGCCCGGATACTTGAGCTCCATCACGGTGCCGCCCTCGAACTCGACCGAGAAGTGCAGGCCTTTGGTGGCGATGAAAAACACCGCAGCGACGAAGGTCAGCGCCGAAATCACGTTGAAAATCAACGCGTGGCGCATGAAGGGGATGTCCTTCTTAATCTTAAAAAATTCCATCTTGATTCCTGTGTGTGTGATTGACGCCCGGCCGAGCCGGACGCCTTGACGGTCTGCTTAGGCCTTGGCCACGGAAACGCCGGGCTTCCAGACCGTGCCGATCGAAATCTTGCTCAGCTTTTTCTTGCGTCCGTACCACAGGTTGACGACGCCGCGCGAGACGAACACGGCCGAGAACATCGAGGTCAGGATGCCCAGGCAGTGGACGATGGCAAAGCCGCGCACGGGGCCCGAACCGAACACCAGCAGCGCCAGGCCGACGATGAAGGTGGTCACGTTCGAATCCAGGATGGTGGCCCAGGCGCGGTCGAAACCGGCCGCGATCGCGGCATGCGGCGACTGTCCGGCGCGCAGCTCCTCGCGTATTCGTTCGTTGATGAGCACGTTGGCGTCGATCGCCATGCCGAGCGCGAGCGCGATGGCGGCGATGCCGGGCAGCGTCAGCGTCGCCCCGGTCGCCGACAGCAGGGCGAGCAGGAACAGCACGTTGGAGGCCAGCGCCAGCACGCTGAAGAAACCAAACATGTGGTAGTAGGCGACCATGAAGATGGCGATGGCGATGAAGCCGTACAGCGTCGAATTGAGACCCTTGGCGATGTTTTCGGCGCCGAGCTGCGGGCCGACCACGCGCTCCTCGATGACGTCCATCGGCGCGAACAGCGCGCCGGCGCGCAGCAGCAGCGCCAGCTCGGACGCGTTCTCGGGCGAGCCCATGCCGGTGATCTGGAACGAGGAGCCGAATTCGCTCTGGATCGTCGCCACCGACAACACTTCCCATTTGCCTTTTTCCTGCAGCACGATCGCCATCTTCTTGCCGACGCTTTTGCTCGTGAGCTGGCGCATCTTTTTCCCGCCGTCGCCGTTGAGGGTGATGCTCACGGCCGGCTGCTGGTTCTGGTCCGGGCGCGACGCCGCGCTGGCGATGTAGTCGCCCGACAAGACCACTTCCTTGTACAGCACGACCGGCACGTTCTTGCCCACGGTGAACAACTCGGACGTCAGCGGAATCGTCGTCGCCAATTCGGTGCCCGGGGTGATCGTTTCGTCGACCATGCGGATTTCCATGATGGCGGTGCGGCCGATGATGTCCTTGGCGCGCGCCACGTCCTGCTGGCCCGGCAACTGGACCACGATGCGGTCCGCGCCCTGCTGCTGGATCACCGGCTCGGACACGCCGAGCTCGTTGACCCGCTTGGACAGGGTGGCGATGTTCTGCTTGACGCCCTCGTCGAGCGCCAGCTTGAGCGCCTCGGGCTTGAGCCTGGCGGTGAGCACGAACTCCTCGCCCTCGAGCGCCTGGCTGAAGGCCAGGTCCGGCAACTCCTTGGCGATCACCTTTTGCGCCGCCTCGCGCGTGGCCGCGTCGCGGAACTTGAGGATGACGGCGTCGCGCGTGCGCTTGAGGTCGGCGTAGCGCACCTCCTTGTCGCGCAGTTCGGCCTTGATGCCCGACTGGATCGAGAGCATGCGCTTTTCGAGCGCCACCTTGGTGTCGACCTGCATCAGGAAGTGGACCCCGCCGCGCAAGTCGAGGCCGAGGTTCATCGGCACCGCGCCGAGCGCCTGCATCCAGCCCGGCGTGTTCTTGAGCAGATTGACCGTGACGATGTGGTCCGGATTGGCCGGGTCGCTGTTCAAGCCGCGCTCGAGCGCGAGCTTGGCCTTGAACTGCGCGTCCGGCGTGTCGAAGCGCACGCGCACGTTGGCGCCGGCCTCAACCCCCTCAAGGCTGACGGCGCCGGCGGCGATGCCTTCCTTCTTGAGCGTCTCCTCCACCGCGGCCGCGGTCTCTTTGGTGATCTTGACGGTCGTCCTGCCGCTCGTGATCTGCAGCGCGGGCGAGTCGGCAAAGTAATTCGGCGCCGTATACAAGAAGCCCAACATCAGGGCGAAGGCGATCAGGACGTACTTCCAGACGGGGTAGCGATTCATAGTCTTCCAGCATTCAATTGAGCAAGGGGCGGCGCGCTGCCACCGGGCTTACAGGGTCTTGATCGTGCCTTTTGGCAGCAAGGTCGTGACCGCGTTCTTCTGGACCACCACTTCGGTGTTGGCGGAGATTTCGAGCGTGATGTAGCTCTCGTTGATCCGGCTGATCTTGCCCAGCAGGCCGCCGGCCGTGATCACTTCGTCGCCCTTTGACAACGCGTCCATCATCTCGCGCTGTTCCTTCGCACGCTTTTGCTGCGGGCGGATCATGAGGAAATACATGAGCGGGAACATGATGAAGAAAGGCCAGTACTGCAACAGCGAGGCGCTATCGGCGGCGGTGCCTGCAGCTTGGGCGTAAGCGTTGGAAATGAACACGGGGACTCCGATTGTAAGATTAAAAAATTAGCGCTGTATTCTAGCACTGGCACGATCGTGAAAGTGGATTCCGCCTATTTGGTAGTCAGATTCAATTTTGCAAGGTCTTGCGGTAAACACGTTGCGCGGGCCGCGGCCGCTACACGCCGCGCGCCCGGCCGGCGTTGAATTTCAGGCGGAAGCCGTGGAAATCGTCGGCGTCGATCGCCTCGCGCACCTCCTTCATGAGCTGGAGGTAGTAGTGCAGGTTGTGGATGGTGTTGAGGCGCGCGCCCAGGATTTCCTTGGAGCGGTGCAGATGGTGCAGGTAGGCGCGTGAGAAGTTGCTACAGGCGTAACATGTGCAGCTCTCGTCGAGCGGTCCCTGGTCGTCCTTGTAGCGCGCGTTCTTGATCTTGACGTCGCCGAAGCGGGTGAACAGCCAGCCGTTGCGCGCGTTGCGGGTCGGCATCACGCAATCGAACATGTCGATGCCGTTGGCCACCCCGGCGACCAGGTCCTCGGGCGTGCCCACGCCCATCAGGTAATGCGGCTTGTTGGCCGGCAGGCGCGGGCCCACGTGCGCGAGCATGCGCATCATGTCCTCCTTCGGCTCGCCGACCGACAGGCCGCCGATCGCGATGCCGGGGAAGTCGATCTCCTCGAGCCCGGCGAGCGACTCGTCGCGCAGGTGCTCGTACATGCCGCCCTGGACGATGCCGAACAGCGCGTTCGGGTTCCCGCCGGCCTTGAACTCGTTCATCGAGCGCTGGGCCCAGCGCAGCGACATGCGCATCGACTTGGCGGCCTCCTCAGTCGTGGCCGGGCGGCCCTCGATCTCGTAGGGCGTGCACTCGTCGAACTGCATCACGATGTCGGAGTTGAGCGCGCGCTGGATCTGCATCGAAATCTCGGGCGAGAGGAACAATTTGCTGCCGTCGATCGGCGACGAGAACTTGACGCCCTCCTCGGTGATCTTGCGCATCGCGCCGAGCGAAAACACCTGGAAGCCGCCCGAATCGGTCAGGATCGGCTTGTCCCAGCCCATGAACTTGTGCAGCCCGCCAAACTTGTTGAGCACGTCGGTGCCCGGGCGCAGCCACAGGTGGAAGGTGTTGCCGAGGATGATCTGGGCGTCGATCTCCTTGAGTTCGAGCGGCGACATCGCCTTGACCGAGCCGTAGGTCCCGACCGGCATGAAAATCGGCGTTTCGATCACCCCGTGGTTGAGCGTGAGGCGGCCGCGGCGCGCGTGCGACAGGCCGCTCGTGTCGGTTTTCAGGAGTTTGAAATCAAGCATGGTCGGGTCCGGCGAGTGATTGGGTGGTGAGCAGCATGGCGTCGCCGTAGCTGAAGAAGCGGTAGTCGTGGGCGATCGCGTGCGCGTAGGCGGCGCGGATCTCCTCATAGCCGGCGAACGCCGACACCAGCATCAGCAGGGTCGACTTCGGCAGGTGGAAGTTGGTGATCAGGCGCGTGACGGTCTTGAACCGGTAGCCGGGCGTGATGAACAGGGCGGTGTCGGCGCTGCCGGCCGCCAGCTGGCCCGACTGCGAGGCCGACTCGAGCGCGCGCAGGCTGGTGGTGCCGACCGCCACCACCGCGTTGCCGCGCGCGCGCGCGGCGCACACCGCGTCCACGGTCGCCTGCGGCACGGTGTACCACTCGGTGTGCATGTTGTGCTCGGCCAGCACCTCGACCCGCACCGGCTGGAACGTGCCCGCGCCCACGTGCAGAGTGACGGTGGCGCTTTGCACGCCCTTCGCGGCCAGCCGGTCGAGCAGGGCCTGGTCGAAATGCAGGCCGGCCGTGGGCGCGGCGACCGCGCCGGGCGCCTTCGAATACACGGTCTGGTAGCGCGTCTCGTCGAAGGCGTCGGCCGCGTGGTCGATGTAGGGCGGCAGCGGCAGCCGGCCGTGCGCCTCGATCAGCTCGAACACGTCGCCGTCGAAGGTGAGCGTGAAGAACTCGCCGGCGCGCTCGCCCGTGGTCACGTCGAAGGCGTCGGCCAGGCGGATCCTGTTGCCCGGTTTGGGCGACTTGGACGCGCGCACCTGGGCCAGCACGGTGCGGTTGTCGAGCACGCGCTCGACCAGCACCTCGACGTTGCCGCCGGTCTCCTTGACGCCGAAGAAGCGCGCCTTGAGCACGCGCGTGTCGTTCATGACGAGCAGGTCGCCCGGCGCGAGCAGGTCGACGATGTCGGCGAACTGGCGGTCGACGATGGCGGCGCCGTCGAGGTGCAGCAGGCGCGAGGCGCTGCGCTCGGGCAGCGGGGTCTGCGCGATGCGCTCGGGCGGCAAGATGAAATCGAAGTCGGAAAGCGAGTACATTTCTGCTAATTCTGGAAAAAGGGGCCACGGGGCCAATGTCCCTGTCGGGAGGGCGTGTCGGCAAATATGCCGGCACCGGCTCGCATATGACTGCACACCCTTTACAATAGGGGTCAAGTGCGCAGAGCAACCCTCTATTTTACAGCCTGACGCCCCCAAGCAACCGAGATATGCCGCCGACCAAACCGAAAACCGCGCCAAAAACCAACGAAAGCAAGCTCGCCAAGCTCGGTTTGCGCACGGATATGGACCTCGTCTTGCACCTTCCGATGCGCTACGAGGACGAGACGCAGGTCGTTCCCATCCGCGAGGCCTGTCTGCGCGGCGGCCATGTGTCGCAGGTCGAGGGCGTGGTCACCAAGAACGAGATCGGCTTCAAGCCGCGCCGCCAGTTGCTCGTGACGATCGCCGACGAGAGCGGCGACATCCTGCTGCGCTTCATGAATTTCTACGGCAGCCAGGTGCGCCAGCTGGCCGAGGGCACGCGCGTGCGCGCCCGGGCCGAACTCAAACACGGGTTTTTCGGCGCTGAGATGGTGCACCCGGCCTACAAGGTCATCAACGAGGGCGCGCCGCTGCCGACCGTGCTCACGCCGGTCTACCCGTCGGGCGAGGGTCTGTCGCAGGCGATTTTGCGGCGCGCCATCGGCGACGCCATGAAGCGCGTCGACTGGCGCGACACGCTGCCGCCGGCCTTGCTGACCAAGATGAGCCTGAGCAATTTCGAGCCCTCCGTGCGGCTGCTGCACTACCCGCCCCAGGAGATTGACGAGCACGCGCTGGCCGACCGCTCGCATCCGGCGTGGGTGCGCATGAAGTTCGACGAACTGCTGGCGCAGCAGCTCTCGCTCAAGCGCGCCCAGCGCGCGCGCCGGGCCAAGGGCGCGCCCGTGATGGGGACCGTCGGCACTCTCTCCGACGCCTTCCTCGGGGTGCTGCCCTTCAAGCTGACCGGCGCCCAGCAGCGCGTGCTGGTCGAGATCCGCGCCGACCTGCGCCATCCGTACCCGATGCAGCGCCTGCTGCAGGGCGACGTCGGCAGCGGCAAGACCGTGGTCGCCGCGCTGGCCGCCGCGCAGGCGATCGACAGCGGCTACCAGGTGGCCCTGATGGCGCCGACCGAAATTTTGGCCGACCAGCACTTCCGCAAGATCGCCGCGTGGATGGCGCCGCTCGGCGTCAAGGTCGCCTGGCTCACCGGCAGCCTGAAGAAAAAAGACAAGCTGGCCGCGACCGCGCTGGTCGAATCGGGCGAGGCCAACCTCGTCATCGGCACCCACGCGCTGATCCAGGATTCGGTGAACTTCGCCAAACTGGGCCTGGTGATCGTCGACGAGCAGCACCGCTTCGGCGTGGCCCAGCGCCTCACCCTGCGCAACAAGGGCAGCAACGGCAAGACCCCGCACCAGCTCATGATGTCGGCCACGCCGATCCCGCGCACGCTGGCGATGACCTACTACGCCGACCTCGAGGTGTCGATCATCGACGAGCTGCCGCCCGGGCGCAGCCCGATCGTCACGCGCGCGGTCGACCAGAACCGGCGCGAGGAGGTCATCGAACGGGTGCACGCGGCCGCGCTCGAGGGGCGCCAGGTGTACTGGGTCTGCCCCCTGATCGAGGAATCCGAGGCGCTGCAACTGCAGACCGCCACCGACACCCACGCGATGCTGGCCGAGGCCCTGCGCGACCTGCGGGTGGGACTGGTGCACGGGCGCCTCAAGCCGGCCGAAAAGCAGGAGGTGATGGACGCCTTCACGCGCGCCGAGGTGCAGGTGCTGGTCGCCACCACCGTGATCGAGGTCGGGGTCGACGTGCCGAACGCCTCACTGATGGTGATCGAGCACGCCGAGCGTTTCGGCCTGTCGCAGCTGCACCAGTTGCGCGGGCGCGTCGGGCGCGGCTCGGCGGCCAGCGTCTGCCTGCTGCTGTATCAAAGCCCGCTCGGCGGGGTCGCCAAGCAGCGCCTGATGACCATGCGCGAAACCACCGACGGCTTCGAGATCGCCCGGCGCGACCTCGAGATCCGCGGACCCGGCGAGTTTTTGGGCGCGCGCCAGTCGGGCCAGGCGATGCTGCGTTTCGCCGACCTCGAGACCGACCAGTGGCTGGTCGAGCAGGCGCGCGATGTGGCGCACAACCTGCTGCAGGAGGCCGGCGTCGACGACCGCGCGACCGTCGACGCCCACCTCGCGCGCTGGCTCGGCGGGCGCGAGGAGTTTCTAAAAGTTTAGGGTTGCCAGATTCATGCCACCGGCCGCGGCGCAAGGCGCCCGCGGCCGAGTCGTTTGAAGGCGGCCAGGCCGGCCAGGCCGATCAGCAGCAACAAATAGGCGGACGGCTCCGGAACCGGGCTGACCGTGGCCATCGCCGTGGTGGTCGTGAACGGCAAGACGTTCAGCGCGCTGTTGAGCAAAACGGGGGCCAGGATCGAGAACGTCCCCGTTCCCGCCGAGATCGCCGTGAAACTAAACGCGAGCAAGATGCCGTCACCCTTCGCGCCCTTCCCCTGCCCCAGCAGCGTGGCCACGTTGAAGCCGACGACACCCTCATCGTTGTCGATCGTGCCGGGGATGAAAAAGGTATTGCCGTGGTTCGGCAAAAACGATCCTTGCGTGACCGACTGCGCCGAGAACACGGTCGGGTCGAACACGAAGTCGAATTGGAATCCGAACAGGTCGTTCGCGTTGGCGACCAGCACGAACACCTCGATGGTGTCGCCCACGGCAACCGGATTCGACGGCGTGGCCACCGACAGCGTCGCCTTGGCCTGCGCCAGATTGCACGACAGTAGCAGCGCAATGCAGAAAAGCCGTTTCAGGGTTTTCATCTGACCTCCACGTTGGTCGGTGCCGCAAAGCCGCTAGCGGAAACGCGTGCGGCAAGCCACTGGTATGTGTCAAATGATTACCCAAATTGATCCACCGCACACCCCCATGTGCTTGGCACAAGGGCATGCGTGGCGTGGGTCGGCGCGTTTATGCGCTGTGGAAAGTCAGGCGTTTTTTCGATGCCGTGAAGCAGCGAACGAAATCAGCCTCTCAGATCATCGGCAGGCGCAGCATGTCGACAACCTGGCGGATCAGCTTGTAGCGGTTCAATGTGTACGGTGGGAAAAACAGCTTGATCAGCATGAGCGGCGAGGAGCGCAACACGGCGCGCTCGTGCGAGAACGCCTTGAAGCCATACACGCCGTGCGCGTTGCCGATCCCCGAATTGTTCACGCCGCCGAAGGGCAGATTGCCGTGCGCAAATTGCGCCACGCAATGGTTGATGCAGGCGCCGCCCGAACTGGTGCGCGTGAGCACCTTGTCGATGTGGGCTTGCTTGCGGCTCCAGAAATACAGCGCCAGCGGCTTGGGTCCGGCGTTGATCTCGGCGATCACCTGGTCGAGATCGGAGTACGACAAGATCGGCAGCAGCGGCCCGAATATTTCGGTCGACAAGATGTCGGCCCCGGCCGGCACCTGGTCGAGCAGGGTCGGCGCCACATAGCACTGCGCCTCGTCGACCTCGCCGCCGGCGACGGCGACCGCGCCGCGCGCGAGCGCGTCGGACAGCAAGGCGGCCACGCGCTGCGTGTGGCGCCCGTTGACGATTCGGGTCAGGTCCTGGCTCGCCTTTTGCTGCCCCGGGGTCTCGCCGTAGCGCGCCTTGAGCACCTTCTTGCATTCGTCGATGAAGGCGGGCTTGACCGAGGTGTGCACATACACATGGTCGGGCGCGACGCAGGTTTGCCCGTTGTTGATGAACTTGCCCCACATCAGCGTTTCGGCCGCGAGCGTCAGGTTGGCGCTCTCGTCGACGATGGTCGGCGAGCGCCCGCCGAGCTCGAGCGTGACGCTGGTGAGGTGCTGCGCGGCGGCCGTCATGACGACCTTGCCGACGGCGGGCGAGCCGGTGAAGAAGATATGGTCGAACGGCAGCGCCAGCAAGGCGGTCGAGGTCGGCGTGCTGCCCTGGAACAGCGCCACTTCGTTCTCGGGAAATACCTTGGCGATGATGCGCGCCATCAGCCCGGACACGGCGGGCGTCATTTCGGACGGTTTGATGATCGCGGTGTTGCCCGCCGCCAGCGCCGACACGAGCGGACCGAGGCACAGGCTCAGCGGATAGTTCCATGGCGCCACGATCAGCACGCGTCCGCGCGGCTGGCACTGCACCCACGCCGAGGTGCCGAGCATGGTCGTGGTCGGCCACAGCTTGTGCGGCTTCATCCAGCGCTTGAGGCGCCCGAGCACGTGGCGCATCTCTTCGAGCACCGGCAAAAATTCGGAGGCCTCGACCTCGGACGGCGACTTGCGGTAGTCGGCCGCGAACGCGGCGTAGAAGTTGTCGCGGTTGTCGAGCAGGGCCTCGCGCAGGCGCTTGATGCGGTCGATGCGCTCGGCGGCGGTGGACTCGCGCCAGCGGATCGCGGTCTCCTGCTGGCGCGCGAAGACCGCCGCCATGGCCGCCGGCTTGGCTTCGTCATGCAGGTGGGAGGCAGGCATGGGGACGACGGTGTTGTGCGGGGAGCTCATGGGCGCGACTTTCCGATGGATAAAAGTCGTTCCAGATTAGCACGGTCGCGGGGCGCGCTTTACTTCTGTTTTAATAGGTTTACTCTAATTTGCAAGGTCGGCCGCATAGCGCACACCGATCTGCGCGCGGATCGTGTCGAGCACGCCCATCAGCGCCAGTGTCTCGGCGTGGGTCATGTGCCCGCTCTCGATCAGCCCCGCGCGCAGGCAGCGGCCGGCCTCGATCGCCTCGTGCGCATAACCGTTGCCGATGACCGGGGTCGGCACCGTGCGCGTGCCGCCGTCGGCCAGGGTGACGGTGACCGAGGACGCGCGGTGGAAGTTGCTGTTCATCCTGATCTGGCCCAGTTCGCCCGCCACCGTCAGCTCGACCGGCGAACGCGTCACCAGCGAGCAACTGCAGATCGACATGCCCCCGCCCGCGTGCACCAGCGTGAAGCCGGTCTGCAGATCGACGCCGGTGGCGCCGATTTCGGCCTGCGCCCGCACCGACGCCACCGGCCCGAGCAGCGCGGCCGCGATCGACAGCGGATAGATCCCGAGGTCGAGCAGGGCGCCGCCGCCCAGTTCGCGGTTGAACACGCGGTGCTCGGGGCCGAACCTCGCGGTGAAGCCGAAATCGGCGAGCACCTGGCGCACCGGGCCGATCTCGCCGGAGGCGATGACGCGCCGCACCTCTTCCAGCGCCGGCATGAAGCGGGTCCACATCGCCTCCATCAGGAACAGGTTCTTGACGCGCGCGAGGGCCACCACTTCGGCCGCTTCGCGCTGGTTCATCGCGAACGGTTTTTCGCACAGCACGCCCTTGCCGCCGCCGAGCATCAGCTTCGCGTTTTCGGCGTGCATCGGGTGCGGCGTGCCGATGTAGACGATGTCGACACCCCCGGCCTCGGCCAGTTCCTCATACGAACCGTAGCAGGCGGCGGCGCCGAATTCGCCGCCGAACGCCTCGGCGCCGGCCAGCGTGCGCGAGGCAACCGCCGCCAGCACGGCGCCGGGCGTGTCCCGCAGGGCCGCGGCGAATGCGCGCGCGATCTTGCCCGTTCCTAGAATGGCCCAGCGGATTGGTGTGCTCATGCGCTTCTCAAATGGTTGATTCCACGCGCTTCGGACGAAACACGCTGGTGTCGGCGTAGAACGCCTGGTCCTGCCCTTCCCACCAGCCCGGCACGCCGAGCACCTGCAGCGGCGTGAAGCTGGCGGTGCTCAGGGCGCCGTCGGCCAGGCCGCGCGCGACCCGCTCGTCGATCCAGGCGCGCTGCGCGGCGGGCGCGAGCGCGAAGTAGGCGGCGTCTGCCATCACCACCAGCACGTGCGCGGTGATCGCCTTGCGCGGCGCGACCAGTTTTTCCATCAGCGCGTGCCCGAACAGCCAGACCTGGGCGTCGGTCCCGAACTGCGCGCGCCGCGCGAACAGCGCCTCGCTCCACCGGTGCGTGCGCAGTGCGGCGACCAGCGCCTCGCCCCCGCTTGACGCGCGCACCACCAGCAGCGCGCTGTTCTCGTCGAAAATGGTGGCGCCGTCGCGCGCCGGCCCGCGCGACTTGCCCACGCCGGACAGCGCGATCTGCGCCGACTGCAAGGCGTTGAGCGCGCATTTGATGCGCGGGAAAGTCATCCACACGAGCGCGTTGAAGAAATCGTGCAGGTTCTCGCGCGTGGGCACGCAGCCGGTCGCGCCGATGAATTGCTCGTAGGCGCGCCCCTCCGGCAGCGCGCTTTGCGGCACGAACGAGATCGGCATGCCGAGGTGGTTGCGCAATCCCGTGGCGGCGGCCGCCGCGTTGAACGCGTCCATCGCGGCGCCCGCCTCGACGCCGCCCGGGTCGAGCCCGAGCCGCTCGAAGGCCGGCCGCACCGCATCGTACCAGGGACGCGGCCAGTCGATGGCGGGCAGCGTTGGCAAGGCCTACAACATCTTCCAGTTGATCTGCTCGCCCGCGTTGAGCGGCACCAGCGCCGACTCGGCCAGCGGCACGGTGTCGGGCATGGTCCAGGCCTCGCGCTTGAGGGTGACGGTTTCGGTGTTGCGCGGCAGGTCGTAGAACTCGGGGCCGTGGAAGCTGGCGAAGGCTTCGAGCTTGTCGAGCGCGCCGGCGCGCTCGAACGCCTCGGCGTACATTTCCATCGCGTGCAGCGCGGTGTAGCAGCCGGCGCAGCCGCAGGCGGCCTCCTTGGCGCCGACCGCGTGCGGGGCCGAATCGGTGCCGAGGAAAAAGCGCTCGTCGCCGCTGGTCGCCGCGGTCACCAGCGCCAGCCGATGCGCTTCGCGCTTGAGCACGGGCAGGCAGTAGTAATGGGGCCGGATGCCACCCTTGAAGATGTCGTTGCGGTTGTAGAGCAGGTGGTGCGCGGTGATGGTGGCGGCGATCGGGCCGTCGGCCTCGGCCACGTACTGCGCCGCGTCCTTGGTGGTGATGTGCTCGAACACGATCTTGAGGGCCGGCAGGTCGCGCCGCAGCGGCCGCATCACGCGTTCGATGAACACCGCCTCGCGGTCGAACAGGTCGATCTCGGCGTCGGTCACCTCGCCGTGCACGAGGAAGGGCACGCCCAGCTCCTGCATCACCTCGAGCGTTTTGTAGCAGCGCGTGAGGTCGGTCACGCCGGCGTCGGAATTGGTGGTGGCGCCGGCCGGGTACAGTTTGACCGCGTGCACGAAGCCGCTATCGTGGGCGCGCCGGATCTCGTCGGGGTCGGTGTTGTCGGTCAGGTACAGCGTCATCAGGGGCTCGAAGCGCATGCCATCGGGCAGCGCGGCCAGGATGCGGTCGCGGTAGGCGGCGGCGGCGGCCGTGGTCGTCACGGGCGGGCGCAGGTTGGGCATCACGATCGCGCGCGCGAACTGGCGCGCGCTGTGCGGCAGCACGCTGGCGAGGGCGGCGCCGTCGCGCAGGTGCAGATGCCAGTCGTCGGGGCGGGTGATGGTCAGGCTGTCGGGGGTGGCGATGAGGGACATGTCGGCTTTCTAAAAACGATTACCGACATTTTACCCGCAGCCATGCCTGCTGCGCGCGCTTGCCTTTGGCGGCGGCGCTTGGTAAGCTGCATCGCAATTGCAACGCATAGGGAGTCATGATGAAAACGTCCACCATTCCCTCGCTGCGTGTCACACCGGAACTGCGCGCGGCGGCCGAAAGCGTATTGGAAGATGGCGAGACCTTGTCCAGTTTCGTCGAGCAGTCCATGCGGCAGCAGATCACGCGGCGCCAATCGCAACGCGAATTCATCGCGCGCGGACTGGCATCGCGCGACGAGGCGAAGCTTACCGGCGAGTATTACTCGGCCGAAGATATCCTGCGCGACCTTGACGAGATGCTGGGCGACGCCGAAGTGAAAGCGGGCAGGTGAGCTTCCGTGTACGGATTACCAAGTCGGCCCGCGACGATCTGGGGCGCTTGAACGCCTATCTCATCGCCCACGACCTCGCCACCGCGCGCCGGGCACGCCACGCAATAGCGAAAGGCCTCGAGTTGCTGAAGGATTTCCCCTTCACCTGTAGAAAAGCCGCGCCCGACTCGCCATTCCTGAGGGAGCTGCTTATTGCGTTCGGCAGCGCAGGCTATGTCGTGCTGTTTGAGGTCGAAGAGACGACGGTCACCGTGTTGGCGGTGCGCCACCAGCGGGAGGATGACTACCTTTAGCTTCGTTTGTCAGTGCAGGACCTTGCCCATGAACTGCCGCGCGCGCTCGGCCTGGGGCGCGCTGAAGAACGCGGCGGTCGGGCTGTCCTCGACGATCTTGCCGTGGTCCATGAACAGCACGCGGTCGGCCACCTTGCGCGCGAAACCCATCTCGTGGGTGACCACCATCATCGTCATGCCGTCCTTCGCCAGCGCGACCATGACGTCGAGCACCTCGCTGGTCATCTCCGGGTCGAGCGCCGAGGTCGGCTCGTCGAACAGCATGGCGATCGGGTCCATCGCCAGCGCGCGCGCGATCGCCACGCGCTGCTGCTGGCCGCCCGAGAGCTGGTTCGGGAATTTGTCTTGCTGGGCCAGCAGGCCGACCCGGTCGAGGTAGCCGAGCCCCTTGGCGGTGGCCTCGTCGAGGCCGCGCCCGAGCACCTTGGTCTGCCCCAGCGTCAGGTTCTGGCGCACCGACAGGTGCGGAAACAGCTCGAAATTCTGGAACACCATCCCGATGCGCGCGCGCAGCGCCGGCAGATCGGTCTTGGGGTCGCCCACCGAGACCCCGTCGACCAGCAACTGGCCCTGCTGGAACGGCTCGAGCCCGTTGATGGTCTTGATCAGGGTCGACTTGCCCGAGCCGGAAGGCCCGCAGACGACCACCACGTCGCCCTTGCCCACGCGCGCGCTGCACCCGCTGAGCACCGGAAAGGCGCCGTACCATTTGCTCACATTGTCCAGTTCGATCATGTTTTCGGCGTTCTTGTGGTTTTTCGGGGCATTCCCAAGCGTGCTTGACAGCATTATGCCCGCCTAGGATACTGCGTCACCCGCCCCTTGCGCCATGGCCGGCCCCCTATTTTGCCCGAGAAAGTCAGATAAAGATGAATAAACGCAACCGCCTAACCGTCTACATTCTTGCCGCCCTGGTGCTCGGGATCGTCGCCGGCTATGTCATCAACCTCACCGTGGCGGCGCCGGCCAAGTACGCCGAATACATGTCGCTGATCACCACCATGTTCCTGCGGCTGATCAAGATGATCATCGCGCCGCTGGTGTTTTCGACCCTGGTGGTCGGCATCGCGCGCATGGGCGACGCCAACGAGGTGGGCCGCATCGGCGCCAAAGCGCTGGGCTGGTTCGTGATCGCCTCGATCATCTCGCTCTCGCTCGGCCTGATTTTGGTCAACCTGTTCCGCCCGGGCGACGCGATCTGGCTGGCCAAGCTGGCGCCGCCGATCGGCACCGCCACCGACCTCGCCACCACCAGCCTCACGCTCAAGGAATTCATCACCCACCTGGTGCCGTCGTCGATCGTCGACGGCATGGCCAGGAACGAGATCTTGCAGATCGTGATCTTCTCGCTGTTCTTCGGCGTGGCCGCCGCCGCCGTCGGCGAGCGCGCCAATCCGCTGATCGACGCGATCGACGGCGTCGCCCACGTCATGCTCAAGGTGACCGGCTATGTGATGAACGTGGCGCCGGTGGCCGTGTTCGCGGCCGTCTCGGGGATCATCGCCTCGAAGGGCCTGGTGGTGCTCGGCAGCTACGGCGTGTTCATGGGACAGTTTTACATAGCCATCGTGCTGCTGTGGATCGTGCTCACGGTGCTCGGCTTCGTGTTTCTGGGGCCGCGTGTGTTCCGCCTGCTGACCGAACTGCGCGAGCCGACCCTGCTCGCGTTCTCGACCGCCTCGTCCGAGGCGGCCTTTCCGAAAACGCTCGAGGGCCTCGAGCGCTTCGGCGTGCGCAACCGGATCGCCGCCTTCGTGCTGCCGATCGGCTACTCGTTCAACCTCGACGGCTCGATGATGTACTGCACCTTCGCGGTGGTGTTCATCGCCCAGGCCTACGGCATCGAGATGTCGCTCGGCACCCAGATCACGATGATGATGGTGCTCATGCTCACCTCCAAGGGCATGGCCGGCGTGCCGCGCGCCTCGCTGGTGGTCATCGCCGCCACGCTGAGCCAGTTCGGCATCCCCGAGGCCGGCCTTGTGATGCTGTTCGCGATCGACCACTTCCTCGACATGGCGCGCTCGGCCACGAACGTGATCGGCAACGGCATCGCCACCGCCGTCGTGGCCAAGTGGGAGGGCGAGCTGACCGAGCCGCTGCCCGCCAATAAGGAGCTGGCGACGGCGCCGCTGCCGTAGCCGCAACGTACTTTAAAAAGCTTTCCCATTCGGAAAGCTTTTTTTATTCACTGGTGTATCTTCGAGGTCCCACTCTGGAGCTGAACATGAAAAAAATCCCCGCACTCGGACTCATGCTGGTGTTGCAAAGCGCCGCCGCGGGCGCGGTCACGGTCGACTGCGGGCGCCTGCTCGACGTCAAGACCGGCGCCTGGCGCGAACGGGTCACCGTGGTGGTCGAAAACAACATCATCAAGTCGGTCGCGCCGACCGGCAACACCAAGGGCCAGATCGACCTGGGCGCCCACTCCTGCCTGCCCGGCCTGATCGACATGCACGTGCATATGAGCATGGAGACGCAGAAACAAGTCGACGCGATGCGCGACGCCCTGACCCGCAATCCGGCCGACCAGGCCCTGCGCGCGGTCCCGCTTGCCGAACGCACGCTGATGGCGGGCTTCACCACGGTGCGCGACCTGGGCGCCGAGGGCGGCATCGCCGTCGCGCTCAAGAACGCGATCGCCGCCGGCGCCGTCCGCGGTCCGCGCATGTTCACCGCCGGCAAATCGATCGCGACCACGGGCGGCCACGCCGACCCGACCAACCAGCTGTCGCAGCGTTTCGGCGCCGCGATTGGCGTGCCCGGCCCCGCCGACGGCGTGGTCAACAGCCCCGAACAGGCGCGCCAGGCCGTGCGCGAGCGCTACAAGGAGGGCGCCGACCTGATCAAGGTGACCGCCACCGGCGGCGTGCTCAGCCAGGCGCGCAACGGCATGAACGCGCAATTCACCGACGACGAGCTAAGCGCCATCATCAAGACGGCCAAGGACTATGGCTTCCGGGTGGCCGCGCACGCGCACGGCCCCGAGGGCATGAAGCGCGCGCTGCGCGCCGGCATCGAATCGGTCGAGCACGGCACCTACATGGACGACGAGGTCATCGCCCTGTTCAAGAAAACCGGCGCCTGGTACGTGCCGACCCTGTCGGCCGGACGCTATGTGGCCGAGATGGCCAAGCAGGCCGATTACTACTCGCCGCTGGTGCGCCCAAAAGCGAGCGCGATCGGACCGCAGCTGGCGGCCACCTTCGCGCGCGCCTACAAGGCCGGCGTCAAGATCGCGTTCGGCACCGATGCAGGCGTGTTCCCACACGGCGACAACGCCAAGGAGTTCGGGTACATGGTCGAGGCGGGCATGCCGGCGCTCGAGGCGATCCGCGCGGCAACGCTGCACGCGGCCACCCTGCTCGACCAATCCAACCGGCTCGGCTCGCTCGAGGCGGGCTTTGCCGCCGACCTCGTCGCCGTCAGCGGCGACCCGCTGGCCGACATCTCGGTGCTGCAACAGGTCAAGTTCGTGATGAAGGACGGCGTGGTCTACAAAAAGCCCTAAGCGGGCCGTCCCATGCGCAAGTGGCTCGCCAATCTGTTCGCGCCCGATGCGCAAGAGACGCTCTCGACGCTTGGTTCGCTCGAACTCAACCTCCTGGCGCAAGGGCCGGTCGAGTTTGTTTTTGCGCTGGTCGAGGGCGACAACCCGAACCACACCGGCGAGCTGCTCGGCGCCGTCGCGACCATCGCCGGGCACAACGGCTCGATGGTGCAGGATCTGGTGTGCAATCTCGCCGTGCTGACCGTCGGCACGCTGGCGTCGCGCGAGCCGCTCGTGCTCGAGCGCGCCTCGCTGGTCAACAAACTGCTGCAGGCGATGGCGGGAAATATCAAGCTGGTCCATGGCGTCGAGCACGCGCATTTCGGCAGCATGGACAGCCGCTCGCGCGGGACCTACGGCGCGCTGCTGCCATCGTTCAGCGCGGGCATGGCCGTGCTCCATGCGCTGCCGCCGGGCCGCGCGCAGGAACTCGGTGCGAAGGGGGCCTCGGCATGAGCGGCGCGCCTTCGTTCGCGCTGCGCGATTTCGCTGCGCAAGACGCCAGCGCGGTGAACGCCCTGGCCGTCGCCGCGTTCACGCAGTACCAGCATGCCTACACCGATTGGCCGATTTTCAGGGAGCGCATCGCCGATATGGCGGCGCTGGCGGCCGGCGGCGAGATCATCGTCGCGCGGGCGGGCGCCGACATTGTGGGCGCGGTCGCCTATATCGGGCCGGGCAAGCCAAAGAGCGCCATCTTTTTGCCAGAGTGGCCGATCATGCTGATGCTCGAGGTCGCGCCGCGGGCGAGGGGCTTGGGGGTGGGCCGGGCCTTGGCGCTGGCGTGCCTCGAGCGCGCCCGGCGCGACGGCGCCGAGGTCTTTGCCCTGCACACGAGTGAGCTCATGACGGTGGCGCTGCCGATGTATGAGCGCATGGGATTTACCTGGTCGTCAGCCGTGCCCGACATTCATGGCGTGGCGTACAAGCTGTATCTGAAGCGCCTTGACGGCTGAGAGTCCAGCCCTTGGGCGGTCTTAAAAATCTCGTTACGGGCATCTTCATATGCAATTTTAGCAGGCCCCATTTAATAGACAGAAAGTAGGACCTCAATGCGCAAAATCTGATCGTCGGGCCGGACCGGCGGCACCATGTTGACCCGACGGTCAGCGTCATCCTTAGCTCGATTCTATGAAAAATTCGATAGAGTGCCGCTTCCAAACTGTTTCCGACATCGGCGTGCACGTTAAAGTTATAAAAACGATTTCAGGAGCAAGGCCGCATGGGCATGACACTCTGGATTCACACCCTGGAAGAGCGCAATTACTCTAAAGATAGTGACGATCACTCCCTGATGAACCGCCATTCCGACGCGCTCGATGCCGTCTGCGAGCTTGCGGGCGTGCGCAAGCTCAACGAATTCAAGGATTTCACCGACTTGGAATTCAACATGGACGACTTCGATGACGAGGATGACGAGGATGACGAGGAAGGCGACGGCGAATCCGAAGCGGCAGCCGATCCTGAAACCGGCCTTGGCTATGGCATCGACGACATGGCATGGTTCGACGCGGCCGAAGGTCTGGTGTCGATGAAAGCGATGCGCGGCCATGTCGCCACCGAGGGTCTGGCGGGGCTGGACGCTGGCCAGAACGCAGACTTGCTGGACGAACTCGACGACTGTATCGCCGTCCTTGACGGCCCCGCTTCGCGCGCCGGCAAATTCCATCTTGCCGTCATCGGGTAACCGCCGTCACAACATCACTGCATTGTGCTCGCCATCAGTTTTGGAAGCGTGGCGAGCGCTCGAACCGTCAGTTTCAAAGCAGAAGATCGGCGCGTGTTCGCCGGTTTTGATCGAACCGCGCATGGGCGATGTTCAAGATCGCCGCAGCCCATTTTGGGGTGCGCGGGGATAGATTCATTCCGCAAGTTAGGTACTTGCATGAACGAAATCATTATTTGGATAGGCGCATGCTAGACTGATTTCATGCGTAGCTTATTTCCCCTTGCCGGCAAAGCCTTACGTCCCCATTGGATCGTGCAGACCAACTATCACCTGCGCACCCTGTCCTTTTTAATGGTCTTTCTGAGCATGGCCCTTGACCGCTATGGCAAGGGCGCCGGCGCCGCTTTCTGGACACTCCTTTTCCTGCAGTTCGTGGTGTACCCACACCTGTTGTATATCATTGCCTGCCGCGCCAGGGATTCCCAAAAAGCCGAGCTGAATAACCTGCTGCTCGATTCCATGCTGATCGGTGCGTGGATAGTCGGGCTCGGATTTGCCCTGTGGCCAAGCTTCGTTCTGTTTCTCGCCACTTCACTCAATATCACGATCAACCGGGGCTGGCTGGGCATGCGCGACGGCTCGCTCGCCTTGCTCTGCGGCATGCTGCTTTCGGTCTCGATCGGCGGTTTCCGGTTCACGCCCGACACGGGCTGGCCTGCCACGCTGCTGCTGATGTTGAGCCTGTCGGCATACCTGATCGCGATAGGTAACGCGTCCAATGCGCGCAATCTGCAACTGCGCACGACGCGCGAGAGCCTGCGTCTGGGCGAGCAGGCCTTAATTGCAAACAACGAGATGCTGCAACAGCAACTCGCGGAAATCAAGGCACTGCAGGACCAGCTCAAGGAGCAAGCCCTGCACGACCCGATGACCGGTTTGTTCAACCGCCGCTATCTCGACACGATCGTCCCGCACGAGTTGGCGCGCTGCGAACGCGACCAAATTCCCCTGTGCCTGATGATGTTGGACATCGACTATTTCAAGAAGGTTAACGACACGTACGGGCACCAGGGCGGCGATGCGGTCCTGAAGGAACTGGCGGCATTGCTGATGGCAAGCATTCGTTCATCGGACGTGGCTTGCCGCTATGGCGGGGAAGAATTCCTGCTGCTGCTGCCGAATATGTCGGTCGCCAATGCCTTGCTGCGCGGCGAGCAATTGCGCGCCGAGTTTGCCGGGAAAACCGTGCGGTTTGGCGCCGCAAACATCAACGCGACGCTGTCTATCGGCATAGCCTGCTTTCCTGGCGATGGACGCAGTCCCGACGAACTGATCGGTTGCGCCGACCTCGCCCTGTACCGGGCCAAGGCGGAAGGCCGCAACCGCGTGGTCGCGGCAGACGTGGAGGCTGCGCCGGAACTGGCCGCCGGCGCCGGCATGGGGATCTGAAGATCGTCCACTTTAGGCTGCCGCCGCAGGGCACCGCTTGCGGCGAGCTTGCCGCGCGCGCTGATCTGGTCGCCCTGCGCGCGTTACCAATTCACCAAACTGCAAGCGCTGCCGTCATGCCAGCCAAGCAACGTGTATCGCTTTTTCCATCCACGGCAAGCGCAGCATCGAAAACGAAAACGGCGAGCGCTGGAGCAAAATGTCGTATGCCCGTTTTTCCACCGTCAGTTGCCAATGCCCGCTGTGCTCACTGAGGCTGCCGTCCCTGACCAGCCAGCTACCACGAAACCCCTCCAGGCTGGGCTCACCGATACCACTCCATTGCTTCACGACCGCGTGCAGCAGGCTCTCGCACATGCCGATCTCGTGTTCCGTCAGTGCCACGTCGAGCTCCAACGGCTCCTGCAATGGCAGGCCGCACAGCAATTTATTGAACATCAGGTAGTGCTCCGGCGTCTGCCAATGACCGGTCGCCAGCAATTGCAGGCATTACGCCGCGCGCCGTTGCGCCCGTTCGTCGCGGAAGCGTCCCTTGTCCATGTATTCCAGGCGCGTGAACAAAGGATCAAAAAAACTGTGCAGTAGTGACAGGTCGGCGTTATTGATCCTCAAAGGGAGTGCGGCGTTGTGGTCAGTTGCCAGTGCGACAAACCCATCTTTAAATGGAGCCATTTGACCCCCCTCTACTTTTAAGTCATTGTTAAAACCGGAAAAGTATCTTTACTATAAATCTATCCGTTTGGCAACTTCTTCATACGGGCCCACCAAGCGTCGCTCGACGGCCGCAAACCGCAACCCATCGCAACATGCTTGCCGCCGGCCGCAGTCCCCGGTACTGTTTGACTAACAGTCGACCCACCGGATAACCGCACCACCATGCTCATCGCGCCCTCCCCCTCCAAAACACAAGGCATCGCGCTCGCCCTCGGCTGGCGGCGCCTGCTCGCCACGCTGGTCTTCGCCACCCTCATCGGCCTGCTCAACAGCGTTGCCTCGCAGTCCCCCACCAGCCTGGTCGTCGGGCGCGCCTTGCTGGTCGGCTTCGTCGCGCTGCTCGGGTTCGGCCTGTTCGAGCAGTGGCCTGCGCGACTGCCCGGATGGATCGCGCGCTGGGTCCTGCAGCTGGTGGCCGTCGTCGTGGCGATGCCGCTGGCCGCGCTGCTGGCCTACTTCATCACGACCGGGAATAGTTTCGCCTTCCTGCTGCACGATATGAAGCGCACCGGCTTCGTCATGCTGTCGGTCACGGGCATGCTGTTCGGCCCCTGGATCGCACTGACGGCGATGCTGCGCCAGCGCGAAGCCTTCGCCCGCGGCCAGGCGCTCGCGTTCGAACTCGAACGTAGCGAGCTCGAACGGCGCGCGCTCGACGCGCGCATGCGCCTGCTCCAGTCGCAGGTCCAGCCGCATTTTCTGTTCAACACGCTGGCCAATGTGCAGGCGCTGGTCGACGCCGGCTCGCCCCAGGCCTCGGCCGTGCTGCGCGCCCTGGTCGCCTACCTGCGCGCGGCCGTGCCGCGCCTGAACGAGCCGCTGACCACGCTGGGCGAGGAGTTGCAACTGGTGCGCGCCTACCTCGACCTCATGCACATGCGCATGCCCGACCGCCTGCAGTACGCGGTCGACGCCGAGGACGCCGCGCTAGACTTGCGCTGCCCGCCGCTGACCCTGCTCACGCTGGTCGAGAACGCGGTGCGCCACGGCATCGACCCAAGCGAGGAAGGCGGGCGCATCGAGATCGACGTGCGGCTGTTGAACCAGCGCTGCCAGGTGCGCGTGTGCGATACCGGGGTCGGTCTGCAGGCGGCCGGCAATGGCCTGGGCACCGGACTGGCAAACCTGCGCGAGCGGCTGCAACAGGCTTTCAGCGGCAATGCGCAATTGCGCCTGAGCTCGCTCGAGCCGCACGGCATCTGCGTCGAACTCGATTTCCCGGCCGAAAGGATCATCAAATGAGGCAGCGACCGACAGCCCTGATCGCCGACGACGAACCGCTGCTGCGCGAGGTCGTGGCGCGCATGCTGGCCCATACCTGGCCCGAGCTCGAGGTGGTGGCGACGGCGCGCAACGGGCGCGAGGCCATCGAGCAATTCGAGCGGCACCGGCCCGACATCTGTTTTCTGGACGTGCACATGCCGGGCGTGTCGGGGGTGGAGGCGGCGCACCAGATCGGGCGCCGCGCGCACCTGGTGTTCGTCACCGCGTACGACCAGTACGCCGTGCAGGCGTTCGCGCAGGGCGCGCTCGACTACCTGGTCAAGCCGGTCGACCCGGCCCGCCTCGCCGACACCGTGGCGCGCCTCAAGCAGCGCTTGCAGGCGGCCGAGCCGGCAATGGACACCGGGGCGATGCTCGATCAGTTTGCCGCCAGCCTGCGCCAGCACGCGGCGCCCGCGCCGCTGCGCTGGATCCGCGCCAGCGTCGGCCAGACGCTGCACCTGATACCGGTCGAGCGCATCGACTTTTTGCGCTCGGACGAGGGCTACACCCTGGTGGCCTGGCGCGACGACAAGGACGAGCCGGTCGAGGCGCTGATCCGCACGCCGATAAGGGATCTGCTGGGCCAGCTAGACGGGGCGCAGTTCGCGCAGGTGCACCGCTCGGTGGTGGTCAACATGTGCGCGATCAGCCACGTCAAGCGCGGCCTGAACGAAACCGCCGACATCCACCTCAAGGGCCGCAACGACGTGCTCAAGGCGAGCCGCGCCTACCTGCACCTGTTCCGCCAGATGTAGGGCGCTGGCGATGGTTGTGGCGACGTTTCGGAAACCGCGGCGCGCGCATTCACGCGTTTCTGGAAAATCCAGCCATGCAGCCCCTGGCCTGGAGTTTGGGACGCCGCCTGGAAGCAAACTCAATATGGGTCCCCGCCTTCGCGGGGATGACGTAGGGTATTCGGGGATGACGATGGGGATTCGGCGAATGATGTTGGGTATTTTTCGGTGAAGATCTTTCGGCCCTATTCGAGCTCCAGGGCCGGCGATGCCAGTTGTTCGTCCTGGCGCGCCAGCTGGCGCTCCCACATCTGCTTGTACAAGCCGTCGAGCGCCAGCAGCGACTGGTGCGTGCCGCGCTCGACGATGCGGCCGTGGTCGAGTACCAGGATCTGCTGGGCGTCGGCCACCGTCGACAGCCGGTGCGCGATGACGAGCGTGGTGCGGTCCTTGGCGATGTCCTTGAGCTGCGCCTGGATCGCCTGCTCGGCCTTGGAGTCGAGCGCCGAGGTCGCCTCGTCGAAGATCAGGATCGCCGGATCCTTGAGCAGCGTGCGCGCGATCGCCACGCGCTGCTTTTCGCCGCCCGACAACTTCAGGCCGCGTTCGCCGACCATGGTCGCGTAGCCGTCCGGCAGGCTCTCGATGAAGTCGTGGATCGAGGCCGCGCGCGCCGCCGCCACGATGACTTCCTTGCTCGAGCCGGGCTTGCCGTAGGCGATGTTGTATTCGATCGTGTCGTTGAACAGCACCGTGTCTTGCGGCACGATCCCGATCGCCGCGCGCAAGGACCCCTGGGTCACCTCGCGCAGGTCCTGGCCGTCGATGGTGATGGCGCCGGCGTTGACTTCGTAGAAGCGGAACAGCAGGCGCGACAGGGTCGACTTGCCCGAGCCGCTGTGGCCGACCACGGCGGTGGTGGTGCCGGCCTCGATCGCGAAGTCGACGTCGAACAGGATCTGGCGCTTGGCCTCGTAGCTGAATTCGACGTGCGAGAACACCACCCGCGCGCCCTTGGGCTCGAGCGGGCGGGCGCCGTCGGCGTCGGCGATCTCGCGGTTCTGGTCGAGCAGCGAGAACAAGCGCTCCATGTCGGCCAGGTTCTGTTTGATCTCGCGGTAGATCACGCCCAAAAAATTGAGCGGAATGTACAGCTGGATCATGAAGGCGTTGACCAGCACAAGGTCGCCGAGCGTCATGGTGCCGGCGATCACGCCCTCGGTCGCGCGCCACAAAATGAGCGTGACGGCGGTGGCGATGATCACCGACTGCCCCGTGTTGAGCAGCGCCAGCGAGCTTTGCGACTTGACCGCCGCCGTCTCGTAGCTCATCAGGCCGGCGTCGTAGCGCTTGGCCTCGTAGTCCTCGTTGCCGAAGTACTTGACCGTCTCGTAGTTGATCAGCGAGTCGATCGCCTTGGTGCTCGCCTTGGAGTCGAAGTCGTTCATGGTGCGCCGGAAGTGGGTGCGCCAGTCGGTGACGATCACCGTGAACGTGATGTAGCTCACCAGCGCCACCGCCGTGATCACGCTGAACCAGATGTCGTACTTGAGCACGAGGTAGGTCAGCACCAGCGTGATCTCGACCAGCGTCGGCAAAATGTTAAACAGCGACATCGAGATCAGCGAACTGACGCCGCGCGTGCCGCGTTCGATGTCGCGCGTCATGCCGCCGGTCTGGCGGTTCAGGTGGAAGCGCAGCGACAGCGCGTGCATGTGGCGGAACACCCTCAGCGCGATGGTGCGCACCGCGCGCTGCGTCACGCGCGAGAACAGGAATTCGCGCAGCTCGGTGAACACGCTGGTCGACAGGCGCAGCAGGCCATACGCGACCAGCGCGCCGAGCGGCAGCACCAGCAGCGCGTAAGGGTCGCTGGCCTTGATGCTGAGCTGGTCGATCAGTTGCTTGAGCACGAGCGGGACGCCGACGTTGGCCAGCTTGGCCGCGATCAGGCATGCCATCGCGGCCAGCACGCGCCATTTGTAGACCCACAGATACGGGATCAGGGTCTTGATCGTGGCCCAGTCGGTCCGCGTGACGGCCTTCGGATCGGTCTTCGGGGCGGGCTCGGTGCTTCGGGAGTGGTTACGCATGGGCAGATGTTTGGGATTTATGGTTCAATCTGACCGATTGTAGCCTTTCATGAGAATTCAAGATGACCCTGCCCCAAAACGCCGCCTCCGTCGCTGCCACCAGCGTTGCCTCCAGCGCCGCCACCGGCGGACTGCCCGCCGGTAAAATGCCGCAACTGCGCGTGATGCCCGCGCCGTCCGACGCCAATGTCTACGGCGACGTCTTTGGCGGCTGGATCATGGCCCAGGTGGACATCGCCGGCTCGCTCCCGGCGACCCGGCGCGCCAACGGCCGCGTCGCGACCATCGCCGTCAATTCCTTCCTGTTCAAAAACCCGGTCTTCGTCGGCGACTTGCTCACGTTCTACGCCGACATCGTCAAGGTCGGCAACACCTCGATCACCGTGTATGTCGAGGTCTACGCCGAGCGCAACCGCCTGCAGGCCGACACCGTCAAGGTGACCGAGGCCACCCTGACCTACGTCGCCACCGGCAGCGACCGCAAGCCGCGCCAGCTGCCACCGATCGAAACCCTGATCGGCGGCTGACGCGCCCACCTCCTTCTAACCTCTCCGCGGCCATGGACCCCACGCGCCGACTCATCCTGGCCGGCCTGGCCGGCGCCGGCGCCCTTGCCGGCGGCCCCGCGCTGGTGCGCGCCGCCGGCAGCGCCTATCCGTTCAGCCTGGGCGTGGCCTCCGGTTCGCCGCTGCCCGACTCGGTCATCCTCTGGACCCGCATCCTGGCCGACCCGTTCGATCCGGCGCCGGCGCCGGCCGTGGCCTACCCGGTGCGCTGGGAGGTGGCCGAGGACGCCGCCTTCGGCCGCATCGCCGCGCGCGGCAGCGCACGCGCCGAGCCGGCGCTCGCGCACAGCGTGCACGTCGACGTGCGCGGGCTGGCGCCGGGACGCTGGTACTGGTACCGCTTCATGCTCGGTGCCGCCGTCAGCCCGGTCGGGCGCACCCGCACCGCGCCCGCGCCCGACGCCATGCCCGCCATGCTCAAGCTGGCCGTGGCCTCGTGCCAGCATTGGGAGTTTGGCAGCTACGCGGCGCACCGCCACATCGCCGCCGCCGCGCCCGACCTGGTCGCCTTCCTCGGCGACTACATCTACGAATGGGGCCCGCTGCGGCGCACCCACCCGCCGCGCGCGGTGCGCAGCGACGAAAGCTTCACACTGACGCAGTACCGCGCCCGCTACGCCCAGTACAAGAGCGACCCCGACCTGCAAACGGCGCACCACGCCGCGCCGTGGATCGTGGCCTGGGACGACCACGAGGTGGCCAACGACTACGCCGCAGGCCGCGACGAACGGCTCGCGCCGGATTTTTTGCAGCGCCGCGCCAACGCCTACCAGGCCTTCTACGAGCATATGCCGCTGCGCGTGGCGGCGCCGGCCGGCATGCGCTTCGCCGACCTGCGAACAATCGGGCACCACGCGTGGGGCCGGCTGGCGCGCTTCCACCTGCTCGACACGCGCCAGTACCGCAGCGCCCAGGCCTGCCAGCCACCCGGGCGCGGCGGCTCGACCTCGACCGGGCCGCGCCGCTGCCCCGGCCTGCTCGACCCGTCGCGCAGCATGCTGGGGCAAGCGCAGGAGGACTGGCTCGCCGCCGGCCTGCGCGCATCAAAGGCGCGTTGGAACATCATCGCGCAGCAAACCCCTATGGCGCAGTCGAGCCAGACCCCGATCGTGCGGCCCGACGGCGGGCGCTTCTGGACCGACGGCTGGGACGGCTATCCGATGGCGCGCGCGCGCCTGTTCGAGGCGTTGCGGCATAGCGGCGCGGCCAATCCGGTGGTGCTGGCCGGCGACGTGCACACCTTCTACGCGAGCGAACTGCGCACCGATTTCAACCGCCCGGCGTCGACGCGCAACCCGGTCGTGGCGGCCGAATTCTGCGGCACCTCGATCACCTCGAGCTCGCGCCCGCAGGCGCGCACCCTGCAGTACCTCGACATGAACCCGCACACCAAGTACGGGCGCAGCGACAAGCGCGGCTTCATGCTCATGGAGATATCGCCCGCACGCACGACCACCCATTTCCTGGGGCTGGCCGACGTGCGCGACCAGAAGTCGACGCTGGCCACGCTGGCCAGCTTCGCGCTCGCCGACGGCGATCCCAAGATCGAGCGGCTGTAAAAAAAGGACCCGAAGGTCCTTTTTTTGTTACGCCGCCTGCTTGGTGTCGCGCAGTTCGCGCCGCAGGATCTTGCCGACCGGGGTCTTCGGCAGTTCGTCGCGGAACTCGATGTGCTTGGGCTTCTTGTAGGCCGTCAGCTCCTTCACGCAGTAGGCCATCAGGTCCTCGGTGGTCAGGTTCGGGTCCTTGCGCACCACGAACAGCTTGACCGCCTCGCCCGAATTTTTGTCCGGCACGCCGATGCAGGCGCATTCGAACACGCCCGGATGGCCCGATACGACCTCCTCGACCTCGGTCGGGTAGACGTTAAAGCCCGACACCAGGATCATGTCCTTCTTGCGGTCGACGATGCGCGTGTTGCCGGTCTCGTCCATGATGCCCACGTCGCCGGTCTTGAAGAAGCCGTCGGCCGTCATCGACTTGGCGGTCTCGTCGTCGCGCTTCCAGTAGCCCTTCATGACCTGCGGCCCGCGGATGGCGATCTCGCCGCGCTCGCCGAGCGCGACCGGCACGCCGTCGTCGTCGAGGATCAGGATCTCGGTCGACGGGTACGGATAGCCGATGGTGCCGGTGAAGCTCTTGATGTCGCAGCGGTTGGCGGTGGCCACCGGCGAGGTCTCGGACAGGCCGTAGCCTTCGACGATCGGGCAGCCGGTCAGCTTGAGCCAGCGGTCGGCCACCGACTGCTGCACGGCCATGCCGCCGCCGTTGCACACGCGGAAGCTCGAGAAGTCGAGCGAGGCGAAATCGGGGTTGTTGAGCAGGCCGTTGTAGAGCGTGTTCACGGCAGGGAACACGTTGATCTTGTACTTGCGCAGCTCCTTGACGAAACCGGGCATGTCGCGCGGGTTCGGGATCAGCACGTTCATGCCGCCAAGCCGCGTGGCCATCAGCGCGCACACCGTGAGCGCGTAGATATGGTAAAGCGGCAGCGCGCAGACGAACTGCAGCTGCATGTCGCGCGGCAGGGTGTTGAGGGTCGGCTGCAGCCAGGCCTCGTTCTGCAGCACGTTGGCGATCACGTTGCGGTGCAGCAGCACGGCGCCCTTGGACACGCCCGTGGTGCCGCCCGTGTATTGTAAAAAGGCGATGTCGTCGTGCCCGAGCGTGACCGGTTTGAGCTTCATGCCAGCGCCGTCGGCGAGCATCTTATTGAAGCCGATCGCGGTCGGCAGCGAGAACGCCGGCACCATCTTCTTGACGTTGCGCAGCACGAAGTTGACGAGCGTGCCTTTCAAGCCGAGCATGTCGCCGATGGTCGCCGTGACGATGTGCTTGACCTGGGTCTTGGGCAGCACCTGCTCGAGCGTGGTGGCAAAATTCTCGAGCACGATGATCGCCTCGGCGCCCGAGTCGATCAGCTGGTGCTGCAGTTCGCGCGGGGTGTAGAGCGGGTTGATGTTGACGATCACATAGCCGGCGCGCAGCACGGCGGCCAGCGCGATCGGGTACTGCAGCACGTTGGGCATCATGATGGCCACGCGCGCGCCCGGCTGCATGCCGCGCGACTGCAGCCACGCGCCCATGTTCTGCGAAAGCTGGTCGACTTCGCGGTACGTCAGCGACTTGTCCATACAGACGTAGGCCTTGCGGTCGGCGTACTTGACGAACGCCTCCTCGAGCAGGTGGGTCAGCGAGCGGTACTGCGTGTAGTCGATCTCCGCCGGCACGCCCTCCTGGTACGACTTGAGCCAAAACTTGTCCATCTATGCCTCGTTCATGTAGTTATAAATGCGGTGGGCAAAAAAAACCGCCCGATGCCCGGGCGGTTTTTTTGCTGCGATGCTTATGCGGCCTTCTTCTCGTCGCGCAGGACGCGCCGCAGGATCTTGCCGACCGGGGTCTTGGGCAGCTCGTCGCGGAACTCGATGTACTTCGGCTTTTTGTAGCCGGTCAACTGTTCTTTGCAGTGCTCCATGACCTTCTCGGTCGTCAGGTTCGGGTCCTTGCGCACGATGAACACCTTGACGGCCTCGCCGGAATGCTCGTCGGGCACGCCGATGCAGGCGCATTCGAGCACGCCCGGGATGCCCGAGACGACTTCTTCGATTTCGGTCGGATAGACGTTAAAGCCCGACACCAGGATCATGTCCTTCTTGCGGTCGACGATCCGGACGTAGCCGTTCGCATCCATGATGCCGACGTCGCCCGACTTGAAGAAGCCGTCCGGCGTCATCACGCGCGCCGTCTCGTCGGGGCGGTTCCAGTAGCCGGCCATGACCTGCGGGCCGCGGATGGCGATCTCGCCGCGCTCGCCGAGCGCCACCGGGATGCCATCGTCGTCGAGGATCGCGATGTCGGTCGACGGCACCGGCAGGCCGATGGTGCCAGAGAACTCGGTCAGGTCGGCGCGGTTGCAGGTGGCCACCGGCGAGGTTTCGGACAGGCCGTAACCTTCGATGATGCAGGTGCCGGTCGCCTTCTTCCATTTGTCGTTGACGCTCTGCTGCACCGCCATGCCGCCGCCGTTGGAGATCTTGAGCGCCGAGAAGTCGACCTTGCCGATGTCGGGGTGGTTGAGCAGCGCGTTGTAGAGCGTGTTGACGGCCGGCAGCATGTTGATCTTGTACTTGCACAGCTCTTTGATGAAGCCGCCGATGTCGCGCGGGTTCGGGATCAGGATGTTGAGCGCGCCCACGCGGGTGCCCCACATCGCGCACGCGGTCAGCGCGAAGATATGGTACAGCGGCAGCGCGCACACGATCGTGACCTGCTCGACCACGGGCGCCTTGGCCAGCGCCGGCTGCGACCAGGCCTCGCTTTGCAGCACGTTGGCGATGATGTTGCGGTGTGTCAGCGTGGCGCCCTTCGAGACGCCAGTGGTGCCGCCCGTGTATTGCAAAAATGCGACGTCGGTCGGGGTGGCCGGCACCGGCTTGAAGGTCATCTTCGAGCCCTGCGCGAGTACGTCCATGAAGCGCACCGCGTTCGGCAGCGAGAACGCGGGCACCAGCTTCTTGACGTTGCGGACCACGAAATTGACGATCAAGCTTTTCGGGAAGCCGAGCATTTCGCCCATGTTGGCGACGACGACGTGTTTGATCGGGGTTTTCGCCAGGACCTGCTCGAGCGTGGTGGCGAAGTTCTCGAGGACGATGATGGCCTCGCTGCCCGAATCGATGAGCTGGTGCTCGAGTTCGCGCGGCGTGTAGAGGGGATTGACGTTGACCACGGTGTAGCCGGCGCGCAGGATCGCGGCGATCGCGATCGGATACTGGAGCACGTTGGGCATCATGATGGCCACGCGCGCGCCTTTTTGCAGGCCGCGGCTTTGCAGCCAGGCGGCCATGCGCTGCGAGTACATGTCGACCTCGGCGTAGGTCAGGTACTTGTCCATGCAGACATAGGCATTGCGGGATGCGAATTTCTTGAACGACTCCTCAAGCAGTTGCACCAGCGATTTGTACTGGTCCGGGTTGATCTCCGCTGGAACGCCGCTCGGATACGATTTCAGCCAAAATTTATCCATGTCTGCCTCTGTCTCTGATAGTTATCGTTATAGGTCCGGCGCTTCGCGCCAGTTGAGCAGCATAAGCGCCAGAAAAGCAGGCGCTTTGTTACTTCTAACCTTGATGCTATCGGGCGACGCGTCTGGATGCAAGCGCTTTTGCTGCAATTTGAGCAAGCCCTCTACAGAAAGCCTCATTGCTGCGGCGCAGCACGCGCTTTCGGCGGCGCGGTGGTGCCCCCGATTTGGTGCAGGCGGCGGTGGCGCTCCTCCTGGCTCAGGCCGGCGAGCTCGCGCACGGCCGCGTACAGCCCCGGGAAGCCCCCCTCGCGCGCGCGCAGCGCGCGGAAGGCCGGCACGAAGTCGTTGTAGGTGGCCACCGAGGCCAGATGGGCGTTCGACAGCGGTTCGGCGAAAAAGCGGTCGTAGCCGGCGTAGCCGCCCCAGTTCCTTTTGAGCTCCTGATACTCGTTCGTCAGTTGCTGGAACAGGCGCGCCTTGGCCGCGCGTTTTTGCTCGACGGGGGCGGCGGAGGCGTAGTTTTGCTCGAGCGCGCGGCGGATCTTGAGCAGCAGGCCGATGAAGTCCGCCTTGCGGACCGAGAACGCGGCGTATTTGGCGCGCATGGCGTCGTTGCCGTGGGCGGCCAGCCAGCGCTCGACGCCGGCCTCCTCGACCGCGCTGGCGAAGGACTCGTTGAACTGCGAGTCGCCGGGCGCGTACACCACCTGGTGCGAGAGCTCGTGGAAGATCAGGCGCGCCAGTTCGGCGTCGGGGTAGTGGATGAAGGTCGAGATCAAGGGGTCGTTGAACCAGCCCAGCGTGGAGTAGGCGGGCACGCCGCCGACCTGCACGTCGTCGCCGCCGGCGCGCAGTTCGCGGGCGAAGTCGAGCGCGCCCTGTTTGGCGTAGTAGCCGCGGTAGTTGACGCAGCCGGCCACCGGGAAGCACCACTCGCGCGGCACCAGCGACAGTTCGGGCGCGGCCACCACGTTCCACAGCACGTAGGGGCGCTTGAGGGCGGCGTAGTTGCGGTAGCTGGCGTTGTCGGGCAGGCCCAGATGCTCGACCGCGAAGCGGCGGATCTGGCGCGCAGAGGCGAGCCGCTCTCTGAGCTTGGCGTCGGTGGAGGCGTCGGCCAGCCAATCGTCGACCGGCCTGGCGTCGGCCAGCAGCGAGAGCTGGCCGTGCGCCGCCTGGGCGTAGTAGTTGATGCCGGAGCAGCTGGCCAGGCAGGCCGCCGCCGCGATCGCCAGCAGCAGCCGGCGTTTGGTTTTACTTAGTTTGAATCGGTCCATCATTTTCATCTGCGAAGCACCTGGTTCCACGTCGCCCCCCCGCGCGGGCAGGGGACCAAATCGCCACCGGGCGGACCCGGGTCGGGAGAATCACGTCCTCCCCGCGCCGGAGGTTGTCGCAAAACTCAAAAACGAGTTGCCGACGCGTGAAGTAGGCCTTTGAAGCAGACCTTAAAACCGTCTTCCCCGCGCGGGCGGGGACCCATAGCCGCCTTGATCCGTGTTTGCCTAACTTCTTGCCCGTGGCCGAGAAGGGTGATGCCTCGGCGATGTGCATCGGCCCTATGGGTCCCCGCCTGCGCGGGGATGACGTAAGTGGTTGTTCGCGCTTCTGCGCTTCTGCGCTTCTGCGCTTTTACGGTTTGCGCCTCTTCGGTTTGCGCCTCTTGCGTCAAGTATGCCTTTGAAGCAGACCTTAAAACCGTCTTCCCCGCGCGGGCGGGGACCCATAGCCGCCTTGATCCGTGTTTGCCTAACTTCTTGCCCGTGGCCGAGAAGGGTGATGCCTCGGCGATGTGCATCGGCCCTATGGGTCCCCGCCTGCGCGGGGATGACGTAAGTGGTTGTTCGCGCTTCTGCGCTTCTGCGCTTCTGCGCTTTTACGGTTTGCGCCTCTTCGGTTTGCGCCTCTTGCGTCAAGTATGCCTTTGAAGCAGACCTTAAAACCGTCTTCCCCGCGCGGGCGGGGACCCATAGCCGCCTTGATCCGTGTTTGCCTAACTTCTTGCCCGTGGCCGAGAAGGGTGATGCCTCGGCGATGTGCATCGGCCCTATGGGTCCCCGCCTGCGCGGGGATGACGTAAGTGGTTGTTCGCGCTTCTGCGCTTCTGCGCTTTTACGGTTTGCGCCTCTTCGGTTTGCGCCTCTTCGGTTTGCGCCTCTTGCGTCAAGTATGCCTTTGAAGCAGACCTTAAAACCGTCTTCCCCGCGCAGGCGGGGACCCATAGCCGCCTTGATCCGTGTTGGCCAAACTTCTTGCCCGTGGCCGAGAAAGGTGATGCCTCGGCGATGTGCATCGGCCCTATGGGTCCCCGCCTGCGCGGGGATGACGTAAGTGGTTGTTCGCGCTTCCGCACCGAGAAGGGTGATGCCTCGGCGAGCTGCATCGGTCCTATGGGTCCCCGCCTGCGCGGGGATGACGTAGGTGTTTCGCGTTCTATGCCGCCGCTTTTTCGACCTGCACCAGCGTGTCGTAAAAAGTCGGCGCGCGGCCCATGTCGGTCAGGCGCTGGCTGGTCACTTCGTTGGCGTTCTTGCCGTCGCTGGCGAGTTTTTTCCACCACACCGACAAGCCCACCACCAAGCCCGCGCGCGCCTTCGGCGTCACGCGCGCGCGCGCCACGAACGAGCCGCGGTCGTTGAATATGCGCACCATCTCACCGTTGGCGATGCCGCGCGCGGCGCTGTCGTCGGGATGGATGTCGAGGTGCGGCTCACCCTCGCCCGCGCGCAGGCTTTGCACGTTGACGAAGGTCGAATTGAGGAAATTGCGCGCCGGCGGCGAGATCATCGCCAGCGGATACCTGGCCGCCAACGCCGGATTGGACGCCACCGATTCGTGCGGCGCGATATACGCCGGCACCGGATCGAGGCCGTCGGCCAGCATGCTGGCCGAATAAAACTCGCATTTGCCCGACGGCGTCGGAAAGCCGCCCTCGGCGAACGGCGCGTCCTGCATGTTGAGCTTTTGCCAGCCGCGCCGCTTGAGCGAATCCCAGTCGAAGTGCACCGCCCGCACATGCTTGTTGTCGAAGGCCTGTGCCGCCAACTGCTCGTCGCTCTCCTTGAAGCACGGGTCGTCGTAGCCCATGCGTGCGGCCAGCAGGCGGAAGATCTCGGCGTTCGACTTGGCCTCGCCCAGCGGCGCGATGGCCGCGTTGTTGGCCATCATGTACAGGTGGCCGTAGGCGCTGTGGGCGTCCACGTGTTCGAGCTGGGTGGTGGCCGGCAGCACGATGTCGGCGTAGTCGGCGGTGTCGGTCTGGAAGTGCTCGAGCACGACGGTGAACAAATCCTCGCGCTCGAAGCCGCGCTTGACCACGCCCGACTCCGGCGCCACCGCCACCGGGTTGCTGTTGTAGATCACCAGCGCCTCGATTTTGGGACCGAAGCCGGGCGAGCTATCGCGCAGCAGGTCGTCGCCGATGGTGCTCATATTGATGGTGCGCGGCGCGCCCTTGATCAGATCGGGCCGCTGCAGGCCGGCGCGGTTGACCGGGAAGCCGCCCGAGGCCGACAGCTGGATGCCGCCGGCGGCGTGGCGCCACGCGCCCACCAGCGCCGGCAGGCAGCTGATGTTGCGCACAGCCATGCCGCCGCCGTGCACGCGCTGCACGCCGTAGTTGACGCGGATCGCGACCGGCTCGCCGCGGCGCGCCGTGGCGCCGTACTCGCGCGCCAGCCCCACCACCTCGTCGACGCTGATGCCGCAGGTCTCGGCGGTGCGCTCGGGCGTCCATTCGGCCGCGCGCTCGGCAAGCTGCGCGAAGCCGAGCGTGTGCTCGGCGATGTAGGCGGCGTCGGTCAGGTTCTCGTTGACCAGCACGTGCATCAGGCCCAGCGCCAGCGCGGCGTCGGTGCCCGGCAGCAGCGCGATGTGCTGGTGGCACTTCTCGGCCGTGAGCGAGCGGTACGGGTCGATCGCGATCAGCCTCGCGCCGTGCCGCTTGGCCTCCTGCGCGCGCATCCAGAAATGCAGGTTCGAGGCGATCGGGTTGCCGCCCCAGATGATGATCAGCTTGGCGTTCTGGAACTGCTCGAGGTCGGTGCCGATGGTCGCGCCGATGGTGTATTTATAACCCGTGAAGCCGGCCGTGGCGCAGATCGTGCGGTCGAGCAGCGAGGCGCCCATGTGGTGAAAGAAGCGCATCGACATCGAGTCGCCCTGCACCAGCCCCATGGTGCCGGCATAGCTGTACGGCAGCACCGCCTGCGGCGTGCGCGCGGCGATCGCGCCCAGCCGCGTGGCGATCTCGTCCAATGCCTGGTCCCAGCTGATGCGCTCGAACCTGCCCTCGCCCTTTTTGCCGACCCGGCGCAGCGGGTGCAGCAGGCGCTCGGGGTGGTAGGTGCGCTCGGTGTAGCGCGCGACCTTGGTGCACAGCACGCCGGCCGTGGTCGGATGCTCCGGGTCACCCTTGACCTCGGTGGCCACGCCATCCTGCACGGTGATCAGCAGGGCGCAGGTGTCGGGGCAGTCATGCGGGCAGGTGGCCCGCACCTGGGTCGGCGTCGCTTGGCTCGGCGTCGCTTGACTGGTCGTCGCTTGACTGGTCGTCGCTTGACTGGTCGTCGCTTGACTGGTCGTCACTAGGGTGGTCGTCATCGGATGGTCCAAACGGCTGAATTCAAACCGCTACTTTATACGATTCCAGCGAAGAACATTCGATGCACGCGGGATTTACGGCCGCGGCGCCGCAATGGGCGTGTGGCACTGGATCGAGTGTGGTGACAAAGGCTACAATAGTTCCATTAAGGGCCGGCCCGGCCGGCATCCAGGAGAAATCGTATGAACCTCGTTGAACCCATCATCGCCTTCCGCTCCGAACTCGAGCAGATCCGGCGCGACCTGCACGCGCATCCCGAGTTGTGCTACGAGGAGGTGCGCACCGCCGACGTGGTCGCGGCGCGCCTGACCGAATGGGGCATTCCGATCGTGCGCGGGCTCGGCCTCACCGGCGTGGTCGGCATCATCAAGAACGGCAGCTCGGAGCGCGCGATCGGCCTGCGCGCTGACATGGACGCGCTGCCGATGCAGGAGGTCAACACCTTCGCGCACGCCTCCGTGCACCCCGGCAAGATGCACGCCTGCGGCCACGACGGCCACACCGCGATGCTGCTCGGCGCGGCGCACCACCTGGCCACCAACCGCCAGTTCGACGGCACCGTGTATGTGATCTTCCAGCCGGCCGAAGAGGGCGGCGGCGGCGCGCGCCGCATGATCGCGGACGGCCTGTTCGAGCAATTCCCGATGGACGCCGTGTACGGCATGCACAACTGGCCGGGCATGGCGGTCGGCACCTTCGGCGTGCGGCCGGGCCCGATGATGGCGTCGAGCAACGAGTTCCACGTCGTGGTCAAGGGCAAGGGCGCGCACGCGGCCCAGCCGCACAAGGGCATCGACCCGGTCATGGTCGCGGTGCAAATGGCGCAGAGCTGGCAGACCATCATCTCGCGCGAGACCAGTCCGCTCGAGTCGGCCGTGCTGTCGGTCACGCAGATCCATTCGGGCAGCGCGACCAATGTGATCCCCGACGAGGCCACCCTGATCGGCACCGTGCGCACCTTCTCGCTCGAGGTGCTCGACATGATCGAACGCCGCATGGGCGAGATCGCGCGCCACACGGCCGCCGGCTTCAACGCCGAGGTCGAGTTCACCTTCAATCGCAATTACCCGCCGCTGATCAACCATGCGACCGAAACCGCGTTCGCGATCGAGGCGATGAAGGCCGTGGCCGGCGTCGACATGGTCGAAACCAACACCGAGCCGACCATGGGCGCCGAGGATTTCGCGTACATGCTGCAAGCCAAGCCCGGTTGCTATGTGTTCATCGGGAATGGCGAAGGCGGCCACCGTTCGGGCGGGCACGGCCTCGGCCCCTGCAACCTGCACAACGGCAGCTACGACTTCAACGACACCTTGCTGCCGATCGGGGCCAGCTACTGGGTCCAATTGGCCCAGATGAGCATGCCGCTGCGGTGAAGTCTGCGTCGAGCGCTTTTCGCGGCCGACCATCCCACGTCCGGCCGGCCCCTCAGGGTAGCCGGTCGGGGCCGTCGCCGAGGCGGCGGCCCGGGTTCATCCGTTCGAGCGCGAGCAGCGCGGCCGACTGGTCGGCGCGCGGATGGCTGTGTTCGATCGAACGGTAGTTGTCGGTCACCACATTTGCCACCGGCAGCACCAATCCGGCCGCGGCGGCCGCGATGAGAGCGTTTTGCAAATCCTTGAGCTGGCTCTTGACCTGGCCGCCGGGCATGAAATCACGCTTGAGCATGCGCTGTCCATGCACTTCCAAAATCCTGCTTTCGGCAAATCCGCCCCGTATCGCCGCGCGCACGGCGGCCGGGTCGGCGCCGGCCGCCTGCGCCAGCAGCAGGGCTTCGGCGACGATGGCCAGCGTGCCGCCGACGATCAATTGGTTGCACAGCTTGGCGACCTGGCCGCTGCCGGCGGGCCCGACCAGGGTGGGCCGTCCCAACACCCGCAACACGGCTTCGGCCTGCGTGAAATCGGCGGCGCTGGCGCCGGCCATGATCGCCAGCGTGCCCGCTTCGGCCCCGGCCACGCCGCCCGAGACGGGCGCGTCGATGAAGCGCAGGCCGTGCCCGCGCAGGGTGGCGTCGAAGGCGAGCGCCTCGCCCTGCCCGGTCGAACTCATATCGATCCACAGCGCACCCGGCGCCAGCGCTGGCAAGGCGGCGCCGACCACCTGTTCCACGGCCGCGCCGGCCTCGAGCATAGAGATGACGATCGCGGCGCCGCCGACCGCCTCGGCCAGGCTGGCGTGGACGGTCGCGCCGGCCTGGCCGAGGCGGTCGGCCTTGCCCGGCGAGCGGTTCCAGGCGCGCAGCGGGTAGCCCGATTGCAGCAGCCGGGTCGCCATAGGGCGGCCCATTAGACCGATGCCAAGGAAGGCGATGGTTGGCAGTGTCAAGATAGCTCCTTTATGTGGTCGTGGCGCGCGGCGGGTCGCGGTTGCAGAGACCGCCGCAACTTGCTTATTGAGGTCGAGGGCGATTATGTCCGTTTCAAAATTTCTTTGCAGGGTGCTTTGCAGTTTTTTGGGCGCCGGCGGCCTCGGGCTGCTGCCCGCGCTGGCCATGGCCGCGCCGCAGCTCGACCATATTTCGCTCGAGGCCGGCACCAATTCCAAGATCCGCATGCTGCGGGTGGCGGTGCAGGCGCACTGGCACGACCCCGTCGCCACGTTCGAGCGCATGCGGCTCACCGGCCACTGGGATACCTCGCTCGCCTATTGGCGCGCCACGCAATACCGCGACACGCCCGGCCAGAAGCAAAACATCACGGGGATCGGCATTTCACCGGTGCTGCGGCTGCGGGGCAAAGGCGGCACCGGCTGGTACGCCGAGGCTGGCATCGGCATCTATCTGCTGTCGCGCCATTACGACAACGACGGCAACAAGCTGTCGACGCGCCTCCAGTTCGGCGAGCAGATCGGGTTCGGCTATGTGTTCAGCAACAAATGGGAGGCCGGCCTCAAAATCCAGCATTTCTCGAACGGCAGCCTGAAACGCCCGAACAATGGCGTCAACTTCCTCCTCGTCAAGGTCAGCCGCCCGCTCTGATCCGGCTCTGCCCGATGCTTGATTTGCATCAAGCTTTGCGCGCGCGCGAACCTCGCGCTCGCCGTTGCGCCGCCGCTATATAGAGGACGCGCCTTGGCAGGTGGCGGTTTTCGCCCACTCCCGCCAGGCATCCCTCAACTTTCGAAGGAGCCGCCGCATGCACATACGTTCAATCTTTCTGGCGATGCTCCTGGCGGCCGGGCCCGCGGCGGCCCAAAACAGTTGGATCACAGCGAGCGACACCGCCTTGCGCTACCTCAAAAGCGTGGCGCCCGGCATGGTCACTGTGCGCGCGAGCGCCATGGTCCGCAGCGGCGATGCGGGCATCGTCCAGGCCACCGAGCAGGTGCACCTGCTGGAGGTGCGCGCCACCGATGTCGCCCTGCTCTCGATGGCCCTGCACCACGGGCTCGGGCATTGCGGCGGCTTCGCCCACCATGCCAGCGAGGCCGACGGCCTGCGCACGCTCGCGCGCGCCGACGCGGTGCCGCTCGCCGCGCTCGGGCGTCCCGCCTATCTCATCGCCAACCAGGCGGTGGTGGCGCCGATGCTGGCGCAGATGCACGAGGACCGGCTCGCCCAGACCATCGTCACCCTGTCCGCGTTCGTCAATCGTTACTACAGCAGCGCGCATGGCGCCGCCGCCTCGGATTGGCTCAAAAAAACCTGGGCCGAGCTGGGCGCCGGGCGCGACGATATCTCGGTCGAACAATTCGCGCACGACGGCTACAAGCAGCAATCGGTGATCGCGACCATCCGGGGCAGCGAGCGCGGCGACGAAGTGTTGGTGCTTGGCGCCCATCTCGACTCGATCAACATCGGCGGCAACCGCGAGACCAGCCTGGCGCCCGGCGCCGACGACGATGCCTCGGGCGTGGCCGGCCTGACCGAAGTGCTCAGGGTGATGGTCGCCAGCGGCTACCGGCCGCGCCGCACCATCAAGCTGATGGGTTATGCGGCCGAAGAGGTCGGCCTGCGTGGTTCGCAAGACATCGCGCGCGATTTCAAAAAGCGGGGCGTCAATGTGCTTGGCGTGCTGCAGCTCGACATGATCAACTATAAAGGCTCGACGGCCGACATCACCATCTTCACCGACTACACCGACAGCTTGCAAAACGCCTTCCTCGGGCGCCTGATCCAGGCCTACCTGCCCGCGCTGACGGTGTCCACCGACAAGTGCGGCTACGCCTGCTCCGACCATGCCTCATGGAATGCGCAAGGCTATGCGGCCTCGATGCCCTTCGAATCGTCGATGCGGCAGGACAACCCGCATATCCACACGATCAGGGATACCTTCGCCAGCAGCGGCAACCAGGCCGCTCACGCGCTCAAATTCACCAGGCTCGCCGCCGCTTTCGCGGTCGAACTGGGCAGCGAGGTGGTGGCGCCGCAGCCGCCGGCCAAGTAAATCGGCTCACATCTGGCGGAAGCGCCGCACGAACGATTCCGCGACCGGCAGTTGTTCGCGCCGGTTCTTGAGCTTGACGATCAATTGCCCGCCCATGTTCGGCTCGATGCTCGCAATCTCGAGCGCGTTGACGACCGTGGACCGGTGGGTCTGCCAAAACTGTTCCGGATCGAGTTCGGTCATCAGTTCCTTTAAGGTTTTCTTGATCAGCACCTCGGAATCGGCCAGCACCACGCGCGTGTATTTCTGGTCGGACTGGAAATACACGACTTCATCGATCGTGAGCAGCCGGATCGAATTGCCGACCGAGGCGGTAATCCAGCGCATGAAGGGCACCTTTGCCTGCTGCGGGCGGAGTTGTTCGATCAGATGCGACAAATCCGCCGGCGCATTGTTGATGCGTTGCCGCAGGCGCTTCACGGTCAGCGCCATGCGCTCGGGATTGATCGGTTTGAGGATGTAATCGACCGCGCCGTTTTCAAACGCCTCGATCGCATGGGCATCGTACGCGGTCACAAACACGATGTGGCATTGGTCGCGGATGGCGCGGGCCACGTCGAGGCCGTTCGGGTCCGGTATTTGAATATCCAGAAAGACGATCTGCGGGCGATGCTGGGCGATCTGGCGCAGGGCGTCGACGCCGTCGCCGGCGACGCCCACGATGGCGAGCGCCGGCCACAGCGTTTGCAGCATCTCGCGCAACTCGTCGCGCAAGGCCGGTTCGTCCTCGACGATGAGGGCGGTGGTTTCAGCGGAAGACATCGTGGACCACATACGTGCTCGCTCCTGGTTCATCAATCAGTTGTATCGGTGCCGGGGCCGATGGCATCAGCGTTTCGAGCGACAGCGCCAGGGCCGCCAGGCGCTCCGGCGATATCGCGCCGTTCGGAATGCGCAGTCGCAAATCGATGCGCCCGGGCAGGCACGCGATCGTCAATTGCAGGACCGCCGCGCCCGTATGGATGCCCTCGTCCACGAGCGCGCGCACCATTGGGAAAAGTTGGCCGCCGTTGCGCGCACCGGCACCGGTATTGTGCGGATCCTGGTGCGTGACATCGAACGCGAGGGAAATACCGTGTTCAACTTCGCGCAGTGCGACGAAGCCCTTGATCAGCGTGGCCTCGGCCGCCAATGTTGGCCGCTCCACCCGGACCCGGTTCATCGCAAGGCGCAGGTAGCTGATCAGGTGGTCGAGCAGCGTCGCCGCCGATGGCGCATCGTCCCGATAGCGGGCATGCACAACCGTCAGCACCTTGGCCACCATGGCCGGATCGATCTGCGCGCGCGCGGTGCCAAGGCGCGCTTTCGCGAGCTGGCGCGCGAGCAATGCGCGCCGTCCCAGCAGCAATCCCAGCCTCTGCTGGGCATCGGCATGTTGCAAGGACAGGAGAAACAGCCATCCGACCAGGCCGCCCCACAAGAGCGCCTGCAACCAGATCTCGACAAAATCGTGCAAGGGGACATCCGCAATGGACTGAAAGTTGCTGCTGAAGATGTGGATCATGACAAACCAGCTGATGATGCTCGCGCTGGCCGTGCCAAGCGACAGCAGTAGGAGGAACTTCCAGGGCCGGCGGATCAAGTCGGCGCCATTTTCGGTACACATGCGCAAGGCGGAGGTGACGACCAGGCCGCCCACCAGCGCGGCAAGCATATCGGACGGCTTGTTTCGCAAGTATGCGTCAAGTCCGCGCCGTTCGATGTACATGATCCAATCCGGCACTTCCGTCAGCAGCGCCACCGCGCTTCCGATGAGGGCGAAACCGAAGGTCTGCGTTGGACGGGTGCGCAAGCGCACAAGCGCCCTCCTCAGCGCACGGACGAAGGACTTATCGCGCATGCGCCGCCTCCAGTTCGATGGCGATGGCGGCGCGCACGCCGACCCGGCCCGGCTCGACGATGAGCTGGGCCGCGTTGCCGAACTTGCCGCGCAGCCGAGCCCGCACGGTGGCCAGGCCAAGACCGCTACCGGACGTCTGGCGCAAGCCGACGCCATCGTCGCTGACCTCGATCAACAAGCGCGTGTCGCCCGCGCTAACCTTGACCAGCACCGCGCCATCGCCGGCCTTGGGCGCCAGGCCATGTCGCACGGCATTTTCGACGAGGGTGGCGATACTCAGCGCTGGCAGCTGGAACGCCCCGGCTGCCGGCGGCGCGTCGATCGTGTAACGCAGGCGGCCGCCAAAACGCTGTTCGAGAATGTCGAGATAAAGGGTGATCAGTTCGAGTTCGTCGCGCACGGTCCAGTCCATGCGCTTAAGGGCGGGCAATGCCCTTTCGAGGTAGTCGATCAGGGTGGCAAGCGAGGCGTCGGCCGCGTTCGGATCGACCCGGTAGGCGCGCTTGACGTGGGCCAGCGTGTTGAACAAGAAATGGGGCTCGATTTGCGCCTCGAGCATGGCCAGTTCGCTGCGGTCGCAGTCGGCGGCGAGCGCGTCGGTTTCGATCTGGAGCCGCCACGCCTGTTGCGCCTGCGTACTGGTGAAGTCGCGCAGGAGCAACCAGCCGTACACAATCAAGGCGACCATACCGCCCCGATACGAAACCTCAATAAGGCCGAGTGGTTTGACCGAACGCCCCATCACCGCCGGAAATAGCAGCCCATAGATGGCGAACGTCAGCACAACCATGCCAACGAGGATCAGCAGCAAGCCGACGACCATCCGCGGCGTCAGCTTGGATGGAAAGCTGCGCGCCAGCACGGGGTTGAGGAAGCGGACACAGGCCCACACAAAGAGCGCCGTGGATAAAGAATAGAAGATGAATATCTGGTAGACCGGCGCAAATGGATTGTAACCACCGCCGAATAGCAGCTGCATCATGCTGCTCTGCAAAATCAGCAGGATGGTCCCCGCCAGCGCCCAGCCGAGTCCATAAAATCGGGCGCGCGCGGGGACCGCGGCGTTGTCGACTTGCTGGGAGGGATGTTCGATCATCGGGGTAATTATCAAATAGCTATCCGAGAGTATAGCGGCCGCGGGCACTCGTGGGTGTCCCGCGCCGGCTGGAGACGCCCACAGTAAGGTATTAAGTGCGACCCGGGGGGCCAGAGCGATGGAGGCCCGCATCACAGGCACAGAGCAGAGGAATTCGCCGATGAAGGCGACAAAAAATACCCGACATCGCGGCCGGGTTTTCCGTTGAAAGGCTGCTAGGAGCCTGTCGGACTTAGGATCGTCGGCTTTGCAAAAATGGACTTCGCCAGGACAAATTCTTACTTGGGCAGCCGGTCCAGATCCATTTGCGCGGCCGAGGACTCGAATGCGCGATCCTTGCATGCTGTGATCGCCGCTTCGAGCGCCGGTCGGGCGAGCGCGACTTTGCCCGCGATGAGGTGCGATTGCCCGATATGGAATTGCGCCGTGCAGGCGGCTTCCTGCTTCGACCACGTCCCTTTCAGCGGGCGCTTGCGCAATTCGTCCTCATCGATTCTCCCGAGAATGAAGTCGATGACGTTCACATCCCAAGCCTCGGTATTTTTGAACTTGGCCGCCTTGAGCTCTTCGAGCGCCTGGCCGGCTTTGCCCGAACGTGCCGTCGCCAGATACACCATGGTGCTCAAAAAGGGGGGGGTTCCGTTGGACCTGCGCCTGCTTGAAATCGATGGCGCCACCGGCGAAGTCGCCACTTGCGAATTTTTTCAGACCCAACTTGATCTGCGCTCTTCGACTCCCCTGCGCGGCCGCCTTCTGGTACCACCCCATTTGCGTGGCGTCGTCGCGTTCAGCCGCCGGCTTGGTTCGTTCGGCATCCCCCATCGCCAACTGCGCATCGGGATTTCCGGCGGCTACTTCCGCGCGAAACCATGCCTCGCCGACGCCCGCGTCCTTCGGGAAGGGTTCCCCGCCGGTATAGGTCAGGTAGATCTGTTTTTGGGCGGTCGAGATCAGTATTCGGTGTGCGCGCATGAAATCGGCGCCTAAAATTAACTGTTTCACCAAACCTGTTTTCATCGTATGGATTTTTACATCCTTTATTTTTCGTCCCCAATTTCCAACTGCTCGATTTTGGCAAGCCACGGCTTCATGGGCTGGCCAGCGGCCATTGTTTTAGGGGCGTCGGGCACCAGGCCGATTTTTTTGGCGAAATCGCTGTCAATAACCGACTGGGCGGTGGACGGCGAAAACATGGCATCCGCTTCATGCCCGTTTATTCTCACCTTGAAAAGCGGGCGGATGTCGTCCTCCGCATGGACCGTGTAGGGAATGATCACCGCATCCGCGTCCCAGTACGCAAGATGTTTCGCACCGCAGTCAAGCGGGTTCCAGAATTTGATGTATTTCTGCGCGAGCGATATTTCCAGATCCATCTTCAGGAGGAAATCAGCGCCAATCCTGAATCCAAAGTCCGCGTCCTCATACGCGAACGCGTTGAACCACCCGTTGCCGTTGGATGCTCCCGCTTTTAAGGAGTCCAGATTGACTTTATACGCCATCCGCCCGCCGCCATACCCCGCGAACTTGTTTGTATAGGTAATGCCCATCGCCTCCAGGGCCGCAATCTCCACGTTCGTATCGTAGGCGCTGAGGTCGATCAAGGCCTTGGTGGGATTGCCATTGATGCTGCCGTCGACGGTTGGCGCGAAGTAAGCGCCCGCGAACGTGATAGGCAGCGTTTCCAACTCCAAAAGCTCACATTTTTTTCCGGCCCTGCCGCATGCGCTGGCGTTGACAGGATCACTGGCAGGAGCAATGTGACAGCCATAAGTTGACGACATGCCTTCAAGCGATTCCCTGGTGCGTATTTCGGCGAACGTGACC
>NZ_PXWF02000258.1 GCF_003011895.2 Massilia glaciei | reverse complement strand
CCTCACCCCCGACGAGGTGCTGCTGCTGTCGCGCTGCGCGCGCGTGCTCGACGGCGCACACGGGCCGGCCGACCCCGCCGCCGCGGCCGCCGCCGCCGCCGAAGCGCTGCAAAGGGCGCATGCGGTCGGCCCGGCCGAGCTGCGCCGCTTCTTCGAGCTCGCCGCCGCCGAACACGACCGGCACGCCCAGATGGCCGTCGGCCTGTGGTTCGCGCGCATGCGGGTCGACGGCAAGCGCGTCGCCGTCGGCACCGGTTCGGCCAATTTCAAAAAGGCGATCCGGGCCCTGACGCTGGCCGGCGAACAGGGGCTGGCGGCGGCCTGGTACGCGCTCTCGCGCATCTACATCAAGCCCGAGTTCTCGCAGCGCAATGTGCTCGACGCGCAAAAATACCTCGAACGGGCCGCCGAAATGGGGTACCGCGACGCCCAGTTCGAGTGCGGCAACAGCGCCTGGCGCGCGCGCCGCGAGCACGAGGCCAACGACGTGCGCGCCGTCTACTGGCTGCATAAGGCGGCGGCCCAGGGCTGTACGCAGGCCGCCGGCGCGCTCGCGCGCATCGCCCCGCGCGAAACCGGGCGCGCCTACACCGAAACGGGCGCGCTGGCCTCGGCCGAGGTGTCGGCCAGCCATCCGCTGCTCGGCGCCCGGCTCGCGCTGGCCGCGCTGTTCAACCTGAGCCGGGCCGAGGCCTTGCTGCTCGACGTCAAAAGCGCCGACTGCGGGCATTGCCTGGTCATCGACATCCGCGCCAGCTACGGGCGCAGCAAGCGCCGCCTCGTGCTGATCGAAACGGCGGCCGAACGTCAGGCGCTCGACCAGATCGCGCGCCGCTTCGACTACATCGATTCCGGCCCGGGCGGGCCCGAGGGCAATTACCGGCAGCGCCTGTACCGCCTCAAGACGGTGGTGCCGGCCGCCGACGCGGGCGCGCCTGATGCGGGTGCGGCCGCCGCCACATCCGGCGCAGGCGAAGCGCGCTTTCCTGATTCCGGTATCGGCGCAGGCGAAGCGCACTTGCCTGACGCCGGCATCGGCGCCGGCGCCGCAACCGCCGGCGCGCCATACGACATGGCCGCCTGAGAGGGGCCGGCTACAGCGTGATTTCGCCCTCGTAGACCGTCACCGCCGGCCCGCTCAAAAAGACGGGCGCGCCTTCGCCGGCCCAGGCGACCGACAATTCGCCGCCGCGCGCGCTCACGCGCACGGGCGAGTCGAGCAGGCCGCGCCTGATCCCCGCCACCACGGCCGCGCAGGCGCCGGTGCCGCAGGCGAGCGTCTCGCCGGCGCCCCGTTCAAACACGCGCAGCTTCACATGCCCGCGCCCGAGCACCTGCATGAAGCCGGCGTTGACGCGCTTAGGAAAGCGCGGATCGGATTCGATCAGCGGCCCGGTCTCGGGCACGGGCGCGCGCTCGACGTCGGCCACCACCTGCACCGCGTGCGGATTGCCCATCGAAACGACCGACACCAGCACCGCCTGCCCGCCCGGCGCGAGCGGCCACAGCGTGTCGCGGCCCTCGGCCACCCCGGCCAGCCCGGCGCTGTCGAACGGGACCAGCGCCGGTTCGAGCACGGGCACGCTCATCTCGACCGTGATCGCGCCGTCGTCCTCGAGCCGGGGCGTGATGACGCCGGCCATGGTCTCGACGCGGATGCTGCGCTTGTCGGTGAGGCCTTTTTCGGTGACGAACTTGACGAAGGCGCGCGAGCCGTTGCCGCACTGCTCGACCTCGCCGCCGTCCTGGTTGAAGATGCGGTAGCGGAAATCGCAGTCGGCGCCCTCGGGCTTTTGCACCACGAGGATCTGGTCGGCGCCGACGCCGAAGCGGCGGTCGCCCAGCCTGCGCCATTGTTCGGGGGTCAGCGCGAGGTCCTGGTTGATGGCGTCGATGACGACGAAATCGTTGCCCGCGCCATGCATTTTGGTGAATTTGAGTTTCATGGCGCTAAGTATAGCGCCGGCGCGCGTCCGGCGTCAGCGTCAGGCGCCGGTGTTGGCGCCGGCCGGCTGCGGCGCCGCCTCCTCGCGCGGGGCGTACAGCGAATCCTCGCCGGGCGGGCGCGTCTTGAAGCGCTTGTGGGTCCAGAAATACTCGGCCGGCGCCTCGCGCACGCGCTCCTCGATGAAGGCGTTCATGCGGCGCGCCGACGCGACCAGGTCGGGCCCCGGGTAGTCTTCCCAGGCCGGGTAGAAGGTCACGCGCCAGCCCTTATAGCCGGGCAGGAAGGTCGCCACCACCGGGATCACGGCCGCGCCGGTGGCCGCGGCGATGCGCCCGGGCGCCGTCAGGGTGGCGGCGGGCACCCCGAAGAAAGGCACGAACTGGGCGTCCTTGTCGCCGAAATCCATGTCCGGCAGCATGAAGTAGGGCAGGCCGTCGCGCATCGCGCGGATGATCGGCTTGACCCCCTCCTTGCGCGAAAATAACTGCACGGGACGGAAGCGCGAGCGGCCGCGCCGCAGCACCTCGTCGAAAACGCTGTTCTTCTGGCGCACATAGATCGAACACAGGCTCGACTCGAGCATGACGGCCACGCCGGCCACGTCGAGGCAGACGAAATGCGGGCACAGCAGGATGGTCGGGCCGGCCCCGATCGCCGCCAGCGGCACCCCCGGCTCGACCTGGATCAGGCGCCGCAGCCGCGCCGGGCTGGCCCACCACAAGATGGCGCGCTCCCACACGCTGCGGCTGTAGGCCTGGAAATGGCGGCGCGCCAGCACCACGCGCTCGGCCTCGCCCAGTTCGGGCATGCACAGGCGCAGATTGGTCAGCGCGATGTGGCGGCGCGACTTGAGCGTGGCGAACAGCAGGCTGCCGACGGCCTCGCCGAAGCGGCCCAGCACCGGCAGCGGCAGCCAGTGCAGCAGCCACATCAAGCCGACCAGGAGCCTCATTGGTCGGCCCGCGCGGGGGCGTCGGCCTGCCCGGGGGCGTCGACGCCCTCGGGCTGCTTGTACCGGTTGTAGCTCCAGAAATACTGGGCCGGGCAGCGCGCGATGAGCTGCTCCATGGCGCGGTTGATCTCGGCGGCCTGCTGCGCCGGCCCGCCCTCGAGCGCGCCCTCGAACGGCACGAAGCGCACGATGAAGCCCTTGCCGCCGGCGCGCCGCTCGGCGTACACCAGGATGATCGCGGCCTTGCCCAGCTGCGCCAGCTTGGCCGGCAGCGTCATGCTGTAGGCGGGCCGCCCGAAGAACGGCGCCCACACCCCTTCGCCCTCCTGCGGCACCTGGTCGGGCAGCACGCCGACCGGCTCGCCGCGCCGCAGCGCCTTGGCCAGGATCCGCACGCCCGCCAGGTTGGCCGGGGCCAGGTGCAGGTTGTGGCGCGCGCGCGCGCCCTCGATGAGCGGCTTGAGCGCGGCCTTCTTGGGCGGCCGGTACATGACCGTGAGCGCGGTGCGCTGCGCGATCTGCTGGGCCGTGATCTCGAAGCAGCCCAGGTGCGGCGTCAGGAACACGATGCCCCGCCCGCTGTCGAGCACCGACTGCACGTAGTCCCAGTTCTCGTCCGTCGCATGGCGCGCGACGCGCCCGGGGGCGGCGCACCAGACGAAGGGCAGCTCGACGATCGCCTTGCCGGCCTCGGCCACGGCGCTTGAGAGGTGCCGGCCGTAGCCGGCGGCCTCGAGGTTGCCGCGCAGGCGCCGGCGGTAGGACGGCGAGGCCCAGTAGACCAGCCAGCCGAGCGCGCCGCCGAGGGCGTGCAGGGCCGGTAGGGGTAGGGCGGAGAGGAGGCGGAACAGGGTTACGAGCATATTCTGATTTAATTCAACAAAAGGGGTGTTGCTTACCAAAAAATCTTAAGGAGCGTAAAATACCACGTTGCAGGATCCGCCGAGTTAATAGACAACTTGCGAAGCGGAATATAAATGTCGCTAAAGCGTCGCAGGCAAAGGCTGTACTGCGACAGTTAATCGAAACAGTAACAGGAGCTTGCCGTGTCAAACAACTACCTCTTCACCTCCGAGTCCGTCTCCGAAGGCCATCCCGACAAGGTCGCCGACCAGATCTCCGATGCGATCCTCGACGCCATCCTCGAGCAGGACCCTAAGGCGCGCGTCGCCGCCGAAACCCTGTGCAACACCGGACTGGTGGTGCTGGCCGGTGAAATCACGACCCACGCCAACGTCGACTACATCCAGGTGGCGCGCGAGACGATCAAGCGCATCGGCTACGACAACACCGAGTTCGGCATCGACTACCGCGGCTGCGCCGTGATGGTCTGCTACGACAAGCAGTCGCCCGACATCGCGCAGGGCGTCGACGAGGGCGCCGGCCTCGACCTCGACCAGGGCGCGGGCGACCAGGGATTGATGTTCGGCTACGCCTGCGACGAGACGCCCGAGCTGATGCCCGCCGCGATCCATTATGCGCACCGTCTGGTCGAGCGCCAGTCGCAATTGCGCAAGGACGGGCGCCTGCCGTGGCTGCGCCCGGACGCCAAGTCGCAGGTCACGCTGCGCTACATCGACGGCCGGCCGGTCGCCGTCGACACCGTGGTGCTGTCGACCCAGCACCATCCGGACGTGAGCCACGCCCAGATCGAGGAGGCGGTGATCGAGGAGATCATCAAGCAGGTGCTGCCGCGCGAATGGCTCGAAGGCACGCGCTACCTGGTCAACCCGACCGGGCGCTTCGTGATCGGCGGCCCGCAGGGCGATTGCGGCCTGACCGGGCGCAAGATCATCGTCGACACCTACGGCGGCGCGGCGCCGCACGGCGGCGGCGCGTTCTCGGGCAAGGACCCGTCCAAGGTCGACCGCTCGGCCGCGTACGCGGCGCGCTACGTGGCCAAGAACATCGTCGCGGCCGGCCTGGCGCGCCAGTGCCAGGTGCAGGTCAGCTACGCGATCGGCGTGGCCAAGCCGATCAACATCACGGTCTACACCGAGGGCACGGGCGTGATCCCGGACGAAAAAATCGCCGCGCTGGTGATGGAGCATTTCGACCTGCGCCCGAAGGGCATCGTCCAGATGCTCGACCTGCTGCGCCCGATCTACCAGAAGACGGCGGCCTACGGCCACTTCGGGCGCGAGGAGCCGGAATTCACGTGGGAGCGCACCGACAAGGTCCAGCTGCTGCGCGCCGAGGCCGGCTTGTCGTAATCGCCACGTAGCGAGCCATCAAAAATGCGCCCACTGTGGGCGCATTTTTTCATCCCCGCTCAAAAAACCGGTGAAAACGGGTCCATACTGCGTTCGCCCATAAATGCAGTTCGAACCTATGGGCCCGGACCGAAATTTGCCAACGCTAGCTTGCAATCGAGCTCAGCATGGGTCCCCGCCTTCGCGGGGATGACGTTGGTTGTTGCTGTTGTTGTTGTTGTTGTTGCTGTTGTTGTTGTCGCCGATTTGGTTTCTGCCAGCCTGCGATTGCTGCCGCGCGATCTCGTCTATTCTGGCAAGCCCGCCCGGAAGATGCTAAACTCCCCAGTCCGAGGAGCGTTGCGACGAAATGACCCATTTCGCCAGGCTCGGAAATCACCACCGCAACTGCGCTCACGTTACTTTTTTCTAACTGAAAGGAGGGCGTGATGAACGCCGTACTCAAAGACCTGCAAGACTGCCACATCGCCGACATCAGCTTGGCTCCATGGGGCAACAAAGAAATCAAAATCGCCGAAACCGAAATGCCTGGCCTGATGGCAATCCGCGAGGAATTCGCCGCCGCCCAGCCGCTCAAGGGCGCGCGCATCACCGGCTCGCTGCACATGACGATCCAGACCGCCGTGCTGATCCAGACGCTCGAGGCGCTCGGCGCGCGCGTGCGCTGGGCCTCGTGCAACATCTACTCGACCCAGGACCACGCCGCCGCCGCCATCGCCGCCGCCGGCACCCCGGTGTTCGCGGTCAAGGGCGAGACGCTCGACGAATATTGGGACTACACCCACCGCATCTTCGAGTGGCCGAGAGAGGCGGGCGCGCCCGTGTACTCGAACATGATCCTCGACGACGGCGGCGACGCCACGCTGCTGCTGCACCTGGGCACGCGCGCCGAGACCGACCCGTCGGTGCTGGCCAACCCCGGCTCCGAAGAGGAGATCTGCCTGTTCAACGCGATCAAGGCGCAGCTGGCCAAGGATGCCAACTGGTACTCCAAACGCCTGCCGGCGATCCTCGGCGTGACCGAGGAGACCACCACCGGCGTGCACCGCCTGTACCAGATGCACAAGGACGGCAAGCTCGCCTTCCCGGCCATCAACGTCAACGACTCGGTCACCAAGTCCAAGTTCGACAACCTGTACGGCTGCCGCGAGTCGCTGGTCGACGGCATCAAGCGCGCCACCGACGTCATGATCGCCGGCAAGGTTGCCGTGATCGCCGGCTATGGCGACGTCGGCAAGGGCTCGGCCCAGGCCATGCGCGCGCTGTCGGCGCAGGTATGGGTCACCGAGATCGACCCGATCTGCGCGCTGCAGGCGGCCATGGAGGGCTACCGCGTGGTGACCATGGATTACGCGGCCGAGCACGGCGACATCTTCGTCACCTGCACCGGCAACTACCATATCCTGACCGAGCAGCACATGCTGGCCATGAAGGACCAGGCCATCGTCTGCAACATCGGCCACTTCGACAACGAGATCGACGTCGCCTCGCTCAAAAAATACCAGTGGGACAACATCAAGCCGCAGGTCGACCATGTGATCTTCCCGTCGGGCAAGCGCATCATCCTGCTGGCCGAGGGCCGCCTGGTCAACCTCGGTTGCGGCACCGGCCATCCGTCCTACGTGATGAGCTCGTCGTTCGCGAACCAGACGATCGCCCAGATCGAACTGTTCGCCAACACCGCCAAGTACCCGGTCGGCGTCTACGTGCTGCCCAAGCACCTCGACGAGAAGGTGGCGCGCCTGCAGCTCAAAAAGCTCAACGCGCAACTGACCGTGTTGACCGACGAGCAAGCCGCGTACATCACGGTGAGCAAGGAAGGCCCTTACAAGCCGGACCACTACCGTTATTAATGTTTATTAATAAATAAACAGCAGTTGGCAAAGCACGACCAGGCCCTTGCCGCACGATGCGACAAGGGCCGCTTTCAACACCGCGCTTTTTTCACGCCGCGCTTTTAACACTGAATTTCGACCTACCCATAACTATAAAGAAGACCCCCATGCGCCTGCTACTGACCTGGTTTATCAACGCCGCCGCACTGCTCGCGCTCCCGTACCTGATGGATTCGGTGAAATTCGCCAGCATCGGCTCGGCCTTCATCGCCGCCCTCGTGCTCGGCCTGGTCAACGCCCTGATCCGTCCCGTGCTGGTGCTGCTGACGCTGCCGGTGACCATGCTCTCGCTCGGCCTGTTCATCTTCGTCATCAACGGCTTGCTGTTCTGGGGCGTGGCGCAGTTCGTGCCTGGTTTCCACGTGACCGGCTTCCTGCCCGCGATCCTCGCCGCCATCGTCTACAGCATCATCTCCTGGGCCCTGTCGGCCTTGCTCCTGAGTAAAAAATAATGGACACAAGTAATTTCAGCATCGAGTTCTACCCGCCCAAGACGGCCGAGGGCGCCGACAAGCTGCGCGTGGCGCGCGCCAAGCTGGCCGGGCACAATCCCAAGTATTTCTCGGTCACGTTCGGGGCCGGCGGCAGCACCCAGCAGGGCACGCTCGACACGGTGCGCGAGATCCTGGCCGAGGGCCACGTGGGCGCGCCCCACCTCTCGTGCGTGGGCGGTTCGCGCGAATCGGTGCGCGAGGTGTTGAACCAGTTCAAGCTGGCCGGGGTGTCGCGCATCGTCGCCCTGCGCGGCGACTTGCCCAGCGGTTACGGCGGCGCCGGCGAATTCCGCTATGCGAGCGAACTGGTCGAATTCATCCGCGCCGAGACCGGCGACGCCTTCCACATCGAGGTGGCGGCCTATCCCGAAGTCCATCCGCAGGCGCGCTCGCCCGAGGACGACCTGCAAAACTTTGCGCGCAAGGTGCGGGCCGGCGCCGACGCGGCCATCACCCAGTATTTCTACAACGCCGACGCGTATTTCCAGTTCATGGAGCAAAGCCGCAGGCTGGGCATCGACGTGCCCGTGGTGCCGGGCATCATGCCGATCACCAACTACACCCAGCTGATGCGTTTTTCGGACATGTGCGGCGCCGAGATCCCGCGCTGGGTGCGCCTCAAGCTGGCCAGCTTCGGCGACGACAGCGCCTCGATCAAGGCCTTCGGCCTCGACGTGGTCACGGCGCTGTGCGAGCGCCTGCTGGCCGGCGGCGCGCCGGGCTTGCACTTCTACAGCATGAACCAGGCGGGCCCCACGACCGCGCTGTGGCAGCGCCTCGCGGGCAAATGAGGCCGCCAAGGCCGCCTACTTGAAGTAGCCGGCCTTGACGAAGGCGACCCCGAGCGCGCCCAGGCCGAGCAGCATCAGGCCGAGCCCGACGATGCCGTTCCATACCATCTTGCCGAAGTTGAACTCGCGCACGAGGCACGACACGCCCGGGAAGCGCTTGACCACCGACACCACCACACGGCTGTGGTCGAGCGGGTCGGGGTAGGCGAGGGCGCCGTTGCGGCCGGACTTGCCGCCGTCGATCTCCCGGTCGGGATAGTGCCAGCGGCTGCGCTCGATCGCGCCGCCCTGCGCGTATTCGTAATAGATTGGCCGGCCCGCGCGCGCCTTCGAGGCCGGGTCGCCCGAGACGATGCGGGCCTCGCGCGGTTCGCTCTCGAATAAAAAAAACAGCAGGCCGCGCGCCGGCGCGATCCCGATATAGATCCCCGTGCCGAGGAAGAACGCGGCCAGCGCCAGGTAGGTCAACCTCTGCTTCAGATACATTGCGGTCCGGCCTCGGTGATGATCAGGTCGAGCGCGATGTCGTGCGCGGCGCCGTCGAAGCCGGCCTCGAGCTGCGCGTAGGCGATGCCGATCGCGAACGGCCGTGGCGCCGCCTCGAGCGTGCGGTCGTAATAGCCGCCGCCGTAGCCGAGCCGGAAGCGCTGCGCATTGAACCCGACACACGGCAGCGCGATCGCGCCGGGGCGCGCAAGCGGGCGCAGCGCGGCCGGCACCGCCACCCCCATCTGGTCTGTTTGCATCGCCTCGCCCGGCTCCCAAAGGGCGAACGCGAGCGGCGCGGCGCGCGCGGTGACCACCGGCAAGGCCAGCCGTACGCCACGCCGCGCCAGTTCGGCGTAGGCTTCGCTAAGGTCCGGTTCGCCTGCAAGGGGCCAATACACGGCCAGCTCCGGCACCGCCCGCGCGCGCGACCACGCGAGCAGGCGCGCGCCGATCTCGCGGTCCCACATGATCTTGCGCGCGGGGTCGATCGCACGCCGCGCCGCCAGCAGTTGCCTGCGCAACGCCGACTTGTCGTTGGCGTGCGCGGGCGCTGGCAAAGGGGCCGGCACGCATGGTATTCTAGGTGCGCCGGTCATATGTTGAATGCTGTATTTATTGAGAGTTTCAAACTGATGTCCCCGTCGAAATTATTTGCCCGCGCGATCCTCGGCGGAGCCTGTTTGCTGGCGCTGCCGGCCTTCGCCCAAGACAGCGGCGCCGTCTCCGCCGCCGACCAAACCTTCCTGCAGCTGCGCGACGCCGTGCGCCAAGACAACCTGGCGCGCGCGCAGATGCTCGCGGCGCAACTGCCAAACCACGAGTTCGCGGCCTATCTCGATTATTATCGGCTCAAACCGCGCATGAATGAAGTCACGAGCGCCGAAATCGCCGATTTCCTCGAGCGCCACCCGGGCAACGCCCTGACCGACCGCATCCGCAACGACTGGCTGCTCGAGCTCGGGCGCCGGCGCGACTTCTCCACCTTCGACCAGGTGCTGCCGCTGTTCGTCCTCAACGACGACCTGCAGGTCAAGTGCTACGCGCTGCTCTCGCGCGCGGCCAAGGGCCAGCGCGTCGCGCCCGAGGCGCGCGCGCTGCTGCTCGACCCGTCCAACTACGGCGAGGCCTGCGGCGCCCTGATCACCGCGCTGCACCAGACCGGCCAGTTCGACACCGACGACCTGCTGGCCCAGTTGCGCCTGGCCGGGGAGGACCGCGCCACCGGCCCGGCGCGCCGCGTCGCCGGCCTGCTCGGCGGCTCCGAAACACGCGCCGCGCAGGCGGTCGACCTGCCGGCGCTGGTGGTCGCGCGCGGGGTCGGCAAAGACCGCGTCGAGCGCGAGCTCTACCTGGTCGCGGTGGGACGGCTGGCGCGCACCAGCCTGAGCCTTGCCGCGATCTCTCTCAACAAAAACACCGCGCGCCTGAGCGAGCAGGAGCGCGCGATCGGCTGGAGCAACGTGGCGCTGGCGGCCTCGATCAAACTCGCGCCCGAGGCCAACGACTACTGGCTGCTGACCTCCGGCGCGCCGCTCACGCGCGAGGCGGCCCAATGGAAGACCCGGATCGCGCTGCGCCACGGCCAATGGGAGCGGGTGCGCGCCACCATCGAGGCGATGCCGCCGTCGCTGCGCGACGACGGCGCCTGGAGCTACTGGCTGGCGCGCGCGCTGCAGGCCTCGGCGGCCCAGCACCCGGCGCACGGCGTCGACGCGCTGGCGCTGTACCGCCGCATCGCCGGCCAGAATTCGTTCTACGGCCAGCTGGCGATGGAGGAGCTGGGCCAGTTGATCACGATCCCACCGGCCGCCGCGCCGCCGACGGCTGCCGAAACCGCGGTCGCCGCCGCCAACCCGGCGCTGCGCCGCGCGGTCCGCATGTACGCGCTGGGCATGCGCCCCGAGGGCAACCGCGAGTGGAACTGGGAGACGCGCAAAATGAACGAGCGCGAGCTGCTGGCGGCCGGCGAGTTCGCGCGCCAGAACAAGCTGCTCGACCGCATGGTCTACACCTCCGAGCGCACCCGCACGCTGTTCGACTACACCCAGCGCTTTCCGGCGCCGCACAACGAGGTGCTGCATCCGACCGTGCAAAGCCTTGGCCTCGACAAGGCCTGGGTGTACGGCCTGATCCGCCAGGAGTCGCGCTTCGTGCAGGACGCGCGCTCGCGCGTGGGCGCCTCGGGCCTGATGCAGGTGATGCCGGCCACGGGCGACCTGGTGGCGCGCAAGATCGGCCTGAGCGGCTTCGTGCACTCGATGCTCGACGACATGCGCACCAACATCCTGCTCGGCTCGAACTACCTGAACATGGTGCTCAACAACGTGGACGGCTCGCAGCCGCTGGCGACGGCCGGCTACAACGCCGGCCCTGGCCGCGCGCGCACCTGGCGCCGGCTGCTCAAGGAGCCGATGGAGGGCGCCGTGTTCATCGAATCGATCCCGTTCTCCGAGACCCGCGGCTACGTCAAGAACGTCATGGCCAACGCGACCAACTACGCGGCCCTGTTCGAAAACAAACCGCAGTCGCTCAAGGCGCGGATCGGCCATGTGAGCCCGCGCGACGGCAGCGCGCCCGACCTGCCCTGAGCCCCTGCCCTGGCCCCGGCCCGGGCCCGGGCCTTCCCCTCAACCTGATCGGCAACCTGATTGGCAACCTGATCGGCAACCCCTGCGAGAAACGATGAACGATACAACGGTGGTGGTTTTCGGCGGCTCCGGTTTCATCGGCAGCCATCTGGTGGCGCGCCTGTCGGCGCACGGCGCGCGCGTGGTCGTGCCGACCCGGCGCTACGAGCGCGCCAAGCACCTGATCTACCTGCCGCGCGTCGAAGTGGTTGAGGCCGACCTCAAGGACGACGCCGCGCTGCGCGCCCTGGTGCGCGGGAAGAGCGCCGCGGTCAACCTGGTCGGCCTGCTCCATTCGCGCCCCGGCACCCCCTACGGCCCCGACTTCAAGCGCGCCCACGTCGAACTGCCGCGCCGCATCGTGGCCGCCTGCGCCGCCGGGGGCGTCAAGCGCTACCTGCACATGAGCGCGCTCGGCGCGGCGGCCGACGGCCCCTCGATGTACCTGCGCTCCAAGGCCGACGGCGAACTGGCCGCGCGCGGCGAGCCGTCGGTGGCGGCCACCATCTTCCGCCCCTCGGTCGTGTTCGGCCCCGGCGACAGCTTCCTGAGCATGTTCGCGCGGCTGCAAAAATACCTGCCCGTGGTGCCGCTGGCGTGCTCCGAGAGCACCTTCCAGCCGGTCTACGTGGGCGACGTCGCCGACGCCTTTCTGCACGCGCTGGGCGACCTCAAGACGCGCCACCAGGTGTACCAGCTGGGCGGCCCCGAGATCTACACCCTGGCCGAACTGGTGCGCCTGGCCGGACGCTACTCGGGCCACGAGCGTCCGATCATCGCGCTGCCCGACGCGCTGGCGCGGCTGCAGGCGTGGTTCTTCGAGCTGCTGCCTGGCACCCCCCTGATCAGCCGCGACAACCTGAACTCGATGCAGGTCGACAATGTGGTCGACCCGGCGATCCAGCAATGGACCGCCGCCGCGCTCGGCGTGCGCCTGACATCGCTCGAGGCGGTGGCGCCGCGCTACCTGTCGCCGAACGGCCGCTACGACGAGCTGCGCTCGCGCGCCGGCCGGTAAACACACTACACTGCACACTGCACTCTACACTGCCCATCCGCCTCCTTTTTCCGCCTCCTTTTTCCGCCTCCCTATCCTGCCTCCCTTTCCTGGACTGACAATGAACACGACTGAACTCGATCCGACCCTCTCGCAAACCCTCGACAACGCCCGCAAGCCCGGCCTCACACTGGTCATCGGCAACAAGAACTATTCGTCGTGGTCGATGCGTCCGTGGGTCGCCCTGAGCGCGTTCGGCATCCCGTTCCAGGAGGTGCGCGTGCTGCTCGACCAGTCCGACACGGCCGCGCGCATCGCCGAATTTTCGGCCGCCGGCCGGGTGCCGGTCCTGATCGCCGGCGAGATCACGATCTGGGACAGCCTGGCGATCTGCGAATACGCGGCCGAGCAGTTCCCCGAAAAACACATGTGGCCGCAGGACGTGGCCGCGCGCGCGATGGCGCGTTCGGTCACGGCCGAGATGCACTCGGGCTTTGGCGGCCTGCGCTCGGCCATGTCGATGAACATCCGCGTCAGCCTGCCCGGGCGCGGGCGCAGCGCCGAGGCGCAGGGCGACATCGGCCGCATCAGCGAAATCTGGGAGGAGTGCCTGTCGCGCTTCGGCCACCACCAGTTCCTGTTCGGCGAGTTCTCGATCGCCGACGCCTTCTTCGCGCCGGTGGTGACGCGCTTCCGCACCTACGGCGTCTCGCTCGCGCCGGCGCTGCAGGCGTACTGCGAACGGGTCGAGGCCCATCCGGCGGTGGCGCGCTGGATCGCCGAGGCCAAGGCCGAAACCGAAGTCGCGCCCAAGCACGACGCCGACCTGCCGGAATAGGCCCCGTGAAGACCTACATCGTCGGCGGCGCCGTGCGCGACGAGCTGCTCGGCCTGCCGGTCAAGGACCGCGACCACGTGGTCGTCGGCGCCACGCCCGAACAAATGCTGGCGCGCGGCTTTCGCCCGGTCGGCAAGGACTTCCCCGTGTTCTTGCACCCCGAAACGCAGGAGGAGTACGCGCTCGCGCGCACCGAGCGCAAGACCGCGCCCGGCTACCGCGGCTTCGTGTTCCACACCGCGCCCGAAGTCACGCTCGAGGACGACCTGGTGCGGCGCGACCTGACCATCAACGCCATCGCGCGCGCCGACGACGGCAGCCTGACCGATCCGTTCGGCGGCCGGCGCGACCTCGCCGCGCGCGTGTTCCGGCACGTCTCCGACGCCTTCCTCGAAGACCCGGTGCGGATCCTGCGGCTGGCCCGCTTCGCGGCCCGCTTCGCCGACTTCACGGTCGCCCCCGAGACCATGGCGCTGATGCGCAAAATGGTCGACGCGGGCGAGGTCGACGCGCTGGTGGCCGAGCGCGTGTGGCAGGAGATCTCGCGCGGCCTGATGGAAGACAAGCCCTCGCGCATGCTAGCGGTGCTGCGCGAGTGCGGCGCGCTGGCGCGCATCCTGCCCGAACTCGACGCGCTGTGGGGCCAGCCGGCCACTGGCGCCCGCATCGCACGGGTGGTCGACTACGCGGCCAAACGTGGCTTCGCGCTGCCGGTGCGCTTCGCCGCGCTGATGCTCGGCTTGGGCCAAGCCGGCCGCTCCCCGGTCGACGCGGCCTGCGAACGCCTCAAGGTGCCCACCGACTGCCGCGATCTGGCCGTCATGGCCGCGCGCGAACAAGACAAGGTGAACCGCGCCGGCAGTTTGGCCCCCGACGCCGTGGTCACCCTGTTCGAGTGCTGCGACGGCTTCCGCAAGCCCGAGCGCTTCGCGCAGATGCTCGCCGCGCTCGAATGCGCCGTGCGAGGCGGCGCCCCCGACGCGCCGACCGGCCAGCCGTGGCCGCCGGGCCCCTTGCTGCTCGCCGCGCTCGGCGCCGCGCGCGCCGTCAACGCGGGCGCAGTGGCGCAATCGTGCGGCGACGACAAGGCGCGCATCCCCGCGGCGGTGCACGCGGCGCGGGTGGGGGCGGTCAGGCATGCGCCCGGTATCGCCGACGCCGCCGATTAGCCCATCGGATTGCCGGGGCCGCGGGCGCGGCCGCTTTGCGGCGCTTGCGCTACAATGATCCGATTGTGCGCTGCACAAATCACGGTTCTCGCAACCCGGAAGGAAAGCTCGATGTTGACGCGTCTGTTGCGCGGCCCCCTGGGCCGCTGGTTCGGTTTGTCCGGGGACGCGCGGCTGCGGCCCGGCGTGCGCGTCAAGGAGTTGCGCGAGCGCGACCGGGGCCGCATGCATCGGCATTTTCTCGCGCTCGAGCCTGGCGACCGCCTGTTACGCTTCGGCACGGTGCTGCCGGACGCCATGCTGGGCAACTATGTCGCCCGCATCGATTTTTCCAACGACAACGTGTTCGGCGTCTACAACGGCCTGTTCAAGCTGGTCGCGGTCGGGCATCTGGCGTTCGCCCCTAAGCAGCCGGGCGCGGCCCCGGCCACGGACAAGGCGCAGGTGGCCGAGTTCGGCGTGTCGGTGTCGCGCTCGGCGCGCGGCATGGGGATCGGATCGAAGCTGTTCGAGCGCGCCGCGATCCATTGCCGCAACTGCGACGTCGACACCCTCTACATGCACTGCCTGTCCTCGAACAAGGTCATGATGCACATCGCCGCCAAGGCCGGCATGGCGATCGAGCGCGACCACGGCGAGGCCGACGCCTACCTGCGCCTGCCGCCGCCGGACCCGTCGAGCATGCTGCAGGAGGCGCTCGACGAGCAATTCGCCAGCTTCGACTACGCGCTCAAGGCCAACAAGCGCTTCGCGCACAAGTGGTTCGGCGCCAGGAAATAATTCCGGCCTCACGGCCGCGCCCGTCTGTGCCCGAGCGCACCTTGGCGCGACGCACGTTAGAGTCACGGCTCCAAAAGCGGCGGCCGAAATCGCTACAATTCTCCAATTGGTGCACTGCAAGAATATTGCCGATGCGCAAGGAGAATAACAATGTTGTCAGATCTATTTCTAATGCCCTTCGGCGCCTGGCTGGCGCGTCCCGGCCCCGGCAAGTCGAAGGCCCCGGTGCTCGTCAAGCAACTCGGCGAGCGCGACCGCCGCCGCATCCTCAGGCACTTCCTCGCGCTCGACGCCAGTGACCGCTTACTTCGGTTCGGCAACGTGCTGTCCGACGATCTGATCACCGCCTATGTCGCGAAGATCGATTTTTCGAACGACACCGTGTATGGCGTGGTCAACCGCGTGTTCAAACTGGTTGCCGTGGGCCACCTCGCGTTCGGACCGAAGGACCAGCTGGTGCCGGGCAAGGTGTCGACCGACAAGGAGCGCGTGGCCGAATTCGGGGTGTCGGTGTCGCGTTCGGCGCGCGGGCTCGGGATCGGCTCGAAGATGTTCGAACGCGCCGCCATCCATTGCCGCAATTCGGACGTGGACGCCCTGACCATCCATTGCCTGTCGTCGAACCAGGTGATGATGCATATCGCCAAAAAGGCCGGGATGCTGATCGAGCGCGACCGCGGCGAGGCCGAGGCCTGGCTGCGCCTGCCGCCGCCCAATTCGGCCAGCGTGATGCAGGAGGCGATCGAGGAACAGGTCGCCTCGCTCGACTATACCTTCAAGGCCAACCGGCGCGCCGCGGTGAAGTGGTTTGAGTTGTCGAGATAATCTGGCTACTTCCAATTGGGCGCTTTGTACGTGAAAACCGTGTAAGAAAGTCAGCGGAACTTGTACTGGCGGGGTTCGCTCGAACCATAAAGACATGTACAAAACCCCAGTGTTAAAGGAAAATGCCGCATGATTAATTCTGCGCACTTTAACGGTAAAGCTTTTGTTGCAGCGCTCTCCCGCGAGGAACAAAAGCGCATGGGGCAATTCATGACCCCTCCAGAGATCGCCACTTTCATGGCGCGCAGGCTCATCGAAAATGTTGACGAGCCCATCGTGCGGGTCCTGGAGCCGGCGGCGGGTGCCGGTGTTCTTGCCGCAGCCGTTGTTCAAGAACTTCTCGTGCGCGATCGCTTGCCGTCAAAGATCGAATTATTAATGTTCGAGCTCGATGAGCGGCTTGTTGCTGGGCTCGCGCAATTGGCGCGCGAAATGCACTCTGCCTGTGCGGCGCGCGGCGTCGAGCTCGACTGGCAAGTGCGGCAAGAGGATTTCTTGCTTTCCGAACTTGCGGTCACCGGCGTGTCGGCGACACGATTGCTGATCATTTCCAACCCACCGTATTTCAAACTGACGAAAAACGATCCGCGGGCGGTCGCGCACAGCTACGCGGTCTACGGTCAACCGAACATCTATGGCTTGTTCATGGCCGCGTGCGCCCGTTTGGTCACGGCCGGTGGCAAGTGGTGTTTCATCACTCCGCGTTCCTGGATGAGTGGCAACTACTTTTCGGCGGTGCGCAGGACGATGTTCAGCCACTTGTGCATGGACGCGCTGCATTCATTTGAAAGCCGCAAGGATCACTTCGCCGAGGACGCGATCCTGCAGGAGGCCATCATCACATGGGCCAGCGCTGTTGCCCAGCCTGAGCCTCGATCGCAGGTCATTGTGACGCGAAGCGTTGGCATCGCAGACATGGAAAAAGCGCCAGTGCATGCAATGCCTATCGCCAAACTGATCGGGTCCGGCGGCAGCCGCATGGTGGCCCTGCCCGTGGCGGGTGGTGGTGGTCATTTCGACGACTGGTCCGATTCACTCGATACCTATGGAATAAAAATTTCCACCGGGCCTGTTGTGCCGTTCCGCGCCCTGGAGTACGTGCGCCAATTCCCGTCGCCGGGCACGGTGCCGCTGCTCTGGATGCAGCACGTTTCGACGCAAGGTGTTGTCTGGCCGATTCAAAAAAAACGCGAACACATCCTGGCGGAGGCGGGCTCTGCATGGATGCTGGTGAGGAATGCGCCCATGGTGCTCATGCGCCGTTTCAGTCCCAACGAAAGTGCGAGGCGGATTAGCATCACCGCCTATGCCGGCACTTTGCCGGGCGAGCTCATAGGACTTGAAAACCATCTCAACTACATCTACCGCGCCGGCGGTGGAATGTCCGCCGCCGAAGCGCTGGGTCTTGCCGCATTTTTCGGCAGCGCGATCGTCGACAAAAAAATTCGCAGCACGGCTGGCAGCACCCAAGTCAATGCCGTCGACCTGCGTCAAATGAAGCTGCCACCACTTGTCCAAATTTTGGCTATAGGAAATCTTCTTCATTTTGGCAGCAGCTTGGCGGAGATGGATTTGGCAGTGGAGCGCGTTCTAGCGGCGGAGCTCGTCGAAAGACAGGTGGCCTAGTGAGCAGGCGGTCTCGTTATCCGTTCTTATTGACAGAAAAATACGCATTGCAGTGCTTGAGGTGCGGTCGTAAGATGGGTTCCCTAAAAAGGAGCCTGCATGCAATCACTTCCCCCGCTTCCGCCGCTGCCTGCGCTTGACGAGATCCGGGTACGCCTCAACGCAATTTTTCCAGATAATTTTCCCGACCGGCGCATCCTCACAGGAGAGATGGCGGTCAGGGCGATGTTTGTGGCCTTGTACGGTGGTTTCACCGACGCTCGCAAACGCTTCTTTCGACCTTCGACCGTCATTCGATTCAGCTTCGAGCAAGCCGCATTGACGGACGACATCGAGCGCCATTCTTGGCTTTCGACGTGTCAAACACCCGGCCACAAACCTTTGGGTAGACAGTGGTACGCCGATAACACCAGGGAGCCACTCCGCGACGATTTGATTCGCAACAGGGCGGTTCCAATCGGTATCATCGTCAGGCGCGAGGGTGTCGCGCCGACAAGTCCAACGCCGATTTATGCGCTTTCAGACGATTTCGCGAACCTTTTATCGCCTCAGTTGGAAGGGGACGAGCTGGGCGCCGCCATCCTGCGCTGGCAAGAACGCGCATTGAATCCAATGACGCTTAAGCGCATGCGGCTGCTTGCGCGCGGCGTGACTGAACGACAGGGCCAGGTAAGCGTCAAATTACCATCGACCAACAAGGTGCTGCGCCTGGCGGCGGGCGAGGCATCGATCATTACGCGCGACGTGTGCGAGGACTTGGCGGCAAGGATCATGACCTTGCCCATCGTTGTGCATGTCAGCATTTCGGACCAGAAGACGTTTCCGGAACTGGTCGATGAAGCTGCCGCGTACGATCTGAAATTCAATCCCTCGTCCGAATTGCCGGACGTCGTCATCGTCGACGTCGGAAGCGACGAAGGGAAGGTCGCTTTTGTGGAGGTTGTCCATTCCGATGGGCCCATAACCGAGCTTCGGAAAGAGGCGCTGCTCAAGATCGCGGCGGAGGCCGGAATACCCGCCTCCAGGGTGTTGCTCATCACGGCATTCGAGGATCGTAGCAGTTCCGCATTTAAAAAGCGCATCAGCGAGCTCGCCGTCGGTTCTCAAGTGTGGTTTCGCAGCGAACCTGGCTTGCTGTTGACGTTTGACTCCTTGCCGAAACCGGGCTGACGCGACGCCGACGCCCAGACCTTACAGATGCTCGCCCACCGGCAGCGAGGTCTTGTTGACCACGCTGCGCAGCACGAAGGTCGAATGGACGCTTGCCACGCCCTCGATGCGCGCGATCTTGTTGAGCAGCAGGTTCTGGTAGGTCTCCATGTCGGGCACCACCACCTTGAGCTGGTAGTCGGCGCCCTGTCCGGTGATCTGCAGACACTCGAGAATCTCCGGCATGGCCATGATGTTTTCCTCGAACGGCGGGAAATGGTGGGGCGCGTGGTTGTTCATCGACACGTTGATCAGCGCCATCAGGCTCAGTCCGAGCGCCTTGGCGTCGAGCAGCGCGCGGTACCCCAAGATCACGCCCGACTCCTCGAGCGTGCGTAGGCGGCGCAGGCACGGCGAGGGCGACAGGTTGATGCGCTCGGCCAGCTCCTGGTTGCTGATCCTGCCGTCCTGTTGCAGGATGTCGAGGATCATGCGGTCGTAGCGGTCGAATTGCAGTTTCTTTTCCATCTGGCAGTATCCTTTGTCGGTGCGCCGAAATCCGGCGTTTCTTGCGCGTCACGCCAATGTGCGGCATGAATCTCCAAAAAAAGCCTTGTCCACGCAATATTATTGCCCAAATTGCGCTCCGAGGGGGATTCATTGGAATTATATGCCCGGCCTCTGGGACTATACTGTGCGATACAAAAATGAGGAGATGGACATGCAATTTCAGCCCTGGGACAACCCGATGAAAACCGACGGCTTCGAGTTCGTCGAGTACGCGGCGCCGGACCCGAAAGCGCTCGGCGCGCTGTTCGAGCAGATGGGCTTCACCGCCATCGCGCGCCACCGCCACAAGGACGTCACGCTGTACCGCCAGGGCGACATCAACTTCATCATCAACGCCGAGCAGGACTCGTTCGCGCAGCGCTTCGCGCGCCAGCACGGCCAGTCGGTGTGCGCGATCGCGATCCGCGTCGACGACGCCGCCTTCGCCTACCGCCGCGCGCTTGAACTGGGCGCCTGGGGCTTCGACAACAAGAACGGCCCGATGGAGCTCAACATCCCCGCCATCAAGGGCGTGGGCGATTCGCTCATCTACTTCGTCGACCGCTGGACCGGCAAAAACGTCGCCAACGGCGCGGTGCCCGGCTCGATCGGCGACATCAGCATCTACGACGTCGACTTCGTCGCCATCCCCGGCGCGGTCTCGAACCCGGTCGGCCTGGGCCTGACCTACATCGACCACCTGACCCACAATGTGCACCGCGGCCGCATGAAGGAATGGGCCGAGTTCTACGAGAGCCTGTTCAACTTCCGCGAGGTGCGCTACTTCGACATCGAAGGCAAGCTGACGGGCCTCAAGTCGAAGGCGATGACTTCGCCATGCGGCAAGATCCGCATCCCGATCAACGAGTCCTCCGACGACAAGTCGCAGATCGCCGAATACCTCGACGCCTACCACGGCGAGGGCATCCAGCACATCGCGCTCGGCACCGACAACATCTACCAGTCGGTCGAGGACATGCGCGACAGCGGCATCGTGTTCCAGGACACGATCGAGACCTACTACGAGCTGATCAACCGGCGCCTGCCGAACCACGGCGAGAACCTCGACGAACTGCGCCGCCTGCGCATCCTCGTCGACGGCCACAGCAACGAGACCGAGCGCGAACTGCTGCTGCAGATCTTTACGCAGACCGTGATCGGTCCGATCTTCTTCGAGGTCATCCAGCGCAAGGGCGACCAGGGCTTTGGCGAGGGCAACTTCCGCGCGCTGTTCGAATCGATCGAACTCGACCAGATCAAGCGCGGCGTGCTCGAAGACCCGGCAGGGAAAAGCGCCGCCTGAGACCGTGTCGCGGTAGGGCGGGAGCGTGCGCAAGCACATCGCTGTGCGATGCGAATCGCCTGCCTACCCGTGCTACCCTAGGCGTCATGAAGCGCGGGTGATCCCGCCCCCCCATTTCCGGACGGACGGGCCCACGAGGCCCCTCCGTCCGCATGCGTAACAGGCCGCCACCGCCGCCGCCACGCACCGCACCAGATCAGACCAGATACACGGAGAGTCCCAATGAATGCACCCCTAGACCGTTCGCAGCTCGAGCCCCAGCCGTCGCACGCCATTTCGCTCGACGACAAATGGACGCTCGAGCGCGGCCGCGCCTTCATGACCGGCACCCAGGCCCTGATCCGCCTGCCGATGATGCAGCGCGAGCGCGACCTCGCCGCCGGCCTCAACACCGCCGGCTACATCACCGGCTACCGCGGCTCGCCCGTGACCAGCGTCGACATGACGGCCGTCAAGGCCAAGAAATTCCTCGACGCCCACCACGTCAAATTCCATCCCGGCGTGAACGAAGACCTGGCCGCGACCGCCGTCTGGGGCACGCAGCAGACCAATCTGTTCAAGGACGCCAACTACGACGGCGTGTTCGCCATGTGGTACGGCAAAGGCCCGGGCGTGGACCGTTGCGGCGACGTCTTCAAGCACGGCAACAACGCGGGCAGCGCCAAGCACGGCGGCGTGCTGGTGCTGGCCGGCGACGACCACGCGGCCAAGTCCTCGTCCACCGCGCACCAGAGCGACCACATCCTCAACGCCTGCGGCATCCCGGTGCTGTACCCGGCCTCGGTCCAGGAGTACATCGACTACGGCCTGCACGCCTGGGCCATGAGCCGCTACACCGGCCTGTGGGTGTCGATGAAGTGCGTCACCGACATCATCGAGTCGGGCGCCGTGGTCGACTTCGACCCGGAGCGCGTGCAGATCGCGCTGCCCGCGCCGGGCGACTTCGCCATGCCGGAGGGCGGCCTCAATATCCGCTGGCCCGACGCCGTGCTCGACATGGAAGTGCGGATGAACAGCTTCAAGTGGTACGCCGCGCTGGCCTATGCGCGCGCCAACAAGCTCAATAAGATCATCTGGGACAGCCCCAAGGCGCGCATCGGCATCATCACCGCCGGCAAATCCTACCTCGACACGCGCCAGGCGATGGCCGACCTCGGCATCGACGAGCAGGCCGCGGCCGACATCGGCATCCGCCTCTACAAAATCGGCATGACCTGGCCGCTCGAGGCCGACGGCGTGCACGAATTCGCCAAGGGCCTCGACGAGATCCTGGTGGTCGAAGAGAAGCGCCAGATCCTCGAATACGCGCTCAAGGAGACCCTGTACAACCTTCCCGACAGCGAGCGTCCGCGCGTGGTCGGCAAATTCGACGACACCGGCGAGTGGAGCAACCACGGCGGCACCGGCCACGGCGACTGGCTGCTGCCGGCCACCTACGAGCTCAATCCGGCGCTCATCGCGCGCGCCATCGCCAGCCGCATCTCGCACTACTGCGCCGGCCACCCGGTCGAGCAGCGCGTCAAGGAGCGCATCGCCTTCCTCGAGGCCAAGGAGCTGGTGCTCAAGAACGTGAGCAGCAAACCGAACCCCGACACCGACCGCACCCCGTACTTCTGCTCGGGCTGCCCGCACAACAGCTCGACCAAAGTGCCAGAGGGCTCGCGCGCGCTGGCCGGCATCGGCTGCCATTACATGGTGCTGTGGATGGACCGCGAAACCTCGACCTTCACCCACATGGGCGCCGAGGGCGTCACCTGGGTCGGCCAGGCGCCGTTCACCAACGAGAAGCACGTCTTCACCAACCTCGGCGACGGCACCTACTTCCATTCGGGGCTGCTGGCGATCCGCGCGGCGGTGTCGGCCAAGGTCAACATCACCTACAAGATTTTGTTCAATGACGCCGTCGCCATGACCGGCGGCCAGGAGTTCGACGGCCCGCTCGACCCGGGCATGATCAGCCGCCAGATTGCGGCCGAGGGCGTGGGCCCGATCATCGTCGTCACCGACGAACCCGAAAAATACCCGGACGACTACAACTGGGCGCCCGGCGTGACCGTGCGCCACCGCGCGGAACTGATGGACGTGCAGCGCGAACTGCGCGACAAGCCGGGCGTGTCGGCCATGATCTACGACCAGACCTGCGCCTCCGAGAAGCGCCGCCGCAGGAAGCGCAACGAGTACCCGGACCCGGCCAAGCGCGCCGTCATCAACGAGGCCGTGTGCGAAGGCTGCGGCGACTGCTCGGTGCAGTCGAACTGCCTGTCGGTCGAGCCGCTCGAGACCGACCTCGGCCGCAAGCGCCAGATCAACCAGTCCTCGTGCAACAAGGACTTTTCGTGCGTGACCGGTTTTTGCCCGAGCTTTGTGACGGTCGAAGGCGGCGCCCTTAAAAAGCCCAAAAAGGCCGCCACCGGCGACGCCGCGCCGCCTGTGCTGCCGACCCCTGCCCTGCTGGGCACCGCGCAGCCTTACGGCATCCTGATCACCGGCATCGGCGGCACCGGCGTCGTGACCGTCGGCCAGATTTTGGCGATGGCCGCTCACGTCGAAGGCAAGGGCGCGATCGTGCTCGACATGAGCGGACTGGCCCAAAAGGGCGGCCCGGTGATGTCGCACGTGCGCCTGGCCGACAAGCAGTCGGACCTGCACTCGACCCGCGTGGGCACCGGCAGCGCCGACCTCGTGATCGGCTGCGACCTGATCGTCACGGCCAGCCGCGACGCGCTCTCGCGCATGGGCGAGGGCCGCACCTACGCGGCCATCAACTCGACCGGCTCGTCGACCGCGGCGTTCGTCAAGAACCCCGACTGGCAGTTCCCGGGCGCCTCGTCGAAGGCCGAAATCGTCAAGGCCTGCGGCCAGCAAAAGGTCGACTTTGTCGACGCCGGCCAGATCGCCACCGCCCTCATGGGCGACTCGATCGCGACCAATATGTTCATGCTCGGGTACGCGTGGCAAAAAGGCCAGGTGCCGTTGACCGAGGCGTCGATTCTTAAAGCGATCGAACTCAATGGCGTCGCGGTCGGCTTCAACAAGGCCGCGTTCACCTGGGGCCGCACCGCCGCGCACGACCTGCCGTCGCTGGTCAAGATGACGACGCCGTCGAAGGTGATCGAATTCAAGCGCACGCAAAGCGTCGACGACTTGATCAACAAGCGCGTCGAACTGCTGACCGCCTACCAGGACGGGGCATACGCGGGGCAGTACAAGGCCTTCGTCGACCAGGTCCGCGCCGAAGAAGCCAAGCTTGGCTCGGGCACCCGCCTGACCGAGGCGGTCGCGCGCTACTTCTACAAGCTGATGGCTTACAAGGACGAGTATGAAGTCGCCCGCCTGTACACCAACGGCGCGTTCAAGGAGAAAATCGCGAACATGTTCGAAGGCGACGTCAAGCTCAATTTCCACCTCGCGCCGCCGCTGCTGGCCAAGACCGACGCCAATGGCCACCTGATCAAGCAGGAATTCGGCCCGTGGATGATGAAGGCGTTCGGCGTGCTGGCCAAGTTCAAGGGCCTGCGCGGCGGTGCGCTCGACATCTTCGGTTACACCGCCGAGCGCAAGATGGAGCGCGCGCTGATCGGCCAGTACCGCGACACGGTCGGCGCCCTGCTGCCGAAGCTTAATGCGGACAACCTGGCGCAATTGGTGGCGATTGCCAGCATCCCGGAGGACATCCGCGGTTATGGCCACGTCAAGGAGCGCCACTTCAAGGCGGCCAAGCAGAAGGAGGCGGCTTTGCTGGCCGCCTTCGGCAAGCCGGCGGCACCAAGCGGCAGCGGTTCGCGCGCCGCGTAAGACGAGATGGCCCGCTTGACGCGGGCCATTTTTTTGCTCGTCAATCCTATTTGCCGCACGGCTGCGTCAAATCGTCCACCTTTCTGAATGTCCATGTATCATTCCAAAAGTCAACATCGCCACTTTAATGGAGCGCTTCATGACGTACATGGCCAAAGGGAGTTTCTCGATCACGCTGCAGCCTCCGCCGGCCGGCGAGGGCGTGGACCGACTCTCGGTGGGACGCATGTTGATCGACAAGCGCTACCTCGGCGACCTCGAAGCCCGTGGCCAGGGTGAGATGCTTTCTGCGGGCAATCCGTCCGCCGGCTCGGCCGCCTACGTGGCGATCGAGCATGTGACGGGCGTTCTTGGCGGGCGCAAAGGCAGTTTCGCCTTGCAGCACGCCGGCACCATGCACGGCGGTGTGAACGAGCTGACCATCAACGTCGTGCCGGGCTCCGGCACGGGCGAACTGGCGGGCATCGTCGGCCAGCTCAAACTCGATCTGGTTGACCGAACCCACTGCTATACGCTCGATTACACGCTCGAGTGATCGCTTTTGTCGTGCGCTGATTTCGCCTCCATAGGGGGTAGAAGCAGCGTGAAACCGATTCCCCAAAAAATATACTCCCCCGTCGTCCTCGCCGATGCGGGGACGATGTGGTGGTTTGCGAATTTCACTTGGCGTAGCCGCACCACTCCCGGCGCGGCCATTCCGTCACTCCGTGCCACAGCCAATCCGCCACCCGTCGGCCATACCGTCGATTCATCGCAATCCCCGGGCGCCGCCCGCGCGGCTGCGCCATCCTGCACCCTATCTTCTGTTTAGCGGGGCGGGCCATGTTCAAACTATCACTGACGATGACGCTGCGCGACTGGCGCGCCGGCGAGCTGCGCTTTTTGCTCGCCGCGCTGGCGCTGGCCGTCGCCTCGCTGTCATCGGTCCACTTTTTCACCGAGCGCATGGGGGAGGGACTGCGGCGCGACGCCCACCAGTCGCTCGGGGCCGACCTGGTCGTCAACACGGTGGCGCCGTCCGACGCCGCCTGGCGCGACGAAGCGGCGCGGCGCGGCCTGCGCAGCGCCGGCTTGGTCGAATTGACCAGCATGGCGATCGCCGGCGAGGGCGACGACGCCGTCTCGAAGCTGGTCGCGCTCAAGGCGGTCGGCGTCGGCTATCCCTTGCGCGGGACCCTGCGCCTGCGGCAAGGCGCGCTGACGGCCGCCACCAGCGACATTCCCGCGCCCGGCACCGCCTGGGTCGACGCCCGCCTGCTCACGGAACTGAACCTGCGCCCGGGCGACCAGATCGGCCTTGGCGACATACGCGTGACGATCACGCGCATCATCGCGTCCGAGCCGGACCGCGGGCCCGCCTTCATGGCGAATGCGCCGCGCGTGATGATCGGCAGCGCCGACCTGGCCGCCAGCGCGCTGGTGCAGGGCGGCTCGTATGCCGACCACCGCCTGCTGGTGGCCGGCGACACTGGCGCCGTCGCGGCATACGGGGCGTGGCTCAAAACACAGCTCGGCGGCCGCGCGGGCGTGGAGGTAGAAACGCTCGCCACCAAGAGCGCGAGCGCCGGCGAGACGCTGGCCCGCGCGGCGAGCTTCCTGTCGCTGGTCGGCCTGCTCTCGACCATGCTCGCGGCCGTGGCCGTGGCCATGGCCGCGCGCCGCTTCATGCTGCGCCATGCCGACGCCTGCGCCATGCTGCGCTGCCTCGGCCTGACCCAGGCGCGCGTGACGCTGCTGTACCTGATCGAGTTTGCGCTCATCGGCCTGGCCGCCAGCGCGCTGGGCGTGCTGGCCGGATTCGCCGGTCACTTTGTGCTCATCGAGTGGCTCGGCACGCTGATAACGAGCGAGCTCGCCGCGCCGGGCGCTGCGCCGGCGCTGCGCGGACTGGCCATCGGCATGCTGCTGCTGGTCGGCTTCGGCATGCCGCCGATTCTGCAGCTGCGCAACGTGCCCCACAACCTGCTGCTGCGCCGCGAAAACAGCGCCCCCAAAGCGCTGACGCTGGCCACCTACGCGATGGGGCTCGGCGTGTTCGTCGGGGTGCTGCTGTGGCAGGCCGGCGACGTCAAGCTCGGCCTGATGACGGCCGCCGCCTTTGTGCTCGGACTGGGCCTGTTCGCCGCCGTCGCCTTCGGCGCGGTCGCCTCGCTCAAGTATGCGCGCGGCGCGCTCGAGCACGGCGCATGGCGGCTGGCGCTGGCCGACCTGCGCCGCAGGCCCGGCGCCACCGTCACCCAGGTGGTCGCGCTGGCGCTCGGCCTGATGGCATTGCTGTTGCTGACGATGGCGCGCGGCGACCTGCTCGCCGCCTGGAAGAACACCGCGCCCGCGGACGCGCCAAACCACCTCGTGTTCAAGATCCAGCCCGGGCAGCGCGACGCCGTGGCCGCCCGCATGCGGGCGTACGGCCAGCCGGTGCTGCACCCGCTAATCCTGGCGCGGCTGGTCGCCAACAACGGCACACCGTTCGACCCGGCCAAGCTCGAGCACAAGCGCGACAAGGAGATGCTCAGGCGCGAGATCGACGTCAGCGCCACCCTGCTGCCCGCATCGAGCACGATCAGCGCCGGTCACTGGTTCAAGGCGGCGGCGACGCAGCCCGAAGTGTCGGTCTCGCGCGGCTTCGCCAAGGTCTTCAACCTCAAACTGGGCGACCGCCTCACGCTCGACGTGGCCGGCCGCGAGGTCACCGCGGCCATCACCAGCCTGCGCAAGATCGAACAAAAAACGCGCGGCGCCGATTTTTCGATGATCCTGAACGCGGCCGCCGCCGACGGGCTGCCCGCCACCTACGTGACGGCGCTGCATGTGCCGGCCGCCGAGCGCGGCTTCGCCGACGCGCTCTCGCGCGACTTTCCGAATCTGGTGGTGTTCGACACCGGCGCCATGGTGGCGCTGTTCCAGGGCGTGCTTGACCAGGTCAGCGCCGCGATCGAGTTCCTGTTCCTGTTCACGCTCGCCTCCGGCATGCTGGTGCTGTACGTGACCCTGGCCGCGTCGCAGGACGAGCGCATCGCGCAGGCCGCGCTGCTGCGCGCGCTCGGCGCCAGCCGCCGCCAGCTCGCGCGCGCGCAGTGGATCGAGTACGCGCTGATCGGCGCCCTGGCCGGCCTGCTCGCCGCCGCCGGCGCCTCGGCGGCCGGCTGGGCGCTGGCGCGCTTCGTCTTCAAGCTCGACTGGCAATTGTCGCCACTGCTGTGGCTGGCCGGCGTGCTGGCCGGGGCGGTGTGCGCACTGCTGGGCAGCTGGGCCGGTCTGCGCGCGGTGCTCAACCGGCCGCCGCTGGTCAGCCTGCGCTTCAATTAACCGAATCAATTGAATTTTCGATTGGAATCAACATGAGTGATATGAACATTCCCGCCAGCACGGCGATCGAGGTGCGCGGCCTTTCCAAGCGCGTGGCCGACGCTTCTGGCGAACTGACCATTCTCGATAATGTCGAACTAAGCGTGGGCGCCGGCGAAACGCTGGCCATCGTCGGCGCCTCGGGCTCGGGCAAATCGACCTTGCTCGGCATTCTTGCCGGACTCGACCTGCCGACCCTTGGCAGCGTCAGCCTGCATGGGGCCGACCTGTTCGGGCTCGACGAGGACGGCAGGGCCTTGCTGCGCCAGCGCCAGCTCGGCTTCGTGTTCCAGTCGTTCCAGTTGTTGCCGCACCTGAGCGCGGTCGAAAACGTCATGTTGCCGCTCGAATTGCGGGGCGAACGCGGCGCGCGCGAAAAGGCCGAGAAAATGCTCGGGCGGGTGGGCCTTTCGGCGCGGCTGCGGCACTATCCCAAGTTCCTGTCCGGGGGCGAGCAGCAACGCGTGGCGCTGGCGCGCGCTTTCGTGACCGAGCCGCCGCTGTTGCTGGCCGACGAACCGACGGGCAGCCTCGACGCGGCCAGCGGCGACGCCGTCATCGACCTGATGTTCGCCCTGAACCGCGAACGCGGTTCGACCCTGGTCATGGTCACGCACGACCGCGCGATCGCGGCGCGCTGCGGCCGGACCGTGACCATGCGCGCGGGGCGCTTGCAGTGATTAACAATTATAAGAGGCATCAAATGACGAAGACACTACTGCTACTGCCACTGCTTGCGGCGCTGTGCATGGCTGGCGGCGCCGCGCGCGCCGACGGCCTGAGCGACCTGAAGGCGGCGCTCGAGCACGGCAGCAAGGCGACCCCGGTCAAGGGCCGGATCGAGGCGCGCGTCGTGCGCCGCCTGGGCGAGGGCGCGTCCGCGGTCGAAACCACCGGCCGCGCCAACATACAGGTCAGCGACGGCGCCGGCGGCCTGGCGCTGAGCTATGGTGAGGGCCTGCTGGCGCAGGTGAGGGCCGAGCAAAGCGCCAGGGCCAAAGACCCCGACATCAAGACCCCGACCCTGCACACCTTGGGTGAACTGGGGACCGGCGAGGTGCTGTCGCTGCTGTCGGCGGCGCCGCGCATTTTGCGCAGCCTCGAAAAAGCGCATTTCAAAAGCGAGCGCGCGGCCACCCACAACGGCAAACCGGCGCGCCTGCTCAGCTTCGACATCCCGATCGAGACCTTGAGCAAGCGCGACCGCAAGTACGCCAAGCGGCTCGACTCGGTGTACGAGATCTGGATCGGGCCCGACGGCACCCCGCTGGCGAGCCGCAAGCGCCAGACCGTGTGGGGCAGGGCGTTCGTGGTGATCACCTTCGAGGCGACCACCGAAGAGTACAGCACCTACGGCCTGGTCGACGGGCGGCTGGTCGCGCTGCGCATCGACAGCCACGACAAGGCCGAAGGCATGGGCGAGCGCGACGAAACCAAGTCCGTCAAGACGCTGCAGGTGCAGTCCTGAGCGATTCGGCTTGGGAGCCCGAGAACGGCTCCTTGGGGTTGGGAGCCGTGAACGACTCCCTAAGTCCGACAGGCTGCTAGACCTAGCTAGGCCAGGATCGCCTTGAAGATCATCACCAGGCCGACGATCGACACCGTCCAGACCAGCGTGCGCAATATCGGAATGCCCGCCGCGTACACCGGCACATAGACCACGCGCGCGCCGAGGTAGAGCATGGCGCCGTTGACGGTGGCCTCGCTTTCGCGCCCCGCCACATGGGCGATCAGCACGGCGGCGGCGAACAGCGGCAAGGTCTCGAACAGATTGGCCTGCGCGCGCTGCAGCCGCGCCGTGATTTTTCCCGGCGGCGGCGCCGCATCGTCGCGCGCGCCCATGTTGTGGCCGATGCCGGTCTCGCGCGTGCGCATTGCGCTCGCTAGGGCAATCTGCACGATTGCAAGTACCAGCGTCCAGGCCAAAATGGTCAGCGTCGTCGTCATCGGGGTTCCTAAATTCGTCGGCGTCCGGGTGGGCCGCTCGTGAGGCAGGATAACCTACTCTTACACCTTCCTCGCGCACGCGGTGGGCATGCGCCACCGCCTTTTCGGCGACGACGCGCGTTTTTGTCATTTCCGCTCCACCGCCACGACTGCCGGCGCGGTCTTTACACCGCCGGCCCGTTCTGACGGCCTCATCAGAGTTGCGATGCTCTCATGCAAACACGACTATAATTTCCGGCACGGCGGGTCCGCCCCCGTACTACCCACCCCAATTTGCTGGAGCCTTACCGATGATCCGTTCTGCACTTCTGCTTGCCCTGTTGAGCGCCTTGCCGCTGTCCCACGCCGCCCCCGACCTGAGCACCGTCTCGGAACGCTCCGGCTTCAAGCACACCGGCCGCTACGACGAGGTAATCAAGCTGTGCAAGGACTTCCAGGCGGCGTATCCAAGGCAGGTCAGGTGCATCGAATTCGGCCGCACCCCCGAGGGGCGCCCGATGCTGGCGCTGGTGGCCACCCGCACCGGCGCGATGACGCCGGCGGCCGCGAAAAAGCGCGGCCTGCCCGTGGTGCTGGTCCAGGGCGGGATCCACGCCGGTGAAATCGACGGCAAGGACGCCGGCTTCCTGGCGCTGCGCGAAGTGCTCGAAAACCGCGCCGCGCCCGGTTCGCTCGAGAAGCAGGTGCTGCTGTTCATCCCGGTGTTCAATATCGACGGCCACGAACGGTTCGGCAAATGGAACCGCCCGAACCAGCGCGGCCCGGTCGAAATGGGCTGGCGCACGACGGCGCAGAACTTCAACCTCAACCGCGACTACGTCAAGGCCGACGCGCCCGAGATGCAGGCCATGCTCATGCTGGTCAACGCCTGGGATCCGCTGGCCTACATCGACCTGCACGTGACCAACGGCGCCAAGTTCAAGCACGACGTCTCGATCCAGGTCGAGCCGGTCCACGCGGGCGACGCCCAGTTGCGCAAATCGGGGCTGGCGCTGCGCTCGAACGTCCTGGCCGACATCGCCGCGCAAGGCGCGCTGCCGCACGCGTTCTACATGTCGTTCGCCGACACCGACGAGCCGATGTCCGGATTCATCGACAACGTCTCCAACCCGCGCTTCTCGACCGGCTATTTCCTGATGCGCAACCGGATGGGAATGCTGGTCGAGACGCACGCCTGGAAGGACTACCCGACCCGCGTGCGCATCACGCGCGACACCGTCGTGTCGGTGCTGGCGCAGGTGGCAAAGCACGGTGCGGCGTGGCAGGCGGCGGCGCGCGAGGCCGACCTGCGCGCCTCGCAGGTGGCGGGACAGCCGGTCGACCTGTCGTACAAGGCGACCGACAAGGTGCGCCGGATCGACTTCCGCGGCTACGAGTACACCCGCAGGATGTCCGACGTCTCCGGCATCTTGATGACGCACTACGACGAAACCAAGCCGCAGATCTGGAATGTGCCGCTGCGCGACGAGATTTTGCCTTCGCTGACCATCAACGCGCCGGGCGCCGGCTATATCGTGCCGGCCGCGCACGCGGCGATGGTGGCGCACAAGCTGACCCTGCACGGCATCGCCTACCGCACGCTGGCGGCCGACCTGCCGGGCTTCGAGGTCGAGGCCTACCGTGCCGACAAGACCACCTTCGCCCCGGAATCGATGGAGTCGCACCAGCGCCTGACGGTGCAGGGCAAGTGGGCGCCCGAGACGCGCAAGGTGGGCAAGGGCGCGCTGTACGTGCCGATCGCGCAGCCGAAGTCGCGCCTGGTGATGTCGATTTTCGAGCCGCAGGCGCCGGACTCGATGCTGGCATGGGGCGTGTTCAACAACGCCTTCGAGCGCAAGGAGTACATGGAGGAGTATGTCGCCGAGGACGTGGCGCGCGAGCAGATGGCGGCCGATCCGGCGCTGGCGGCGGCGTTCAAGCGCAAGGTCGAGACCGAGCCCGAGTTCGCCAAGAACGGCCATGCGCGGCTTGAGTTTTTCGCGCGCCGCCACAGTTCGTGGGATGAGCGCTTCAACCTGTACCCGGTGCTGCGCGCGAACGTGGCGCCGTGAGGGTTCCAGCACTTAACACGCCAGGATGGAAACGATGATCACCGACCCCGACACCGCCAAGAAAATCAACGCGCTCCTGCTCGAAGTCTCCCGGCTGCTCGACGCCTCGGCCGGCATCATGGCCGAAAGCGCTTGCAGCGCCTCGGAGAAATCGAACTACATCAGCGTGGTCGGCCAATTGCTATCGATCATCGGCCTCGACGCGCTCAACGAGATTTACAAAATGCATCCGCATCTTTTGCCGGATGGGTACTATCTGCCGGGTGCTGGGCAGGAGTGACGTGGGACCGGTGGGCACTTCGCGATTTCCACCGCCGCCCCGGTCAGCCGTTCTGCAAAACAATCGTCCCCGGCATGCTGGTCGGCGTCGAGCACGGCTCGTCATCAAACGCGATATCGCCGAGCGGGCTGGCCACGCCATCGGCCTTGAGGTCCTTGAAGCCGAACATGTTCGGATCCATCAAATGCGACGGCACCACCGTCGACAGCGCCGAGAAGATGCTCTCGACCCGCCCCGGATGCTTCTTTTCCCACTCGCGCATGAGCCCCTTGATCTGCTTGCGCTGCAAGTTCTCCTGCGAGCCGCACAGGTCGCACGGGATGATCGGGAACTGCTTGACCTCGGCGTAGCGCGTCGAATCCTCCTCCTTCACATACGCCATCGGCCGGATCACGATGTGCTTGCCGTCGTCGGACTGCAGCTTGGCCGGCATGCCCTTGAGTTTGCCGCCGAAAAACATGTTCAGGAAGAAGGTCTCGAGGATGTCGTCGCGGTGGTGGCCCAGCGCGATCTTGTTGCAGCCGAGTTCGTTGGCGACGCGGTACAGGATGCCGCGGCGCAGGCGCGAGCACAGCGAGCAGGTGGTCTTGCCCTCGGGGATCAGGCGCTTGACGATGCTGTAGGTGTCCTGGTTCTCGATATGGAACGCGACGCCGAGTTTTTCGAGGTAGGCGGGCAGGATGTGCGCCGGAAAATTGGGCTGCTTCTGGTCGAGGTTGACCGCGACGATGTCGAAATGGATCGGCGCGCGCTCGCGCAGCGTCAGCAAAATGTCGAGCAGGGCGTAGCTGTCCTTGCCGCCGGACAGGCACACCATGACCTTGTCGCCGTCCTCGATCATGTTGAAGTCGCCGATCGCCTGGCCCACCTGGCGGCACAGGCGCTTGTGCAGCTTGTTGTTCTCGTGCGCGATTTTTTCGCGCTGCTTCGAGTTCAACTCGGCCTGTTCGGCGCTCTGGGCGTCCATCTGCGCCGCGTTCTGGAGTGGCGCGTTCATAGCGTGCCTTCCTTGATCTGGAAAACCTCGACGCCCACGCCTTCGCAGTCGGGATAGACGTCCGGCTTCATGGTCGACACGCGCACCGCGCGCACCCGCGGGTGCGCCAGCATGGCGCGCACGACGTCGTCGCACAGCGTCTCCTGCAGGTGAATATGGCCCTGCGCCATGCGGCGCGCGATGGTCTCGCGCATGAAGTCGTAGTCGACCACCTCGTCGAGCTGGTCCTCCTTCGGGGTCGACAGCGCCAGCGGGATGTACAGCTCGACGTTGATCAGCACACGCTGCTCGCCCTTCTTTTCGAAGTCGTGCACGCCGATGTTGACCATCACTTCGTAATTGCGCAGGAACAGCCGGCGGCAATCGCTCAGCAGGGGGTGGGACAGGGCGGACAGCATAGTGGTTACCTTTTTATTTTGCGATGAACATCACGTCGCGCGGAACGGGCTGCAGATGCTGCCCGCCGTCGACAAGAAGGGTGGTGCCGGTCAGCGCGCGCGCCGCCGCCACGTAGCAGACGGCGTCGGCGACGTCTTGCGGCGTGCTCGAACGGCCCAGCGGCGTGTTGGTGTGCGCCTTGGCGAAAGCGGCCTCGGTCTGGTCGCCCGACACCATGGTCAGGCCCGGCGCGACCGCGACCACGCGCACCTTCGGCGCGAGCGCCTGCGCCAGCATGGTCGTCGCCGTGTGCAGCGCCGCCTTGGACAGCGTGTAAGACAGAAAATCTGGATTGAGATTGTACAGTTTCTGGTCGAGCAGGTTGATCACCACGGCCTGCGATCCGTCGGGGGTGGCCGCGTGCAGCGCCTGGGCCAGCAAGATGGGCGCGCTCACGTTGGCCTGCATGTGCTGCGCCAGCAGCGCCGGCGAGAACGCGGTCGCGCTGTCGTATTCGAACTGCGAGGCGTTGTTGACCACGCAGCCGATCGGCCCGAGCGCGGCTGCCGCCTGCGCGAACAGGGCCCGCACCGCGGCCTCGTCTTCGAGCTCGCACTGGAGCAGCACGGCGCGCCGGCCCAGCGCGGCGACCTCGTCGGCGGTTTCCTGCGCCTCGGCCCGCGAGGAGCGGTAATGGACGGCCACGTCCCATCCGGCCGCGGCCAGCCCGAGCGCGATCGCGCGTCCGATGCGGCGCCCGGCGCCGGTCACCAGCGCTGCGCCCTGCCTTTGTGTCGATGTCAAAATTGCTGATCCCTCTGAATATTTTTGGCTACAATGCCGGCATGTCCCTACCCGAACCAGACAAGGACGCGCTGGCCGCGTCCCACGCCCTGCAGAACGCGATCGCCGCCGAGATAGAACAAGCCGGCGGCGCCATTTCGTTCGCCCGATTCATGGAGCTGGCGCTGTACGCGCCAAATCTTGGCTACTACAGCGGCGGCGCCGCAAAACTGGGCCGCGACGGCGACTTTACGACCGCGCCCGAGATAACGCCCCTGTTCGGGGCCGCGCTGGCGCGGGCTGCAAGCGCTATTATCGCCCAAAGCGCGCCGCCGATCCCATTCCACATCCTCGAGTTTGGGGCCGGCACCGGAAAGCTGGCGCGCGACGTGCTCGCGGCGCTGGCAGTGGACGGGGTCGAGCTGGCGAGTTATTCGATCATCGAATTGTCGGGCGAGCTGCGCGCGCGCCAGCAGGAGGCGCTCAAGGACTTCCCGCAGGTGCGCTGGCTCGACGGTTTTCCGGCCGCCTTCGAAGGCGTCGTGCTGGCCAACGAGGTGCTCGACGCGATGCCGGTGCAGCTGGTCACGCGCAGCGGCGGCGGCTGGCGCGAGCTGATGGTGACGATCGAAAACGGCGCTTTTTGCCATATGGAGCAGGCGCCCGACGCGGCGCTGGCGGCGCAACTGGAGCGGCAGGTGCCGGATGCGCACGCGCTGCCCGACGGCTATGTGACCGAGGTGCATGCGGTCGCCTGCGGCTTCATGGCGTCGCTGGCGGCCATGCTGGGCGCCGGCCGCGGCGCCGCGATCCTGTTCGACTACGGCTTTCCGGCGCACGAATACTATGTCGACCAGCGGGTCGGGGGCACCTTGATGTGCCACTACCGCCACCGCGCCCATCCCGATCCGTTCTTCCTGCCGGGGCTGCAGGACATCACGGCCCACGTCGACTTCACGGCGATGGCGCTGGCGGCTCAGGATGGCGGGCTCGACGTGCTCGCGTACATGAACCAGGCCGCGTTTTTGCTGGGCGCCGGCATCGGGGAGCTGCTGCTGCGCACCGACCCGCAGGACGCGCTGCGCTACCTGCCGCAGGCCAACGCGGTGCAAAAATTGTTGTCGCCGGCCGAAATGGGCGAGTTGTTCAAGGTGCTCGTGCTAGGCCGCGGCGCCACCCTGCCGCCCGCGCTGGCGCGGGCCGACCGCAGCCACCGGCTGTGACGCCCCCCGTAATTCCTGCCTCTCCACGTCATCCCCGCGCCCCCCCCTACGTCATTCCTGCCATTGGCAGAAATGACTCCCCGCGAAAGCGCAAACGCATGCGTATACCCTATACTGAGCTTGCCTAACGACGCAGCTCGCATCATCAGGCCCGGAAACTAGAGAAACCATCACCCCCCAATCCCAGCATCTTGCGCCACGGCCACAAACCCGGCTATTCTGTACCACCGTGCGGGGGGCCGTCCCGATATCCGCATCGGCTATGATGCAAACAGCAAGCAAACATCAAGCAAACATCGGGCAACCCGGGATAAAGCGCGACCATGGCCAAGATCCACACGCACTATGACAACCTGAAAGTGGCGCGCATGGCGCCGCAGGAAGTCATCCGCGCGGCCTACAAGGCGCTGAGCCAGAAGTACCATCCCGACAAAAACCCCGGCGACGAAAAATCGGCCCGCATCATGGCCATCGTCAACAGCGCCTACGGAATCCTGTCCGACCCCGAGCGGCGCAAGGAGCACGACGAGTGGATCGCGGCCGAGGAATGGGAAATCGCCTGGCTCGAAAGCACGCGCGCCGAAGAGAGCCGCGAAAAGCCGCGCGCCGAAGCGCCCACCACCCATTCCTGGGACCTGCCACCGAGCCCGCCACCACCGTACCGCGCCACGCGCGACCCGGCCTGGTGGTTCGGCATCGGCGTGGCCCTGACTGCCGGGCTGGCCGGCGGCATATTGATCATGAACGAGCCGAACGTGCTGCCGCGGGCGCTCGCCTCGGCGCTGGGCGCGCAACCGCCGCGCGTGGAAACGGCGCGCGTGCCGCCGCTTGCTGTCCCCGCGCCGGCCGCGTCCGCACCCGCCCCGGCGGAGGTGGTGGCGGACGACTGGGCCACCGGCGCGCGCGGGCCGAGCCGGGTGAGGGCGCTGGGCGTGACCCAGCTCATGGTGCCGCCGCGCGTGCCCAACTGCGACACCGAACTGCACACCCTGGTCGCGCCCAACGGCGAACCCTGGCCCGCTAGCTCGGGCTATGTGAACGGCTATCCCTTGTCGAACCAGGGCGCTGAGATGGAGGTGCGGGTCGACAACACGGGCAATTCCTCGCCCGTGTTCGTCAAAATCTATGACCTGGACCGGCGCGCGAACGTGCGCCATGTGTATGTGCTGGCCGGCGACACGCTGGCGGTCGACAAGCTCAGCGCCGGTAGGTATGAGG
>NZ_PXWF02000257.1 GCF_003011895.2 Massilia glaciei | reverse complement strand
ATATTCGGTCGGCGCCAACACCCTGGCCTCCGCTCGTCGCGCGCGTGCCTTGGCTAGGGATGTTGCTGGGTAGACACCGAGGGCCAGTGTCTTGCGTTTCTCGAGGAAACGATAGTCCAGCCGCCAGTACTTGCCAGTAGGCGTAACGAGGAGATACATGCCGTCCCCATCCGCGTGTTTTTCACCTGCAGGTTTTGCTGATTTAGCATTTCTGACGAACGTATCGGTGAGTGCCATGGCATACCTCCGCGCTGCGTGACGGTATACGATTTTAGCCAGTTTTGAGATACCGTCAAATCTGACGGTATTTTAGCGAGTGACCCTGCTTTTTGCTGAGACATGCTGAGCCATAAAAAAACCCGCCGTCATAGGATGATGGGCGGGTTTTGAGATGTTTTGAGACGGTCTGATCAGTTCTATTGGTGCCGGGAGCCGGAATCGAACCGGCACGCTGTTTCCAGCGCGGGATTTTGAGTCCCGTGCGTCTACCTATTCCGCCATCCCGGCAACGCGATCCGCATTATGGCCCATTTGCGCGCATCCGGCAAATTTTTCGGAACGGGCATGGTTGGCGCGCATTTTCTCGGCTTTCCCAGCCTTGCGCAATGTAAGGCCGGCGCCGCATCGGACGCGTGACAGCAATCTCAAACGCCCACGCCAGTGCGCCGGACTGGGCCAACGCTCACTCGCTGGGCGGCGCCCGACGATACAAGCGGAAGCGTTCATCACGGTCGGCCGGGCGCCGCCCCTCCCACAGCAATTCCCAGTTCTCGCCGCTTGCGAGGCCTTGCCGCCCGCGGCTGCCGCCCAGCTTGACGCTGTCTTGCAGCAAGACCAAATCGCAGCGCGCACCGTCGAGCCCGGCGAAATGGAGCTTCCCGAAATAGGCGATCGAGGCGCGCTGCGCCGCGCCCGCGTTGGTTTCGATGCAGGCGGTGCGGTCGGGCAGCTTGGCCACGAGTTGCCGCGCCATGATTTCGTAGCTCTTGCTGTAATTGAGGTCAGGCAGGAACAGCGTCATCAACAGCACCCACAGCAAAATCAATCCACCCGAGGACAGCACCACGGCGCGCCACAGCACCGCCGGCCGGCGCGACAGGCGCCAGTTGACCAGCGCGAACCAGCCCACGGTCGCGCCGGCCGCGACCAGGAAGGCGAACATGTCGAACTCCGGCGTGAAGCCGGGCACCAGCTTGAGCACGTTGGCGGCCAGCTTGGGCGGCCAGCCGGTCAGCTTGGCGAACCAGAACAGCCACACCATCGCCGCGATCATGGTCAGCACCATGACCGAGAACCAGTCGATCGCGTTGATGGCGCCGCGCTTCATGGTCGGCAGGCCGAACGCGGCCATGATGGCCAGCGGCGGCAGCAGTTTGAGCAGGTCGCCGTTTTCGGGCGCCGGGTTGCACAGGATTAAAACGGTCAGGGCGCCGACGAAACTGAGCGGCAACACGATGTGCAGCATGCCGCTCTGGCGGCGCCAGGCGTAGATGGCCCAGCCGGCAAACGGCCAGGCCGGCCAGAAGAACCAGATGCCGACCCGGAAGAAGGTCTTGATCGAGACCCAGGTCGGCAGGCCGATGTGTGCCGCATGCCAGCTCATCCAGTCGTCGACGGGCGACAGGTTGTACGGACGCAAGGCGGCCGCCGGCACGATCCACAGCAGCGCGATGCCGGCGCACACGAGCGTCGCGAAGGCCAGATGGCCGGCCACGCGCTTGCCGCACAGGTCGAGGAAGCGGGTGCACATGAACAATGCCAGCAGCAGCGCGACCGGCGCGAGCGGGCCGCGCGTGAGCGTGAGCGCCCCCAGCGACAGGCCGATCAGGGCGGCGTTGCGCAGGCTCGGCGCCTCCACGTAGCGCACCGAGCGGTACAGGAAGTAGGCCAGCAGCGCGCCCTGCAGGGTGACGGCGAGCGTCTCGTGGCTTTTCAGCAGCAGGCCGAGGCAGCCGAGGTAGATCAGCAGGGCGGTGTCGGCCAGGGTGCGGCCATAGTCGTTCGGCTCCGGCTGGCCGCCAAAGGCGAGCCGTAGCGGCTGCGCCTCGGGCCGGCGTCCGAGGTGGAACGCGGTGTACCAGACCGACATGGCGCCGAGCACGAAGATGCCGATGGTCGACACGCGCGCGGCCATCAGGTCGCCCAGCAGCCAGCCGAACAGCTTGATGCACAGCGCGCCGAGCCAGAACGCGAGCGGGCCCTCGCCGGCGGCGGGCAGCCCGGCCACGTTCGGGAACAGCCAGTCGTTGAGGTTGCCCTGCGCCATGGTCCACATGATGCCGAAGCTGGCCGCGTCGTCCTTCCACGGGGCCCTTCCGATCAGGCCGGGCAGGATGTAGAGCAGGCCCAGGGCGAACAGCGCCCAGCGGGGCAGGGCGAGGGTGGCGGCGGCGGACAGGCGGACTGGCTTCATTGATCAGATTCGGTGCGGGGGCACGTTGTAGCAGGGGCAGGGCGTAGTATCAACGAAAAAAAAGCAGCCGTGGCTGCTTTTTTTTGTCGTGCGGGGCAAATTAGCCCGCTGCGATGGCGGTCTTGGAACCGACGCTGCCGAATTTCTGGCGGAACTTCTCGACGCGGCCGGCGGTGTCGACGATCTTGTGCTTGCCCGTGTAGAAAGGATGCGATTCAGCCGACACCTCGATCTTGATCAGTGGGTACTCTTTACCCTCGTGGGTGATTTTTTCGCGGCTGCCCATGGTCGAGCGGGTCACGAATTTGAAGTCGCACGACAGGTCGTGGAACACGACTTCGCGGTAATCTGGATGGATATCTTTTCTCATTGTCTTGCCTCGGTTGGTTTGGTAGCCAAACAGCACTTCGTCGGTCGTCTTGCCTCTTGACCCGATTGCCGCTCACTTGCCAGGGTTAAATACTGCAACCGGCGATTATACACGGTAAACGCGGCCCGCAAAACGAAAAACGGCAAGCCCGGCCGGGCGGCTGTTGGCCACTCGGCGCAACCCGGACGTCCCTAAGGAGTCGTTCAAAAAGTGGCTTTAACAACTTGATCGGCCCTGGCGGGCGCGCCGCTGCGTCACACCTATTTATCCACGGCTCTAACCCGCGGTGCAGACGCAAAAGGGGCGGCCCGCGGACCGCCCCTTTTCAATGATGCGCGCCGGTGTTAGCCACCGCGCCGCATCATGTCGAAGAACTCGTTGTTGTTCTTCGTGGCCTTCATCTTGTCGAGGATGAACTCCATCGCCTCGATCTCGTCCATCGAGTACAGCAGTTTGCGCAGGATCCAGATCTTCTGCAGCTGGTCGGCCTTGATCAGCAATTCCTCGCGGCGGGTGCCGGACTTGTTGAGGTTGATCGCAGGGTAGACCCGCTTCTCGGCCAGGCGGCGCTCGAGGTGGACCTCCATGTTGCCGGTGCCCTTGAACTCCTCGAAGATCACGTCGTCCATGCGCGAGCCGGTTTCGATCAGGGCGGTCGCGATGATCGTCAGCGAACCGCCCTCCTCGATGTTGCGGGCGGCGCCGAAGAAGCGCTTGGGACGCTGCAGCGCGTTGGCGTCGACACCACCGGTGAGGACCTTGCCCGAGGCCGGGATCACGGTGTTGTAGGCGCGCGCGAGGCGGGTGATCGAGTCGAGCAGGATGATCACGTCTTTTTTCATCTCGACCAGGCGCTTGGCTTTTTCGAGCACCATCTCGGCGACCTGGACGTGGCGCGTGGCCGGCTCGTCGAAGGTCGAGGCGACCACTTCGCCGCGCACCGAACGCTGCATCTCGGTCACTTCCTCGGGACGCTCGTCGATGAGCAAGACGATCAGCGTGCAGTCGGGGTGGTTGGCGGTGATCGCGTGCGCGATGTGCTGCAGGATGACCGACTTGCCCGATTTTGGGGAGGCCACCAGCAGGCCGCGCTGGCCCTTGCCGATCGGCGCGATCAGGTCGATGATGCGGCCGGTGATGTTCTCCTGGCCGTTCATCTCGCGCTCGAGGCGCAGCGGCTCGTTGGGGTGCAGCGGGGTCAGGTTCTCGAACAGGATGCGGTGCTTGGAGGCCTCGGGCGACTCGCCGTTGACCTTGTCGACCTTGACCAGCGCGAAATAGCGCTCGCCGTCTTTGGGGGTGCGCACCTCGCCCTCGATCGAGTCGCCGGTGTGCAGGTTGAAGCGGCGGATCTGCGACGGCGAAATGTAGATGTCGTCGGTCGAGGCCATGTAGCTGGCGTCGGGCGAGCGCAGGAAGCCGAAGCCGTCGGGCAGCACCTCGAGGGCGCCGTCGCCGAAGATCTGCTCGCCCGATTTCGCGCGCTTTTTAAGGATCGCGAACATCAGTTCTTGTTTGCGCAGCCGGGCCGCGTTGTCTATATCGAGGCCGATCGCCATCTCCAGCAAAGCGGAGACGTGCATGGCCTTCAGTTCAGATAAATGCATGTTTGAGTCCCGTGACGGGAAGTAAAGGTAGGGGAGGGAACTGCGTGGGTTGATTTTAATAATGGGGAAGGATCGAGTCGATGCCGCTTCGCTTCCCGGCCGCGCGGACGGCGGCGCGGGCGCGCCGCCGTCACGGTGCTGGCGTGTTTTTCTTAGATGTTGCTGTCGATGAAGGCGGTCAATTGGGCCTTGCCCATGACGCCGACTTTTTCGGCCGCCGCGACACCGTTCTTGAACAGCACCAGGGTCGGGATGCCGCGGATGCCGAACTTGGTCGGGATGACCTGGTTCGAATCGACGTCCATCTTGACGATCTGCAGCTTGCCTTCGTATTCCTTGGACACTTCCTCGAGGATCGGGGCGATCGCCTTGCAGGGGGCGCACCACTCGGCCCAGAAGTCGACCAGGACGGGACGCTCCGATTTGAGCACGTCGGCTTCGAAGGATGCATCGCTGATGTGTTTGATATTTTCGCTCATGATTTCCTCAATCGAGGTAGGTGAATGTTGTTGTTTTGGGACGTTTGCCGATCCTGCTACGGAGAGCGCCATCCAGCTTCCGGAACTACATCGCTGAAGGTAGTGCCGTAGCGGGCGAATTCAATAGTGGAAGGGTGGCAAGAGGATTCAGGCGGGAATTTAGCCGAAATAATAACCTATTTTTCGGCGCTGTGTCGCGCCATGTAAAAATTGTTGTGCGGGTCGCCTCCGCGCCTGGACGCCATATTACACGCCTTCGGCCCGCGCGGGGCGGGGCGGGGGCGCCGGCGGCGCGGAGGCCGGCGCGCTCGCTGGCAAAATAACAACAGAAGGCATCGCCCTCCGCGTGCTCAGCCGACGCTGCCGGTGTACTGGTACAACTGTCCCGGATGCCACATGGTCACCACCGAGGCGACCCGCTCGAGCGAGCTGGTGACGCGCTTGAGCACCAGGCAGCAGGTGCGCGCGTCGACCGCGAGCATCTCGGCGATATCGCGCGGGGCCGGCAGCGCCTCGATGCTGTAGGTCGCCCCCTGCAGCGGGGCGGCCGCCATCAGGTGCTCGTTGGGGGTGATGCTGGCGAAATCCTGGAGCAGGTAGTCGGGCGCGCATTGTGGGTTGACCCAGCGGTCCTCGACCTGGATCGGCACCTCGTTCTCGAAGTGGACGATCACCGAGTGGAACAGCATGGCCTGGGCCGCGAGGTCGAACTGGCGCGCCAGCGGCTCGCTGGCGGGGGCCTGCTCGAGCAGGTGCAGGGCGCTGCGGTGCGCGTGGCCGCGCGCGCGCACCTCGTCGGCGATGCTTTTGATCTCGACCAGCGTGGCCTGGTATTTTTTGGGCGCGACGAAGGTGCCCGAGCCCTGGCGTCGGGTGAGCACGTGTTCGGCCGTCAGTTCGCGCACGGCGCGGTTGACGGTCATGCGCGAGACCCCGAACTGGCGCACCAGGGCCTGTTCGGACGGGACCACCTCGCCCTCCTTCCAGCGGCCGGCGGCGATCTCGCCGACCAGGTAGTCCTTGATCCGCTGGAAAATGGGCAGGCTGTCTTGCGCGATGGTGTGTTCCAAACTACTCTCCGGGGTGGCGCGGCGAAAAGGCGATTCTAGCATCCGAATTCAAAAGCAAGACCCGAGGTGCGGCGCGGCGTGGCGCGGTCCATGATGGCCTCGATCTAAGCACACCAAGAAGCAACCGGAAGGGCCAGGCCATGAAAGCGGCGACGATGACGGCGCACAAGCACGACTACGACAGCGACGAGCTGCGCTGGGCCGCGGTGCGGGGGCGCGACCAGGGCGCCGACGGCGTCTTCTACTACTCGGTGAGCAGCACGGGCGTGTACTGCCGGCCCTCGTGCGGGGCGCGTCCGGCGCTGCGGCGCAATGTGCGCTTCCACGCCAGTTGCGCCGAGGCCGAGGCGGCCGGCTTCCGCGCCTGCCTGCGCTGCAAGCCGGGGCAGCCGCCCCTGGCCGAACGCCAGGCGGCGCTGGTGGCGCGGGCCTGCCGCCTGATCGACGCGGCCGACGAGGCGCCGGATCTCGACAGCCTGGCGGCGGCGGCCGGCATGAGCCGCTTCCATTTCCACCGCGTGTTCAAGGCCCACGCCGGCATCACGCCGAAGGCCTACGCGGCGGCGGTGCGCGCCGAACGGCTCAAGCGCGCGCTGGAGCGCTCGGCGAGCGTGACGGCGGCGATCTACGACGCCGGCTTCAACTCGAGCGGGCGCTATTACGCGGCCTCGGCGCAGGTGCTGGGCATGACGGCGCAGGCGTGGCGGGCGGGCGGCAGCGGGGCGGCGATCCGCTTCGCGATCGGCCAGTGCAGCCTGGGGGCGATCCTGGTGGCGGCGACCGACAAGGGCGTTTGCGCGATCTTGATGGGGGACGACCCGGAGTTGTTGGCGCGCGACCTGCAGGACCGCTTCCCGCAGGCCGACTTGCGCGGCGCGGAGGCCGACTTCGAGCAAAGCATCGCCAGGGTGGTCGGCATGGTCGAGCGGCCCGATCTGGGCCTCGACCTGCCGCTGGACGTGCGCGGCACCGCCTTCCAGCGGCGCGTGTGGCAGGCGCTGCGGACGATCCCGAGCGGCGCGACGGTCAGCTACACCGAGCTGGCGGCGCTGGTTGGCCTGCCGAACGGGGCGCGCGCGGTGGCGGGCGCGTGCGCGGCGAACCCGGTGGCGGTGGCGATCCCGTGCCACCGCGTGGTGCGCACGGACGGCGGCCTGTCTGGCTACCGCTGGGGCGTCGAGCGCAAGCGAGCGCTGCTGGATCGCGAAAACAACCAATAGTCCCACCAATTTCAAAACCGGGGTCTGACCCCGATAGCGAAACATTCCGCTATCGGGGTCAGACCCCGGTTGTGCAACAAACTGCCGCGTATCCTCAAGCACCCGGGCGTCTACCCGGGCTTTGCCGGCAAACTCGTTGCCCGAGCGCGCCTGCAGCCTTCTCGAAAAATTGCTCGGTGCCCACAGCATAGTTGCCGTTCGTCGCGTAGCGAATCTTGCATAAATCGTCTTCCAGCACCGACTCTTTGAATAACGCGAGGTATGCGTCGGTGCGGCTTTGACGGTCGATGCCCATTTGGCGCGTGATTGGATGTGCCGTCAGGAAGGAATCGTTGCCGCCTGATGAGTTGTTTTTGAAACTGGACCATCGGTATTCGGCGGGATGATTCACCAGGCCAGCGCGCACTGGATTGAGTTCTATATAGCGTTGGCAAATGAGGAAGTAGCGCTCCTCATCGACGAGGCCGGAACGGAAGCGGCCATCCCATAGGGTGCCGGTCCGCGTATGGCGGCGGTTGAAATATTGCACGTAGCGTTCGCCGACCGCTTTCATCATCCTCGCGGGCGAGGTCTTGTCCGACGGAGAGGCCAGCAGGTGAACGTGATTGGTCATCAACACGTAAGCATGAATGGCGCAGCCGCTCTCGCTCGCGCAAGTCGCTAACAAATCCAGATAGACGAGGTAGTCCGAGTCGACCGCGAAACAACGATGACGGTTATTGCCGCGCTGAATTATGTGGAGGGGAACGTCTGCAAGGACTAAGCGTGCACGTCTGGCCATGGCAACCCCGCAAGGTGAAGTTAATCCATCACGCTATGGCGCAACGCCAATCCCTGGTTCGACGCTCGTCAATTGGAAGCGATGCACGCGGGCGACTGTTTCGCTATCGGGGTCTGACCCCGATAGCGAAATATTGCTCAATCGGGGTCAGACCCCGGTTGCCCGATTCGCGTGGGGGGAAATGTTGCCGAATCGATGTCGGAAGCTTACACTCGTCTCCTTGTCCTCAATTCTGAATTTGGAGAGTCACCGATGCGCCTGATCCCTTTGCAGTGTTCCTTGTTGGTCGCCGCGGCGCTCGCCGCTCCCGCGGCTGTGGCCGATACCGTGATCGATAATGCGGTCGGCTATACCCTCGACAGCAAGAACGCGCTGGTGCAGTTCTCTTCGCTCGCTTTCGACGACGCCGGCCGCGTCATCGCCGTCGGCACCGCCGCCGAGATGGCCGCAAGGGCGCCCAAGGCGCGCCATATCGATATGCAGGGCAAGACCATCCTGCCCGGTCTGATCGACGCGCACGGCCATGTGTTCAACCTCGGCGAAATGCTGACCCAACTCGATCTGAGCGCCAGCGCCTCGCTCGCCGATGCGCTCGCCCAGGCGGCCGCCTACGGCCGCGCCAATCCCGGCCATGCATGGCTGCGCGGGCGCGGCTGGAACCAGGAGATCTGGAAGCTGGGCCGCTTTCCAACCGCCGCCGAACTCGATGGCGCGGTGCAGGACCGACCCATGTGGCTCTCGCGCGTCGACGGCCATGCCGGCTGGGCCAACAGCCGCGCGCTGGCGCTCGCCGGCATCACCAGGGCCACGCCCGATCCGGCCGGCGGCAAGATCATGCGCGACGCGCAGGGCAATGCGACCGGGGTGCTGATCGACGCCGCCCAGGACCTCGTCGACCGCGTCCTGCCCAAGCAGAGCGAGGCCGAGGCCCGCGTGGTGCTCGACCGCGCACTGGCGCAGATGGCGCAGATGGGCCTGACCAGCGTCCACGACGCCGGCGTCAACGTGGCCCAGGACGCGCTCTACCGCGAATACGCCGACCTGCGCAAACTGAGCACGCGCGTGTACGGCATGATCGGCGGGGTCGGCGCCGACTTCGACCGCCTCGCCGGCAAGGGTCCGCTGCCGTCCTACGCCCAAGACGTCTACGCGCTGCGCGCGGTCAAGCTGTATTCGGACGGCGCCCTCGGCAGCCGCGGCGCCGCGCTGATCGCCCCCTACAGCGACGAGCCGGCCTCGCGCGGCCTGCTGTTTTACAAGCAGACGGCGATCGGCGCGATGATGGAGAAGGCCATGCGGCGCGGCTACCAGGTCAATGTGCACGCGATCGGCGACGCCGGCAACCGCCAGGTGCTCGACGCCTTCCAGCGCCTGATCCCCAAGACCGGCAAGGGCGCGCAGCGCCACCGCATCGAGCATGCGCAGGTGGTGGCGCCGGCCGACATCGGGCGCTTCAAGCGCATCGGGATCATCCCGTCGATGCAGCCCACCCACGCGACCTCGGACATGAACATGGCCGAAAACCGCGTCGGCCCGCAGCGCATCGGCGGCGCCTACGCCTGGCGCAGCTTCGCCCAGCAAGGCTCGCGCATCGCCTGCGGTTCCGACTTCCCGGTCGAGTCGTCCAATCCGTTCTTCGGCATCCACGCCGCTGTCACGCGCCAGGACGCGGCCGGGCGGCCGGTCGCCGGCTGGTTCCCGGAGCAGGCGCTCTCGCTCAAGGAGGCGCTGCGCTGCTTCACGCTCGACGCCGCCTACGCCGGCCACCAGGAGCAAAACCTCGGTTCGCTCGAGCCGGGCAAATGGGCCGATTTCGTCGTCATCGACCGCGACCTGTTCCGCATCGCGCCGGCCGACATCCACAAGACCGCCGTGCTCGAGACCTGGGTCGCGGGCCGCCAGGTGTTCAAGAAGTAGGGCTCCCGAAATAGCAGTTGACTTGGTTGTCTATACAACTTAGACTTGGTTCATGCACGATGGCGCGCGGGGATTTGTCACGCCAACCCGCCACGCCAACCCGCCGCGCCATTTCTTAACCGACCCAAGGAGCCGCCATGACCACCGATTCGATCCGCACCGACGACGATCCCCGCTTCGACGCGACCCGCGTCATCCGCGCCCCGCGCGGCACCGAGCGCAGTTGCAAGAGCTGGGCGACCGAGGCGGCCTACCGCATGGTGCAGAACAACCTCGACGCCGAGGTGGCCGAGAATCCGAAGCACCTGGTGGTTTACGGCGGCATCGGCCGCGCCGCCCGCAACTGGGCCTGCTACGACCAGATCCTGGCCTGCCTGCGCGAGCTCGAGGACGACCAGACCCTGCTGATCCAGTCGGGCAAGCCGGTCGGCGTGTTCCAGACCCACCCCGACGCGCCGCGCGTGCTGATCGCCAATTCGAATCTGGTGCCCAAGTGGGCCAACTGGGAGCACTTCAACGAGCTCGATCGCAAGGGCCTGTTCATGTACGGCCAGATGACCGCCGGCAGCTGGATCTACATCGGCACCCAGGGCATCGTGCAGGGCACCTACGAGACCTTCGCCGAGGCCGGCCGCCAGCATTTCGGCGGCGACTGGGGCGGGCGCTGGATCCTCACCGCCGGCCTGGGCGGGATGGGCGGCGCGCAGCCGCTCGCGGCCAGCTTCGCCGGCGCCGTCTCGCTCAACATCGAGTGCCAGCAGGCCAGCATCGACTTCCGCCTGCGCACCCGCTATGTCGACAAGCAGGCGCTTGACATCGACGACGCGATCGCCCTCGTCAAGCACCACACCGCGCGGCGCGAGGCGGTCTCGATCGCCCTGCTCGGCAACGCGGCCGACATCCTGCCCGAGCTGGTGCGGCGCGCCAGGGCCGGCGGCATCGTGCCCGACATGGTCACCGACCAGACCTCGGCGCACGACCTGGTGAACGGCTACCTGCCGAGCGGCTGGAGCGTCGAGCAGTGGAAGGCGGCGCAGCAGGACCGGTCGCAGCACGCGCGCCTGGTGGCCGAGGCCGCGGCCTCGTGCGCGGTGCACGTGCGGGCGATCCTCGACTTCCACGCGATGGGGGTCAAGGCGGTCGACTACGGCAACAACATCCGCCAGGTCGCGCTCGACCATGGCGTGGCCGACGCGTTCTCGTTCCCCGGCTTCGTGCCGGCCTACATCCGGCCCCAGTTCTGCGAGGGCCGCGGCCCGTTCCGCTGGGTCGCGCTGTCGGGCGACCCGGAGGACATCTACAAGACCGACGCCAAGATCAAGGAGCTGTTCCCGCACCATAAACAGGTGCACCACTGGCTCGACATGGCGCGCGAGCGCATCGCCTTCCAGGGCCTGCCGGCGCGCATCTGCTGGCTCGGCCTCGGCGAGCGCCACCTGGCCGGCCTGGCCTTCAACGAGATGGTGCGCACGGGCGAGCTCAAGGCGCCGATCGTGATCGGCCGCGACCACCTCGACACCGGCTCGGTCGCCAGCCCCAACCGCGAGACCGAGGCCATGCGCGACGGCACCGACGCCGTCTCCGACTGGCCGCTGCTCAACGCCATGCTCAACACGGCCAGCGGCGCGACCTGGGTCTCGCTGCACCACGGCGGCGGGGTCGGCATGGGCTACTCGCAGCACTCGGGCATGGTGATCGTGGCCGACGGCAGCGAGGCCGCCGCCAGGCGCCTCGCGCGCGTGCTCGTCAACGACAGCGGCTCGGGCGTGATGCGCCACGCCGACGCCGGCTACGACAGCGCCATCGCCTGCGCCAAGCGCAACGACCTGAACCTGCCGATGGTGCGCCAGGACTAGGCCGCCCCCAATACAATAACGATCACAATAACGATCACAATAACGATCACATTCAAAAGACAAGCATATGACCACCACTGAAAACCAAGGCTGGACCCTGACCCCGGGCGCGATGACGCTGGCCGACCTGCGCGCCGTGTGGGCCGCCCCGGCCGGGCTGACCCTGGCGCCGCACGCGTACACGGCGGTCAAAGCCTCGGCCGCCGCGGTCGAGGCCATCGTCGCCAAGGGCGAGGCCGCCTACGGCATCAACACCGGCTTCGGCATCCTGGCCAAGGCCCGCATCCCCGACGAGCAGCTCGAGCAGCTGCAGCGCAACCTGATCCTGTCGCACGCGGTCGGCACCGGCGAGCTGCTGTCCGACGCGGTGGTGCGCCTGATCGTGCTGATGAAGATCGGCAGCCTGGCGCGCGGTTTTTCGGGCGTGCGCCCTTTGATCGTCGACACCCTGATCGCGCTCTACAACGCAGGCATCATGCCGGCCATTCCCGCCAAGGGCTCGGTCGGCGCCTCGGGCGACCTCGCGCCGCTGGCCCACATGACGCTCGCCATGCTCGGCGTGGGCCCGGTGCGGGTCGACGGCCAGCTGCTGGACGCGGCCGATGCGCTCAAGGCCGCCGGCATCGCGCCGGTGGTGCTGGCCGCAAAGGAGGGGCTGGCGCTGATCAACGGCACCCAGGTCTCGACCGCGCTGGCGCTGCACGGCCTGTTCATGACCGAGCGCCTGCTCGAGGCGGCGATGGTCACCGGCGCGCTCTCGCTCGACGCGGCCAAGGGCAGCGACGCCCCGTTCGACGCCCGCGTGCACGCGGTGCGCGGCCAGCCCGGCCAGATCGCGGCGGCCGCCGTGTACCGCCAGCTGGTGACCGACAGCGCGATCCGCGCCTCGCACCTGGTCGGCGACGAGCGCGTGCAGGACCCGTACAGCCTGCGCTGCCAGCCGCAGGTGATGGGCGCCATCACCGACCTCGTCAACAACGTCGCGCGCACCCTGCTGATCGAGGCCAACGCCGTCACCGACAACCCCCTGATCTTCGCCGACACCGGGCAGATCATCTCGGGCGGGAACTTCCACGCCGAGCCGGTCGCCTTCGCGGCCGACACGCTGGCGCTGGCGATCGCCGAGATCGGCGCGCTGTCGGAGCGCCGCATCGCGCTGCTGATCGACGCCAACCTGTCGGGCCTGCCCGCCTTCCTGGTGCGCGAGCCGGGCGTCAATTCGGGCTTCATGATCGCCCACGTCACGGCCGCCGCGCTGGCGTCCGAGAACAAGTCGTTCGCCCATCCGGCCAGCGTCGACAGCCTGCCGACCTCGGCCAACCAGGAGGACCATGTCAGCATGGCCACCTTCGCGGCGCGCCGGCTTGACGATATGGCGCACAATACGGCTGTCATCGTGGCCATCGAGCTGCTGGCGGCTGCGCAGGGAGTCGACTTCCACCGCCCCCTGAAGTCGTCGCCGCACCTCGAGCAGGTGCATTTCCAGCTGCGCCTGCAGGTGCCGTTCTTCGACGCCGACCGCTTCTTCGCGCCCGACATCGAAGCGGCGCGCCAGATGGTGCTGTCGGGCCGGCTCAGCGCCGGGTGCAAGAGCGTGTTCGCGGGCCTGTACGCCTGAAATAAACAAAAAACGCAGTAAGTCTAAGCCGGAGCGACAATGGATTTCGATTTCAAGGCAGGAAGTATCCCGGTGCTGGTCTCCATGCCGCACGTCGGCACCGACATCCCCGACGACATCGCGGCGCGTATGGCCCCGTGCGCGGCCGCCAGGGCCGACACCGACTGGCACCTAGCGCAGCTCTACGATTTCGCGCGCGAGATGGGCGCCTCGACGCTGGCGGCGCGCTGGTCGCGCTACGTGATCGACGTCAACCGCCCGCCCGAGGACACCAACCTGTATCCGGGCATGGACACCACCGGCCTGTGCCCGGTCGACACCTTCGGCCGCGAGCCCTTGTACCTGCCCGGCGCCGAGCCGGACGGCGCCGATGTCGAGCGGCGCCTGGCGCGCTACTGGCGCCCGTACCACGCGCAGCTGCGCGCCGAACTCGACCGCTTGTTGGCGGTCCACGGCAAGGTGCTGCTGTGGGATGCCCATTCGATCGCCTCGGTGGTGCCGCGCTTTTTCGAGGGGCGCCTGCCGGACCTCAATTTCGGCACCGCCGGCGGCAGCTCGTGCGCGCCGGCCATGGAGCAGGCGGTGATCGGCCTGGCCCGGGCGCAGGAGCGTTTTTCGGTGGCCGTCAACGGCCGCTTCAAGGGCGGTTTCATCACGCGCCATTACGGCCGGCCCGGCGCCGACGTGCACGCGATCCAGCTCGAGATGTGCCAGTGCCTGTACATGAACGAGTCGGCGCCGTTCGCCTACCGCCCCGACCTGGCCGCGCAGGTGCAGCCCCTGCTGCGCCAGATGCTGGCCGCCGCCGGCGACTGGGTGCGCCGGTGAACGCGCTGTTCGCCCGCCACGCCCTGCTCGAGCAAGGCTGGCAGGCCGACGTCCTGATCGAATGGGACGCGCGCGGCGACCTGACCGGCGCCACCGCCGGCGCCGCCGCCCCGGCCGGGGTCCCGGTCGCCGGTCTGGTCACGCCGGGCATGGTCAACCTGCATTCGCACGCCTTCCAGCGCGCGCTCGGCGGCCTGACCGAGACCGCCGGCGACGGCCCCGACAGCTTCTGGACCTGGCGCGACCTGATGTACCGCTTCGCGCGCCACATCACGCCCGAGCACATCGAGGCGATCGCCGCGCAGCTGTTCTCCGAATGCCTGCGCCACGGTTACACCGCCATTTGCGAATTCCATTACGTGCAGCGCGACGCCGGCGGCGCTTTCTACGCGCGCCCGGCCGAAACCGCCGAACGGGTGGTGGCGGCGGCGCGCGGCGCCGGCATCGGCCTGACCATGCTGCCGGTGTTGTACAGCTACGCGGGCTTCGGCGCCGCGCCGCTCAAGCCCGAGCAGGCGCGCTTTAAAACCGACGCGCAGCAGGTGCTGGGCATCATCGAGGCGCTCGAGCCGCTGCGCGACGCCCAGACCGAGGTGGGGGTGGCGCCCCATTCGCTGCGCGCGGCCTCGGCCGAACAGATCCGCGAGGTGCTCGCCGCGCTGCCAAAGCCGCGCCCGGTGCACATCCACATCGCCGAGCAGCAGGCCGAGGTGCGGCAGTGCCTCGACGCCACCGGCCGGCGCCCGGTGCAGTACCTGATGGAGCAGCTCGAGGTCGATCCTCGCTGGTGCCTGGTGCACGCGACCCACCTGGTCGACGCCGAGGTCGCGGCGCTGGCTGCCAGCGGCGCGGTCGCCGGGCTGTGCCCTAGCACCGAGGCCAACCTGGGCGACGGCCTGTTCCCGCTGGCGCCGTATCTGGCGGCGGGCGGGCGCTTCGGCATCGGCACCGACAGCCACGTCTCGCAAGGCGCGGTCGAGGAATTGCGCTGGCTCGAATACGGCCAGCGCCTGCTGCACCAGCGCCGCTGCGTCGCCGCCGGCCCCGGCCAGCGGCGGGTGGGCGACTTTTTGTGGCAGGGCGCGCTGCGCGGCGGGGCGCAGGCCGCCGGACGGCCGCTCGGCGCGCTGGCGCCGGGCCGGCGCGCCGACCTGCTGGTGCTCGACAGCGAGCACCCGAACCTGGACGGCGTCGGCCCCGACGACGTGCTGGGCGCGTTTGTCTTTTGTGGCAACGACAATCTCGTCAAGGATGTGATGGTGGGCGGCCGCTGGGTCGTGCGCGATCACGAGCACATCGCGCAAACGGCGATTGCGCAGCGCTTCAAACAGACCGTCGCCGAACTTAGAAAGCTGCGCTCATGACCTCCCTGATTGCCTACGCCGCTTTGGAGCCGACCTGCTGGAAGAACGGCGCCGGCAGCACCATCGAAATCGCCACCGCGCCCAAGGGCGCCGGCTTCGACGACTTCGACTGGCGCGTCAGCCTGGCGACGATCGCGCAGGACGGGCCGTTCTCGGTGTTTCCTGGCATCGAACGCACGCTGGCGCTGGTCGAGGGCGCCGGCATGACGCTCGACATCGAAGGCCACAGCCGCTTCCGCCTGAGCGACGAACACCCGGTGCTCGAATTCGCGGGCGAATCGGTGGTCAAGGCCAGCCTCAACGGCGGCGCCACCACCGATTTCAACGTCATGACGCGGCGCGCGCGCTGCCACCACCGGCTGGGCCGGCGCACCCTCGCCGGCAGCTCCGAGTTCGCCCCGCGCGGCGATGTCACGCTGCTGTTCCTGGCCGACGGCGAAAGCCTGTCGGTGAGCAGCGAGGTCGAGCGGCTCGGCATGGTGCGCTTCGACGCGCTGCTGTTCGACCCGGGCACCGTCTGGACCCTCGAGACCGACCGCGCCACGGTGTTCATCGTCGATATCTTCTTCAACACCTGAGGCGGCGCGATGACCGTTTTGTGGGACGCCCTGTATACGAATGTGAACCTGGCCACCATGGTGGGCGGCTACGGCGAACAGCGTGATGGCGCGCTCGCCGTCAGTGGCGGCAGGATCGCCTGGATCGGCCTGCACACCGAGGCGTCGCACAAGGCGCGCACGGTGCACGACTGCCAGGGGCAATGGCTCACGCCCGGACTGGTCGACTGCCACACCCACATCGTCCATGCCGGCAACCGCAGCGACGAATTCGAGGCGCGCCTGAACGGCGCCACCTACGAGGACATCGCCAACGGCGGCGGCGGCATCATGTCGACCGTGCGCGCCACGCGCGCCGCCACCCCCGACGAACTGCTGCGCCAGAGCGCCCCGCGCGTGGCCAGCCTGCTGGCCGAGGGCGTCACCACGCTCGAGATCAAGTCCGGCTACGGCCTCACGCTGGCCGCCGAGGCCAAGATGCTGCGGGTGGCGCGCCGCCTCGCGCAGACCATGCCGGTCGGCGTGGCCACCACCTTCCTCGGCGCGCACGCGCTGCCGCCCGAATACGCGGGCCGCGCCGACGACTACGTCGACGCCGTGTGCGCCGAAATGCTGCCGGCGCTGGCGGCCGAAGGGCTGGTCGACGCGGTCGACGCCTTTTGCGAGCGCATCGGTTTTTCGAACGCGCAGACCGAACGCGTGTTCGCCGCCGCGCAAGCGCTTGGCCTGCCCGTCAAGCTGCACGCCGAGCAGTTGTCGGACCAGCGCGGCGCCGAGCTGGTGGCGCGCTTCAAGGGCCTGTCGGCCGACCACCTCGAACACCTGACCCAGGACGGCATCGACGCGATGGCCGGGGCCGGCACCGTGGCGGTGCTGCTGCCCGGCGCCTATTACTTCCTGCGCGAAACCGTGGCGCCGCCGGTGGCCGCCCTGCGCGCGGCCGGCGTGCCGATGGCGGTGGCGACCGACTGCAATCCCGGCACCTCGCCGATGACCTCGATTTTGCTGGCCATGAACATGGCGTGCACGCTGTGGCGCCTGACGCCGCGGGAGGCGCTGGCCGGCTGCACCGTCAACGCGGCGCGCGCGCTGGGGCTGGACGGCCAGATCGGCACCCTTGAAGTGGGCAAGCGCGCCGACTTCGCGCTGTGGGACATCGCGCGCCCGGCCGACCTGTCGTACGCGATCGGCCTGAACCCCTGCCGCGGCGTGGTCAACGCCGGTGTGCTGCGCCATCCGGTGGTAAGCTTGCCGGACTGATCAGCAGCCGGAGGGCCCCATGCGCATTCGATTCACCCGCGGTGAGCTGTGTTTCCTGCGCGGGCTGGCGATCCTTGCGCTGGCCGTTTGCGCGGCGACCGGGGGCGGCGCCGCCATGGCCGCCGACGAGGTGCTGCGGGTCGGCTCCAAGCGCTTCACCGAGTCGCTCATCCTGGGCGAGCTGCTGGCCCAGAGCGCCGCCGCGCATGCCACCGTCGAACACCGCCAGGGCCTTGGCAACACGGCCATCGTGCTCGCCGCGCTGCGCGCCGGCAGCATCGACGTCTATCCCGAGTACCTCGGCACGATCGACCTCGAAATCCTCAAGAACCCCAAACCGACCTCGCTGGCGCAGATGCGCGCCGCGCTCAAGCCGCTTGGCCTCGGGGTCGGCGTCCCGCTCGGCTTCAACAACAGCTACGCGCTCGCGGTGCGCGCGGACACCCCCGGCGTGAGCGCGGTCTCGGATCTGGTGCGCCAGCCGGCGCTGCGCCTCGGCCTGTCGCACGAGTTCATCGGACGCGCCGACGGCTGGCCCGGCATGGCGCGCCACTACGGGCTCGGCGTGCGCCCGCGCGCGCTCGACCACGGCATCGCCTACGAGGCGCTGGCGCAGCGCCAGGTCGACGTGATCGACATCTATTCGACCGACGCGAAAATCGCCAGGTACGGCCTGCGGGTGCTCGACGACGACCGCGCCTGGTTTCCGCGCTACGACGCCGTCCTGCTGTACCGGCTCGACGCGCCGCGGCGCTTTCCGGCGGCGTGGCGCGCCATCGGGGCGCTCGAGGGGCGCATCTCGGCGCAAGCGATGATCGCCATGAACGCCGAGGCCGAATTGGAGGGCAAGGGCTTCACCGAGGTGGCGCGCAGCTGGCTCGCGCCGCGGCGTGCGGCGGCCGTGGCGTCCGGCGGCCTGCGCGCCAGGCTGTTTGCCGACGACCTGTGGAGGCTCACGCGCGAGCACCTGGCGCTGGTGCTGCTGTCGGTCGGGCTGGCCTGCCTGGCCGGGGTCCCGCTCGGCATCCTGGCCGCGTTCGCGCCGCGCCTGCGCCAGCTCGTGTTCGGTCTGACCGGCGTGCTGCAGACGGTGCCCGCGCTGGCGCTGCTGGCGATGCTGATCCCGCTGCTGGGCATGATCGGCACGGTGCCTGCGCTGGTGGCCTTGTTCGTGTACGCGCTGCTGCCGATCGTGCGCAACACCTGCGCCGGCCTGCTGGCCGTGCCGCCGGGCCTGCGCATGGCCGCGCGCGCGCTCGGGCTGGGCGCCCGCGCGCGGCTGCTGCACGTCGAGTTGCCGTTGGCGCTGCCGTTGATTTTGGCCGGCGTCAAGACGGCCGCCGTGCTAAACGTGGGCACCGCGACCATCGCCGCCTTCATCGGGGCGGGCGGCTACGGCGAGCGCATCACGATCGGGCTCGCGCTCAACGACAACGACATGTTGTTGGCCGGGGCGATCCCGGCGGCGGCGCTGGCCTTGCTCACCCAGGGGCTGTGTGAGGGGATCGAGCGGCTCGCGGCGAGCCGCGCGCGCTCATAGCGATTGCAGCTTGGAGCGCATCGCCGAGATTTCGCGGTGCAGGATGCGCTCCGCGTGGAAGTCGTTCTCGCGCTGGGCGGCGATGGTTTGCAGGCCGCGCGAACAGACCTGGAGGCGCGAACGCAGCCACGCCTTGTACAGGTGCGAGGTGATCGGTTTGACGGTGATTTTCATGATATCTGCCTGTGGGATAGAAAACAGACTCATTGTTGTGGCTGTCGGCGGGCGCCCGTTTGCGTTAACTCAAAGGCAACGCCCGGGCAAGCCCAGTTGATACAGATCAAAGCCGCGATTTGCAGATAAGTAATTATCGTGTTCGGATCGTTACCAATGCACACCTTGGGTAAGCATTTGTAAAGTTCACGCAACTTCCACCACCTCGCAACTATAGTGGCGGCGTCGATTCCAGTTTCCCCTCCCCATGCACAATGGGTTTGCCCACGGTGGATTTCCTCCCGTGGGTTTTTCTTGCCCGGAGCAGTCTACGTCAGGCTGTTTCCGGCCGCGCCAGTTGGGCCAGCGCGGCGCCGTCGACGCGGCAGATGCGCCAGTCCGGCAACAGCGTCGCGCCCATGCCCTCGTAGAAACTGATCGCATTGGTGTTCCAGTCGAGCACCGACCACTCGAAGCGGCCGCAGTTGCGCTCGAGCGCGATCCGCGCCAGCGCCACCAGCATCTGGCGCCCGTAGCCGGCGCCGCGGTGCGCCTGTTTAACATAGAGGTCCTCGAGGTACAGGCCCTTGCGCGCCAGGAAGGTCGAAAAATTGTGGAAGTAGAGGGCGAAGGTGACCACCTCGCCGTCGGCCTCGCCGATGATGGCCTCGCAGGCGGGACGGGCCCCGAACAGGCCCTCGTGCAACATCGCCTCGCTCGCCACGACCAAGTGTTCGAGTTTTTCGAAGACCGCCAGTTCGACGATCATGCCGTGGATGTGGGCCACGTCGGCGGGCGCGGCGGGGCGTATCGAAAACTGTGTGTTTGTGCTCATGTTCGTGCTCATTTTCGTGCTCATGCGGTTTCTGCCAATATCTTTGTTTGGGTGACGGGAGGAGGCGGCGTCGGCGCGCGCAGCGCCCACGCCACGCTGGCCAGGCAAACGATCATGCCGAGCCATTCTTCGGGGCCGGGGCGGTAGCGCTCGAGTTGGATCGACAGAAGCACCGCGATCACGGGGGTGACCACGCCGAGGTAGACCGCTTTTTGCGAACCGATCCGGTGGATCAGCGTGAAGTAGGCGTTGAACGCGATCACCGAGCCAAAAATGGCCAGGTAGAACAAGCCGATATAGTAGCGCGGCGCCGACGGCAGGGTGAACTTCTGGCCGCTCAGCAGCACCCAGGCCGTCACCAGCAGCGTTCCCCAAAGCATCGACCAGGCCATCGTGAGCATCACGTTCGAGGATTGCTCGCGCACCTTGACGACCACCACGTTGCCCGCCGAGCTCGCGAGCGTGGCGGTCAGGCCGAGGGCGAGCCCGAGCAGGAAGTGGCCGCTGCCGCCGGAGACGATCTCCTGCCAGGCCGCCGCGATGGAGTGGTAGAACATCAAGGTCACGCCGCCCAGTGCGGCCATGCCGGCGGCCCAGGTGCGCCATGTGATCGGGGTGCCGAACGCGATCCGGCTGCAGATCGGATTCCAGAACACCATCAGCGCGAACAGCACGCCGACCAGCGCCGACACCAGGTATTGCTCGGCGCCATAGGTGCATACATACGACAGGCCGAAGGTCAGAAAACCCTGCAGCATCATCCAGCGCTGCGTGCGCCATGGCAGCAGCAGGCGGTCGCCGCGCACCAGGCACCACGCGAAGATCGTGGCCGAGGCCAGGCCGAAGCGGTACACCACCGACACCGCCGGCGCGACTTCGCCCAGCTGCAATGTGATGGCGTAGAAGGTGGAGCCCCAGATCAGCGAGGCGATGACAAACAGGAGGGGAGAGGACATTGCCCTAGTATAAGTTTTTTTGATTTTCCCTGCCGGCATTGGCGCGGAAACGACATTGCGCGGCGGCCGGATTGATCTTGCGCGAAGGGGCCGGGAATTCGCTGGAGATGGTGCGAAAAAGCCAGTAGTATTATTTCATTGACCAGAAGCGCTGGCGAAAAGAGGACCCGATGAAACCGTCTTTGCACTTGAAGGTTGCCGTGCTGATCGGCTATGTCGCCCTCTGCACAGCCATCGTGCTGTCGGGACAACAAGGCGAAGGGCACACGGGCGCCGTCGGCGTTCGGCCGGTCGCGGGCCCCGGCTAAACACCTCAAAAACCGCCCGGCTAGGCGCGACAGGCTCCCAGCTGAAGCTAGTACGCGACCTTGAGGCGGCGGAACAAAAAGCTCAGCACAAACAGCGGACCGATCAGCAAGAAGCGCAGGTCGTCCAAAAACGAGGGTTTCTTGCCTTCGATCTCGTGGCCGATGAACTGGCCGATCCAGGCCACCACAAAAATGGCGATCGACAGCGGCAACACGCTGCCCGGCGGCATGGCGCTGAGCAGACCGAGCATCAGGGCCGCCATCACCAGCATCCCGAGCGCGAACGCCTTCGACAGCTTGAGGTAATAGAACAGCGCGCCGGCGCACAGCGCCACCGCCGCGCTCCAATTGACCGACCAGACCATGCCGAGCAGGCTGAACACGATCGCCGGCACGCACACGAAATGGATGATCTCGTTGGTGTGGTTGCGGTGGCTTTCGGCGTATTTCGCGAGCAGGACATCGATCGCGCGGGGTTCAAGGGCTTGCTCCATGGGGTCTCCGCCAGTCTTGTTATAGTCAGATGCAAACATTGCGTGCCGCACGATTTTACACGCGCGGTAAGCCCCTGTGGACATCGGCTAGAATCTCGCCATGCCGACCCCGCCCACGCCCGACCCCGACGCCGTCCTGAGCGGCCTCGCGCCCGTCGTCGCGGTCGATACCACGATCCTCATCCTGGGCAGCTTTCCCGGCGCGGCCTCGCTGGCGGCGCAGCAATATTACGCCCACCCGCAGAACCAGTTGTGGCGCCTGTTGTCCGACTTGACGGGCGAGGACTTGCGCGCGCTCGCCTATGCCGAGCGGCTGGCGCGCCTGCTGGCGCATCGCATCGGCCTGTGGGACGTGCTCGGCGCGTGCGAGCGCAGGGGCAGCCTCGACGCCGACATCCGCAATCCGGCCGCCAACGATTTCGCGCGCCTGCGCCACTTGTGCCCGCTGCTCGCGACGGTCGGCTTCAACGGCCAGACCTCGGGCAAGTTCGCCCCCGGTTTCGCCGCGGCCGGCTACCGCACGCTGGTGCTGCCCTCGTCGTCGCCCGCGCACGCCACCTTGCGCTTCGAGCAGAAACTGGCGCTGTGGCGCCAGCTTATTAGTTGAACTTATTATTTGAAAGGACGCGGCATGTTCAACGGCGGCTGTTTTTGCGGCGCGGTCAGGTACCGGGCATCCGCGCAAAGGGTGGAGGCGACCATTTGCCACTGCACGATCTGCCGGCGCACCACGGGCGCGCCGTTTGTCGCCTGGTTCTCGCTGCCGGCCGCGGACTTCACCGTGCTGGCGGGAACGCCGTCGGCATTGCGCTCGAGCACCCACGCGACGCGCACGTTTTGCGCCGCCTGCGGCACCCAGCTGACCTTCATCGACGACGCCACGCCGGGCGAGGTCGACGTCACCATCGGCAGCCTCGACGAGCCGGACCTGATCGCCCCGGCCGACCACACTTTCACGCGCGGCAAACTGGCATGGGTCAGGCTGGCGGACGATCTGCCGCAGTTCCAGGCCAGCCGCGCTAACGGCTGACAGCGGCCGCGCGCATGGGTTCCGGCGCGGTCGCTTTCCATGTTAATCTTGGCGCCGCCGTCCCTGCGGGACGAGAACCGATAAAGCAAAAACACGGAGATGAAACATGAGTAAACAGCCACCACGGCGCCTGCGCCTTAGACTGCGCCTTATCCTCGCGCTGGCCACCGGGCTGGGACTGTCCGGCGCCGCGCAGACGGCCGCGGCCGCCCCCGCACCGAAGGCGCGCGCCGCCGCGCCCACCGTGGCCGAGGCCGAGCAATTCGTGCGCGAGGCCGAGGCCCTGCTTGAAAAACGCGATTTCATCGCCGGGCGCGCCGAATGGGTCAGCCAGAACTTCATCACCGACGACACCGAAATGATCGCCGCCCAGGCCGGCGAGCAACGCCTGAGCGCGGCCGGCGAACTGGCGCTCAAGGCGCGCCGCTTCAACAAGCTGAAACTGCCCGAGGCCAGCGCGCGCAAGCTCAAGCTGCTGCAACTGACGCTGATGCTGTCCGACACCGGCGAGCGCGAAGCCTACACCCGGCTCGCGGCCGGCATGTCCGGCGCCTACGGCAAGGGCAAGTATTGCCCGAAGCTGGCCGACGGCGGCACCGGACCCTGCCTCGCGCTGGGCGAGATGGAAAAACTGCTGGCCCAGAGCCGCGACCCGGCCAAGCTCAAGGAGATCTGGCAAGGCTGGCACGGCGTCTCGCCCGCCTACAAGCAAAAGTATGTCGACTATGTCGCCCTGTCCAACAAGGGCGCGCGCGAGATGGGCTTTGCCGACACCGGCGCCCTGTGGCGCTCGCAGTACGACATGCCACCCGAGGCCTTCGGCGCCGAGATGGAGCGCCTGTGGCAGCAGGTCAAGCCGCTCTACGATTCCTTGCACACCTACACGCGCCACAAGCTGCGCCAGTCCTATGGCCCGGCTGTGGTGCCGGCCACGGGCCCGGTGCCGGCCCACCTGTTCGGCAACATGTGGAGCCAGACCTGGAACAATCTGTACCCGATCCTCAAGCCGGCCGGCGCCGGCGCCCCGTATGACCTCGGCGCCGTGCTGGTGGCCAACAAGACCAGCGCCGAGGAGATGACCCGCTACGCCGAGCGCTTCTACACCTCGCTCGGCATGGAGGCGCTGCCCAAGACGTTCTGGGAGCGTTCGCTGCTGACCAAACCGAAGGACCGCGACGTCGTCTGCCACGCCTCGGCCTGGCAGATGGACGGCGCGCAGGACGTGCGCATCAAGATGTGCATCACGCCGACGGCCGAGGACTTCACCGTGATCCACCATGAACTCGGCCACATCTACTACGACCTGGCCTACCGCAAGCAGCCGCATATGTTCAAGAACGGCGCCAACGACGGCTTCCACGAAGCCATCGGCGACACCGTGGCGTTGTCGGTCACGCCCGACTACCTCAAGCAGGTGGGGCTGATGGACCCGGCCGCCGCGGCCGAGAACGATATCGGGCAACTGCTCGAGCGCGCGCTGGGCAAGGTCGCCTTCCTGCCGTTCGCCTACATGGTCGACAAATGGCGCTGGGATGTGTACGCGGGCAAGACCAAGCCGGCCGACTACGACAAGGCCTGGTGGGCCCTGCGCGAGCAGTACCAGGGCGTGGCGCGGCCGTCGCCGATGCGCGAAGGCGGTTTCGACGCGGGCGCCAAATACCACGTCGCCGCCGACGTGCCCTACGCGCGCTATTTTCTGGCCAACATGCTGCAGTTCCAGTTCCACCGCGCGCTGTGCCGCGAGGCCGGCTACACGGGGCCGCTGAACCGTTGCTCGATCTACGGCAACAAGAAGGCGGGCGAGAAGCTGCAGGCCTTGCTGACCATGGGCGCGAGCAAGCCCTGGCAGGAGGCGCTCAAGGCGATGAGCGGCGAGGAGCGGATCGACGGCGGCGCGCTGCTCGAGTATTTCGCGCCGCTCAAGACCTGGCTTGATGCGCAAAACGCCATGCTCGACGCGCAGGCCGCCAAGAGTTAACGGGGCGCCGAGTAGCAGCTCGACGCCAGTTCAATAGGGCGCCGGCCGGGTTTCTTAGGAAACGCGGCCGGCGCTTTTTTATTGCCTCCTTATGTTGCCGCCCTGATTGCCGCCCTGATTGCCGCCCTGATTGTCGCCCTGATTGTCGCCCTAATTGGCGCGCGACCCCGCCGGATGGTTCGCGCGCAGGTGCTGCAGTTTTTCCGAATAGCGCTCGCGCGTGCCGGGGGTGTTGCTGTTCTCGAGCGCGAGCGCCAACTGCTCGCGCGCGGCGCCGGCGTGGCCGAGCCCGAGCGCGGCCTCGGCCAGCCAGAAATGGAATTCGTGGTTGTGCGGGGCGCGCGCGACCTCTTTCTCGAACAGCGCCTTGGCGCCCCGGTAGTCCTTGACCTGCATGGCCGCCAAGCCCTTGTTGAAATAATGGAAAGGCGGCACCGGTTCGAGCGCGGCCAGGCGCTGCGCCAGCGCCTGCGAATCGGCCACGCGGCCCTGCTCGGCCAACAGCCCGATCAGATTGTTCAGCAGCGCCGTGTTGTCGGGCTCGCGGCCGAGCGCGTCGCGGAACACGCGCTCGGCCAGGGGCAGGTCGCCGTGGCGCTGGTAGACCACGCCCAGCGTGTTGTAGCCAGCCAGGAAGGTGGCATCGTGTTCGACCGCCTTGCGCGCCCACCAGTAGGCCGGCTCGAGCTGCCCGCGCGCGAGCGCCTCGGCGGCCCGGTTGTTGAGGTACATGGCGACGATGCGGGCCTCGGTGAGCGGCTCGGTGCGGTAGCCGGCCGCCTCGCCCGAGGGCAGGAAGTCGACCGTGAGCATGCGGTAGCCGTCGCTCGAGGCGGCATACTGGCTGCGCTTGAGGAAGCTCAGATTGACGTGGTAGCTGGCCAGGTGCAGGCCCTGCCTGCGGCTCCAGGAGGGATCGGTCTTGACGCTCTGAAAATACACATTGGCGCCGAGCGCCTTGGCGAACGCGGCCGTCATGATCACCAGCGACAGGCAGTTGCCGCTGCGCGTGGCAAACGTGTGCGCGGCATTGCGCGTGCTGCTGGCATCGTAATCGAGATTGAGCTGGCCTTTCTGGTAGAGCGCGTCGACCAGGCCCCGCTCGACGCCCTTGTTGCGCACCTGGGCCGTGAATGCGGGGCTGCGCAGGTAGGCCTGCATGGCGGGGCTGAGCGCGAACAGGTCGTCGGCCCCGACCGGTTCCGACGGCGGCGCGAAGCGCCCGTCCGCGAACAGGGTCGCCACTGGCGCGCCGGGCCTGGGCGCGGTGCCGGCGCAGCCGGCCAGCAAGGCCGGCGTCAGGGCCGCCAAAATGACCACCAGGGAAAGCAGGGTTGACCGGGATTTCATGCGCAGCCTCCGTCACAGTCGCGGCGGCGCCGGGGTGGCGCCGACACTTCAGTATCGTCTGCTTTCCTGGGAAGTCAATCGGCGAGCGCCGGCGGCGGGGGGCACGGCCGAAACACTCTCAGCCTCTCAGGCCTTGCGCCGCAGCCCCGGATGGTCGCGCCGCGGCGCGTCGTAGCGGGCCTGGGTGGCGGGCCGCGAGAGCGGGCGCATCGGGCTGCCCTGTGCGCGCCGATCCTCGGCCAGCGACGCGTCGGCCGCGGCCTGCGCCTCCAGCTCCTCCGCGGCGTCGGTCTGGGCCTCGTCGATCTTGAACACCGACACCGCCAGCGAAAGCCTGACGGTTTGCTCATGCAGGCTGCCGGCCGCCGCCGCCGCCTGCTCCACCAGCGCCGCGTTCTGCTGGGTCATGCCGTCCATCTGGCCGACCGCGAAATTGACCTCGGCGATGCCCTCGGCCTGCTGCAGGCTGGCCACGCTGATGCGTTCGATGATGTCGTTGACCTGGCGCACCGAGGCGACGATGTCGCCCATGCTGCTGCCGGCCTCGTTGACCGAGGCGCTGCCGCCGTCGATGATCGCCACCGAGGCCGCGATCAGCGATTTGATCTCCTTGGCCGCCGCCGCCGAGCGCTGCGCCAGCGTGCGCACCTCGGCCGCGACGACCGCGAAGCCGCGCCCCTGCTCGCCGGCGCGCGCCGCCTCGACCGCCGCGTTGAGCGCGAGGATGTTGGTCTGGAACGAGATGCCGTCGATTACGCCGATGATCTCGACCACCTTGCGCGAGCTGGCCTTGATCGAATCCATGGTCGCCACCGCGCGCTCGACCGCGAGCCCGCCATTGGCCGCCAGCGCGACGGCCGAGGCGGCCAACTCGTTGGCCTGGCGCGCGTTGTTGGCGTTCTCCTTGACCGCGATGGTCAGCGTCTCCATCGCGCTGGCGGTCTCCTCGAGCGAGCCGGCCTGCATCTCGGTGCGGGTCGACAGGTCGAGGTTGCCGCTGGCGATCTCCTGTGAGGCGGTGTCGATCGAGCGCACCGAGGCCAGCACCGCGCGCAGGGTCTGGCTCAGGGTGCCGATCGAATGGTCGAGCGCGCGCGAGGTGTCGGCGATCTCGTCGCGCCCGAGGTTGGCGCTGCCCACGCTCAGGCGCCCGCTGGCCAGTTCGGCCACCACGTCCGAGATGGCGCGGATGTCGGCCAGCATCGCGCGCCGCACCGCCATGGTCACCAGCAGCGAGACCACGATCGAGAGCAGCACCAGCAGCGCCATGCCGACCCCGAGCGCGTCGAACTCGGCCTTGGCATTCGCGTGGGCGCGCTCGCTGAGGGTCTTTTGCAGCGCAGACAGCAGGTCGAGCTGCTTGTTCAATTCGAGGAAGCCGGCCTCGGCCTTGGCCATCGAGTTGGTCGCGATCGAATGGTCCACCTGCGCCAGTTCGATCGTCTCGAGCACGTTCTTGCGGTAGGTTGCCAGCGCCGCGATCGAGGCGCGCACGATCGGGCGCTCCTCGGCGTCGGCGACTTTTTCGAGCCGCTGGAGCTGGGCGCCGATCCCCTCGTGGCGCTTGCCGAGCTCGGCGACCAGGGTGTCGAGCCTGGCCTTGGCGAAGCTGCCGTTGATCCAGGCCAGCAATTGGTAGATGTTGGCGTGCGCGTGCTTGGCGTCGCCGGCCACGTCGGCGGCCGCCTTCTGGCGCTCGGCGCGCACCTGGACCAGGTTTTCGAGCGAGGCGTTCTGGCGCACCATGCCGTAGTAGGCGGCGCCCGAGAGCATCATCAGCAGCACCAGCACGATGCCGGGGGCGAGTAACAGCTTCGGTCCGATTCGCAGTTTGTTCAGCATGCAAGCTCCTGGCAGTGGACCGGCCCGCGGCGGACGCGCGGGCCGGTGGTGGTGCGCCGTCGTGGCCGCGGGTTAATTGTTCATGCTCAGGGCCGGCACCGGCTTGTAGATGCCGGCCTCGAGCACCACGTCGCCGACCCGCAGGATGTAGGTGGTCTTCGGCTCGATCCTGCCGTTGGTCGGGTTCTTATAGTGGTAGTCGACCCAGCCCTTGCCGCTTTTTTGCGCCAGTTGGATGATCTCGCGGCGGTACACCTTGCCGTTGGCGTCGGGGATGTCGGTCAGGTCCTTGCCCACGATCGAGGGGTTGATCGGATGGGCCAGCACGATGCCGGTGTAGAGGTCGCGCATGTCGATGTAAAGCGCGCCCTGCACGTAGTCGGTGTGCTTGATGTTGATCATTTTCATCATTTCCGCTTTGCCTTTCGCCTTGATCAGGGCGGCGCCCCGCTCGACCATCGCGATGGCGTCCTCGGCGGTCGGTTCGGCGGCGCAGGCGCTGCCGGCGACGGCGGCGAAGGCGATCATGGTGCAGGCGGTGAAGAGCGATTTCATGGAGGGTTTCCTTTCACGGATGACGGTGGAACTGCGGTGATTTAATGCATTTGCCCAATGTTTCCTAGGTGCATTCGTAATCTACGCCTCCGCCACGACGTCAATTTGCGGTACCGCAAGCGCGCCGCGATGCCGTTTGCGCGGGCACAAGAAGGCGCGCCAAGCGGTGTCGGAACGGGCCTCGGCGTGGCCGAGGAATAAATTCATTTAAACAACAACATTTCACCGGGTTCAATTGAGATTGGGCAAATCGGCGGTTTTTTCCGCGTCTTATGATGAATGCCTGCTGGCATCGAAGATGCATTTCGGTAACGGCATCCGACCCACATCATCAGATTGGAGAGTGCCCGTGACCATCGAAACCAACCCCGCCCGGTTCAAACCCTACACCCGCCAGAGCATCACGCAGGCGCCCCAATGGTCGTTGCTGGGTCCGGAATTGCAGGAGGCGGTGCAGGTGGTCTCGCACGTATTGCCGTTTCGAACCAATGCCTATGTGCTCGACCAGTTGATCGACTGGGGCAACATTCCGGACGACCCCATCTACCGCCTCGTGTTCCCCCACCGCGACATGCTGCGGCGCGAGGAGTACGCGCAATTGCGCGACCTGGTGCTGTTCAAAAAAGACGACGCCGCCAGCGCGCGCCTGGTGCACGCGATCCGCATGCGCATGAATCCGCACCCGGCCGGCCAGATGACCCACAACGTGCCGCGCGTGAACGACACCCCGCTGCGCGGCCTGCAGCACAAGTACAAGGAGACGGTGCTGTTCTTCCCGAGCGCGGGCCAGACCTGCCACGCCTACTGCACCTTCTGCTTCCGCTGGCCGCAGTTCGTCGGCATGGAGGGCATGAAGTTCGACGCGCGCGAGTCGGGCGAACTGGTCGAGTACCTCAAGCTCCACCCCGAGGTCACCGACGTCCTGATCACCGGCGGCGACCCGCTCGTGATGAACACGCGCTCGCTGGCCGGCTACATCGAGCCGCTGCTCGCGCCCGAGCTGGCGCACATCCAGAACATCCGGATCGGCACCAAGTCGGTCGCCTACTGGCCGCAGCGCTTCGTCAGCGACGCCGACGCCGACGACCTTCTGCGCCTGTTCGAGCGCGTGGTCAAGGCCGGCAAGAACCTGGCCGTCATGGGCCACTACAGCCACGCCGTCGAGCTGCGCGGCGCGCTGGCGCAGCAGGCGGTCAAGCGCATCGTCTCGACCGGCGCCACCCTGCGCATGCAGGGCCCCTTGATCCGCCACATCAACGAGGACCCCAAAAGCTGGGCCGAGCTGTGGACCACGGGGGTGCGCCTGGGCGCGATCCCCTACTACATGTTCGTCGAGCGCGACACCGGGCCGAGCGACTACTTCGCGCTGCCGCTGGCGCGCGCGCACGAGATCTTCCAGGCCGCGTACCAGATGGTGTCGGGCCTGTCGCGCACCGTGCGCGGGCCGTCCATGAGCGCGTTTCCGGGCAAGGTCGTGATCGACGGCATCGTCACCATCAACGGCGAAAAACTGTTCGCGCTCCAGTTCCTGCAGGCGCGCAATCCGGACTGGGTGCGCAAGCCGTTCTTCGCCGAGTTCGACCCGACCGCGACCTGGCTCGACCACCTGGTGCCGGCCTTCGGCAAGAAGAAGTTCTTCTTCGAGGGCGAGGAGGGCGGCGGCTTTGACGACGCGCCGCCGCCGTCAAAGCAGCGCGTGATCCCGCTGGCGCTGGCCGGGCGCACCGAGGTCCAGCCCTGCGACAGCACCATCGACGCGGAATGAGCGAGGCCGTCTACACCGGCGGCGAGCGGCGCGCCGTCAAGCGCCTGCCGATGTCGGTCGTGTTCTTCTGCGTGTTTCTGCCGTTCGCGTTCGGGCATTTTTTGTCGTGCATGCTGCGCAACGCCAACGCCGTGCTCGCGCCCTACATGCAGGGCAAGATGGCGCTCGACGCCGGCGAGTTCGGCGTGCTCACGAGCGCCTTTTTCCTCGCGTTCGCGCTGGTGCAACTGCCGGTCGGGATCGCGCTCGACCGCTACGGGCCGCGCATGGTGCAACTGGTGCTGATGGTGGTGGCCGGCGTTGGCGCCCTGGTGTTCGCCTGGGCCGAGAATTTCCCCACGTTGGTGGCCGGACGCGCGCTGATCGGGCTGGGCCTGGGCGGCTGCTTCATGTCGGCGGTCAAGGCCATCTCGGCCTGGATCGCGCCGCACAAGCTGCCCTCGCTGCAGGGCTACCTGATCGCCGTCGGCGGGCTCGGCGCCGCCGCCGCGACGGTGCCGATGCGCGTGCTGCTCGAGCACACCGACTGGCGCGGCCTGTTCACCACGCTCGGCGGCCTGACCGCCTGCGCCGGCCTGGTCATGTGGCTGGTCGCGCCCAAGGCGGCCCCGCCGCGGGTGGGCGAGCCGCCCACGCTAAAATCGGTGCTGGCGGTCTACCGCGCGCCCGCATTCCGCCAGGCGATCTCGCTGATCCTGCTGCCGCACATGGTGTTCTTCGGAATCCAGGGTTTGTGGATCGGGCGCTGGCTGGGCGACGCCGCGCGCCTCGACGGCGCCGACGTGGCCTACCTCCTGTACCTGAGCATGGCGGCCGTGATCGTCGGCGCGATCGGGGTCGGCGTGCTCACCGAGCGGCTCGCCAAGCGCGGCATCGCGCCGCTCGACCTGGCCGCGGTCGGGGTCGGGCTGTTCATGCTGGTGCAACTGGCGATCGTGTGCAATTTCGAGCCGAGTTTCGGCTTGCTGGCGGTGCTGTTCACGCTGGTGGGCACCTTCACCGGGATGGAGTACGCGATCGTCGCCCAATGCATGCCGCGCGAGCATATCGGGCGCTCGGCCACCTGCCTCAATCTGCTCATCTTCGTCGGCGCCTTCGTGGTGCAGGCCGGCTTCGGCCAGATCATCGGCCTGTGGACCCCGGACGCCGACCAGCGCTACCCGGCGATCGCCTACCAGGTCGGGTTTTCGGTGCTGGTGCTGATGCAGCTGCCCGGGCTGGTGTTGTTCCTGCTGCGCCGCCGTCCGGTAGAATGCGAGCTTCGAATCAACACACCGAAGGAAGCATATGAAATTGGTCCGCTACGGCCGGCCCGGCAAGGAGAAGCCAGGCTTGTTCGATGAAGAGGGCCGCCTGCGCGACCTGTCCGGCGTCATCGCCGACATCGACCCGTCCACGCTGTCGGACAAGGCGCTGCGCAAGATCGCCAAGATCGACTACAAGACGCTGCCGCTGGTGCGCGGCAATCCGCGCCTCGGCGTGCCCGTGAAGGGCGTCGGAAAATTCATCGGCATCGGCCTCAATTACGCCGACCACGCGGCCGAGACCGGCCAGGCCGCGCCCAAGGAGCCGATCGTGTTCATGAAGGCGATCAGCTGCCTGTCCGGCCCGGACGACCCGCTGGTGCTGCCGCCGGGCTCCAAAAAGACCGACTGGGAGGTCGAACTCGGGGTCGTCATCGGCACCCGCGCCCGGCACGTGGACGAGGCGGACGCGCTCTCGCACGTGGCCGGCTACTGCGTCGTCAACGACGTCTCCGAGCGCAGCTACCAGTTCGAGTGCGGGCCGCAATGGGACAAGGGCAAGGGCTGCGACACCTTCGGCCCGGTCGGGCCGTGGCTGGTCACGCGCGACGAGGTGATCGACGTGCAGCGGCTCGACCTGTACCTTGAACTGAACGGCAAGCGCATGCAGACCGGCAGCACCGAGACCATGATTTTTTCGGTAGCGCAGATCGTCAGCTACCTGTCGCGCTTCATGACGCTCGAGCCGGGCGACATCATCGCCACCGGCACCCCGCCGGGCGTGGGCCACGCGCGCTCGCCGCAGCGCTACCTCAAGCGCGGCGACAGCCTGCGCCTGGGCATCGCCGGCATCGGCGAGCAGCAGCAGGACGTGCAGGCCTACGCCAAGGTCTGAGCGATGGCGGGCCGGGGCGTGCCAACTGCTACCGCGCCCGTCAACGTGGACAAAGTTCTCGTTCCCGAGAACTCCTTCAAAGTCCCCCGAGTCCCGAATGTGGGAAGCGACTGGGAAGCGACACCAATACTCCATCTGGTATGCAAACCCGCACGGCGGCGCCTGCCTGCAATCCGACCTGACGGGGGCCGGGATCGCGATCCGCCCGGCACGCGCCATGCTGCTGGAGCGGGCGTGCGCTGACGGCCGGCACAGCCTGTTCGACGCGGTGGAGTTCGGGGCGTCGTGGGACGAGCCGGTGCGCGGTTCGGATCGTTTTCCGAGCACCAGCACGACCGTGGGCCCCGGCCGCAGCTTCGCGAGGTGCCCATGTGTGCCGCCACTCGCTGGGATCGGGGGCGTACCCCTCGCGGCGGCAATTGCACTTTTCTTAATATCACCCAATTCTTAGCCGCGCAGCAAGCGCCACAATTGCCAGGTTGGTTCGGTTCGAACACACCTGGAGGCATTATGGCTATCGACGTATATCTTCAAATCGACGGTATCAAAGGGGAGTCCACCGACTCGGTCCACAAGGACTGGATCGAATGCAGCTCCGTGAACTGGGCAATCTCGCAGCCAAAGTCGGCAACGGCGTCGACCGGAGGTGGGCACACGGCCGAACGATGTGAGCATTCCGACATCAGCTTCAGCAAGGTGTCCGATATGTCGTCGCCGATCTTGATGGCCACCTGCTCAGCGGGCAAGACGATTCCAAAAGCAAAGCTGGTCTTCTTGCGCGCTGATGGCAAGGGCGAGAGGATCAAATACTTCGAGATCGAACTTGAGAATGTCCTCATCAGTCACATAGCGCCGAGCGTTTCGTCCGGCGACATTTTGAGTGAGAGCGTTAGCCTGAAATTTTCCCGTGTGAAGTGGAAGTACAGCCAGCAGAAGACTGCCGGCGGATCCGGCGGAAACACCGCTGGTGGGTGGGATCTGGCCACGAACAAAAATGTGTAAGTACATCACGCGCGCGCTGCTGCTCGGTCTGGCGCTGACCTCTCTCTCCCAAGCGGCGACACCGGCCTTCAAGCCGAAGCCATACTATCCGACCATGACTGGCGACAGGCTCGTTCGCTACCACTTTGGTCCGCCCCAACCGCGCGACAATCCGTTTTTGAAGGGCGGCGATGTGGTTGATCACGAAAGGGCTCGCGGCTTTATGGACGGCATCAAAGATGCAACCCAGGGGACAGTCTGGTGCTTCGTCGCTGGTAAGCCGCACGAGCTAAATGACGACATAGCGGGCGCAATTTCCAAGCTCGGGCCGGAAGAGCAGAAGGGGGCCGCAGCGCCCTTAGTCATCAGCGCGCTTCGCCAGTTGTATCCTTGCGCCGCAAAGCGGGAGGCGCCATGAAGCCGAGTTTCGCAATCCTGTTCAAGGGCTATCCACTTCGATCCGCGCTCAAGAGAGACGTACTTTACGACTCACTCGGATGGGCCGACCTGAAAACGCATAGCGGATACCAGGACACCTGTGCAATCCGTTTGAGTGTCGCCCTGGCGGCCGCCGGCGTGGCAATACCTGGGCGACTGACGATCAAGGCCGGCCCTTTGAAGGGGAAGCCGGTCGAGCCGGGACAGCGTGTTCTGTCAAATATCTTAAGGCGGCTGTGGGGGCCACCCGAAGTTTTCAAGAGCGCGGACGAGGCCAGGGATGGGATTGGAAACAGGACCGGTGTTGCGTCGTTCTTCCGGATTAACGGGACGCCCCAAGGGCATATCGACCTTATAGAGCCAGGAAGCAACGGATTCCACACGTGCGCGATGGAATGTTATTTCGACTCAAATGCAATTTGGTTTTGGCCGATCAAGTAGAGCCGGGACGTGCCGGCTGCAGCCGCGCCCGCTAAGGTGGACGAAGTTCTCGTTCCTAAGAACTCCCTCAAAGTTCCCCGAGTCGCGAATGTGGGAAGCGGCAACACTACTCCATCTGGTATGAAAACCCCGCGCCGGCGCTTGCCGACCTAGCGCCAGCCGGGATCGCGAGCTGCTCGATGGCGGCCTCGGTGCGCACCAAGCCGTCGCCTGGTCGTAGTTGAGCGTGCGACGCGTGGGCTCGGCCGCGCGCGTGGTGATTGCTGGCCACCCCGGCCGCTCATCGATCAAGCGCCGGCGCGAGATCCCGCGCGCATGGCTGTTCGATGCATCCTCGCCGCACCATGTGAAGTTGGAAAGCGTGCGCGACCTCGCGCCGCGATCACGATCCGCTCGATGTCTCCTCGGCGCAACTGGCGCCGGCGCCGGCGGCCGCCCCGTTTCGCGATCGCGGGCAGCGCGCAGTGACCGGGCGTGCCGTCTGCATGCCGGTCGACCTTGCGCCGGCACTGCCGTCCCGATCCGCGCAGCGCCCTGCCTGCCAGGCACCGGATCCCGCGCGCGCTTTTCCGAGGACCTGAGGAAACATGCGGTGGTACACTAGAAAAAGAGCCTCAACGGTTCTCACTCTGAATAAAGCTCGTTTTCAACCTATTCAGAGGTGTTCAATGGCACAAGCCACCGTTCTACGTCCGGGACAGTACCGGCATCTACTCCGCGCCACCCGAGCCACTAGCCGCTGTCCCGAACGTGATGTCCTGGTGCTGCTGATGGGAATACATATGGGCATGCGCGTGTCCGAAATCGCGCAGGTCGAGGTGGGTGACTTCATGTTCGCCAGCGGCAAGCTGCGGCAAGAGGTCAGTCTTCGGGCCGCGGTCACAAAGGGGTGCCGCCAGCGCTGCGTGTACCCGACGAACCGCGATCTGGCCGGCGCCCTTGAGGATTGGCTTGCCGTACGCATCAAGCGGCGCTGGCGCATGAGCGACGAACCAAAGAAGTTTCGCGGTCTGCGCCCGGACAGCGCCTTGATCTTGACTTTCAAGGGCTACCGCTATTCGATGAACTGCAAGCGCCGGGTCAACTACGCTGGCGAACAGATTGACTATGCGGCCTGTGACGCCCTCCAGAGCCATGTGAGCAAGCTGTACCGGGACGCGGGGATTAAGGGCGGGTCAAGCCATTCTGGCAGGCGCACGATGGCGTCAAGGCTCTTGGCGCAGGATCATGACCTCGACACGATTCAGCTCATGCTCGGGCACGCCGATCTGGAATGCGTCGATCCATATCTGGAGGTATCGAAAGAAAGGCTTCGACAAGCGTTCGCTGTCGTTCTATGATGCTCCTCGGACAATTATGTTTTGAGGCAATTATTGGAAATTCATGGCAAAAGCGGCATACAGGACAGCCCTTATTGCGATGGGTCTTGCGGTTACAATTTGTGCCTTGCTTCTCTTAACTGGAAAGCGGGTTCTGGTCTGGGAGACAAGGGTTGAGCCAGGCGGCTATTACGTTGTTCGTAAATATGGCAATCTCGGAGCCGCAGACAACGCCAAGCTAGTCTGTCGTTATTTTACCGGGCGGAGTGTTCTAACAACGGTCTATTGGCATTCGCCAAATAATTTTATGGGTAAAGATCAGTGCCCCTTCGCCGTCGATGAGCGCGAATGAGGTGGACTCAATGAATGTCTTGGAAAAAATGGAACTAGCTGACGCTTACTTAGTGCGGGCGGTGCTAGCCGAAACGGAGCGAGCAGACGATCGTATCGCAACAGCACCAAATCGATATGCCAGACTATCCGCACAAGCTTCGCATCAAGAAGCTCACAAACGCTTGTTCGCGATACCGATTGTTAGGGGTTGGCACCTGATTTGGCAAGTCGACGATGCACAGTTATTTGAGCACCTCCGCTGGCTAGCCAATGAGGCTATCTCAGCAAGTAAATAGGTAAATTCTGGCGTTATGCTGGCCACGGTGCCGAATGGCGCCAAGGTGTTCATCATGAGCAGCGTGCAGGATGTAGGCCGCGCCCTGGCAGTACGGCCTCGGCGTCCGACCCGGATGACAAACGCGACCAGTCGGAGGTTGTGATGTCAATCGAAGGGCCGGTGGCGCACGACCCAGTGAACGGCATACACTACATTGTGGCGGGCTATTTGAAATACTGATCGAGAAAAATTGGCGCGCGTGCGCCCGGAGCTGGATTGCAACCGGAAGGACTCAATAAAGATGCCCCACTACCTAAATAACTGTTGTAACCGAAATCATAAAAAAATGTTCGGCCCTGACGCATTTTACGAATTGGATACTTCCGGCTCTCAAGCGGAAAAGCAATTCGGGTTCCGGCCTGGCGAATTCTGCGTGGTTGCTAGCCAACCATCGCCAGGTCAGGTGCGATTCGATTGGTACAAGTTCACCAGTTTTCGGCTTGATGTTGACGATGAAAGAAAAAGCGTTCGGGTATTACTGGGAAAATTCGAGAAAGAAGAAACAATACCAAAGGTTGAGGCGGCAAGTCACAAGTATTATTACCCGTTCTTCGACAAGAACGGGAACTTCAAGCAGCAGTCAGTATTGTGAAGAAGGAAAATCATATGCCGGATAAACTG
>NZ_PXWF02000256.1 GCF_003011895.2 Massilia glaciei | reverse complement strand
GTGGTCACGTTCGTCCGAAATACGCACCTGAGAGAATTCAGACGCGTACGAAACTTTTACTTTTTCGAGGGGATGGGTAGAAATAGCCACAGACTAGCGGATACTGGCGACGGCTCCGCTAATGCGACAGAACCCGGAAATCATACAGGTCGCCCAGCGCGTTGCCGGCAATGCATTTTGGATTGAAAGTGCCGCGTCCTTTTATGTTCTTGAAAAAACTACGTGTCCATGTCCCCCGCTTCGTATTGATTACAGGGAAGTACAAGGTGGAAGGCCGCGCCGTTGCCAGGGTCACTGTCAACATTAAGGCTACCTCCGTGCGACTTTGCAAGTTGGCGAGCAATATATAATCCCAACCCCAACCCATCGCGCACATCGTACGTTTCGGCCTGCTCGAAGGGTTCGAAGATGCGCTGTTGGTCCGCCAGTGCAATACCCATTCCCTGATCCTGGACGACGATGTGTGCGTGCTCGCCGACTATGGCAAGCGTCACTCGAATCGGCTTGCCCCCCCCGTAGCGCAATGCATTGGTCAACAGGTTGATGATGATCTGCTCGAGTCTAAATTCATCCCACACACCATGTATGGCGTCGGGTGCGTGGACCTCAATCGTACCGCCCGCAGCTGCAGCGTGATGCGCAAGGTCGCCAACAATGCGCACCAGCAACGAGGAAAGTTCGCTTTGCACGCGGCGCAAGCTGAGTTTCCCGCTGCGAATGCGCGATACATCAACCATATCGTTAATGAGCCGTATCATGCTCTGGATCTGTCGCCTGTCGCGGGCCACCATCTTGCGCATAGTTTCTTCGTTGAAGACATCCATATTGCCGTGGTCGAGTTGGACACCGCGTATCTGGACTTCGAGAAATAAAGTGTTGAGCGGTGTGCGCAGTTCATGGGCGATCATAGACATGAATTCGTCGCGCATCTTGAGCGAGCGCTCCAATTCGGCTTGTGTAGCGCGCAATTCGCGCCGGCTCGCCTCAAGGGCTGCCACCTGCCGCTTTACTTCGTTGCGTTCCCGATGCAATGCAACGAAGACGTTGACCTTGCTTTGCACCGCTCCCACGTCCAGCGGCTTATGCAGAAAATCGACCGCACCGGTTTCGTACCCCTTGAATGCCAGATTCAGTTCCCGCCCTCCGGCACTGACAAATACGATAGGTACATTGCGAGTCTTTTCCGTGCCGCGCATTAGCTCGGCTAGTTCAAAACCATCCATGTCGGGCATCATTACATCGAGAATGGCAAGCGCGAAATCGTGTTCCAGCAACAGCGACAGCGCCTCTTCGCCGGAATTGGCCTGGAAGATCGTCCTGTCGCTTTGTTCGAGCACCTTGCGCAGGGCAAGCAGGTTTTCCGGCAGGTCGTCGACGATCAGCACTTTCGTCTGGTTTTTTTCAAGGTGCATTAATGGATCTCCAGCATCGACAATAATTCGTGAATTTGTGACAACGTGAGTATCAGGGTAGGGGCGCGTGCGGCAATGGCCCTGAGCGGCATTGTTGCGACTTCAGCCTCATCAGGGTGCTGCACAATGGTCAGGCCGCCAGCTGCGCTGATCCTTTCCATTCCAACGGCGCCGTCGGCACTGGCGCCTGTCAAAAGTATGCCAGCCATGCTCGAACGGTAAACATCTGCCGCCGATGTCATCAGGATGTCAATCGCCGGCCGGGAGAAGTGCACTGGTTCCTCGCGGCTCAGCGAAAAATGACGGTCGGGCTCGATTGACAAGTGGTAGCCGCACGGCGCGACGTAAATGACTCCACCCAGCGCTGGGTGCTTGTCTTTCGCCTCTTCAACAAGCATGCCGAGGCGTTGTGCCAAGACCTCAGGCAGGCGGCTGTCGCCGTCGTCGGGTAGGTGCAGTACTACAATGACAGGAAAGGTGTACCGGAACGCTAAAGCCGGCAAAATCGCGAGCAATGCAGCAATGCCGCCAGCAGAGGCGCCGATGACTAGCGCGTCGATGCGGCGAGCGGCGAGCGCGTGCATGAAGAGAGGATTCATTTTGCCGCCTTGCGAAACAGACGTTCGGCTTTGGCAATGTGTTCAAAACGGGTCGAATAGCTTGAGAAATCAATACTTTCTTTGCTGCCCAACCCCAGAAATCCACGGTGGCAGAGCGATTCATGAAACAGACCCAACGCGCGCTCCTGCAAGGTGCGATTAAAATAAATCAAGACATTGCGGCAGCACACCAGGTGCATCTCAGAAAACACGCTATCAGTGGCCAGGCTATGGTCGGCAAAACTAACGTTATCGGTCAAGCTCCGGTCGAACAATACCCCACCGTATGCAGCTGTAAAGTAGTCCGAAAATGCCGCCCTTCCACCTGCCATCTGATAGCTGGCTGTATAGGCGCGCATGCGATCGAGAGGGTACACGCCTTTTTTCGCTTTTTCGAGAGATTGCGGGTTGATGTCAGTCGCGTATATGATTGCGCGGTCCAGCAAGCCTTCCTCCTTGAGCAGGATCGCCATCGAATACACTTCTTCTCCCGTGCTGCAACCGGCAATCCAAATTTTGATTGATGGATAGGTTTGAAGGTGTGGTACGACCAGCTCGCGCAAGGCTGAAAAATATGCAGGATCGCGAAACATTTCACTGGTCGGTATCGTTAAATATTGCAGCAACCGTGCGAAGATGTCCGGCTCATGCAGGACCCGCGCCTGCAGCTCGGAGATGGACGCGCAATCTAACTGGTGCATGGCATGCAATACCCTGCGCTTTTGCGACGCGACAGAATAGTCCCTGAAATCATAGCTGTACTTGAGGTAAATAGCCTCCATGAGAAGGAGCAGCTCGATGTTGATGCTGTCGGCGACGCTCATCCGAGGCGTTCCAGGTCGGGCAACCAAACGCGCATTAGCGAATACAGGCGATCAAGATCAATCGGTTTGGCAAGGTAGTCCGATGCTCCGGCCTTGATGCATTGCTCCTGATCGTCCTTCATGGCCTTGGCGGTAATGGCGATAATCGGCAACTTGGCAAAACGAGGATCGGCGCGCAGGCGCCGCGTCGCCTCAAGTCCATCCATTCCCGGCATCATCACGTCCATCAGCACCAGGTCAATGTCGGGCACCTCGTCGAGTTTCGCCAGCGCCTCGAAACCATTGCGTCCCACTTCGACGGCAAGACCTTTCTGCTCGAGCGCGCTGGTCAGCGAAAAGACATTGCGTACATCGTCGTCGACCAGAAGAACGCGTCGACCTTCGAACAAACGTTCCCTATTGCGCACTGACTTGAGCATGCGCTGTCGTTCGGCCGACATCTGCGATTCGACTTTGTGCAAGAACAGCGTGACTTCATCGAGTAGCCGTTCTGGCGAGCGCGCGCCTTTGATAATGATCGAACGCGAATACTTCAGCAGGTCCGCTTCCTCGGCGCGCGTTAGGTTGCGACCGGTATAGACAATCACTGGAGGGAACGAACAGACCTCCTCCGCTGCCATTTTTTGCAGTAATTCGTGACCTTGCATGTCCGGCAATTTCAGGTCAATGATCATGCAGTCGAAGACTTGGATTCGCAACAGCGCCAATCCTTCTTCGCCGCTTGCTACCGCAGTTATGTCGACATCGCCGTCTCCGATGAGATGAATAACGCTCTCGCGCTGGCGAACGTCGTCTTCTACCAGAAGGACGCGCTTTACCTTCTGTGTAAATTTTCTTTCCAGCGTGTTGAATACCTCCTTTAGTCGTTTGCGGGTTGCTGGTTTGATCGCATAACCAACCGCACCCAGTTGCATCGCCGCCTCGGCGCGGTCCGCTGCCGAGACAATATGGACCGGAATATGGCGAACATATGGGTTCGACTTGAGTTTATGCAGGACATCCATGCCGGAGCCGTCCGGCAGGCCAAGATCGAGCAGAATCGCGTCGGGGAGGAAGTCGGTTGCCGTTTGCAATCCGTCGGCACCGGTGTGGGCCACCAGACAACGGTAATGCATCTCGTGGGCTAGGTCGTACAGGATTCGCGCAAACATCGCGTCGTCCTCGATCACAAGTACGGTGCGGCTTTTCTTGCTGTCATGCTGGCGATCGTCCGAGAATGCTGCGGGCGTGAGCGGCATTGGTTTCGGCGAAGGTGAACTTGGCGTTGCTAATGGGATCACCACTGGCGTTGGGGCCGAACCTGTTACAGGCATGGCGCTGTCCGGCACCGAGGGCGGCAGAAACAAGGTGAATGTGCTGCCTTTGCCTTCCTCGCTGCTTACCGTGATTGAGCCGCCAAGCAGTGCCGCAAGATCACGTGAAATTGACAGGCCCAAACCCGTTCCGCCATAACGGCGACTGGTGGTGCCGTCTGCTTGGCGGAATGCCTCAAAAATGATTGCCTGCTGGTCCTTCGCAATGCCGATGCCGGAATCGGTCACCGCAAAAGCGATCATGTCGGTATTGCCATCAATGGTCAGCGAAACGACGCCTGTCTCGGTGAACTTGATTGCATTGGACAGCAGATTCTTAATGATTTGTTCGAGCCGCTGTCGGTCAGTATAAATTGACGCAGGGGCGCCAGGAGAGAAGGCCACGTTCAGCTGCAACTGCTTCTGGGAAGCGAGCGGCTCGAACGTCATGCGAAGGGATTCTGACAAACCCGGGAGGGCGACCGCTTCGGGAGATAATTCCAGTTTTCCGGCTTCCACCTTCGAAATGTCGAGGATATCGTTAATTAAATTGAGCAGGTCGTTGCCCGCCGCGTAAATAGTGTTGGCGAACTGGACCTGCTCGACATCGAGATTGCCTTTGGGATTCCCTGCGAGAAGTTTCGACAGGATCAAAGCGCTATTTAAAGGCGTCCGCAGCTCATGCGACATATTGGCGAGGAACTCGGACTTGTACCTGCTGGCCCGCTGCAAGTCGAGTGCCCGTTCTTTCAAGGAACTCTGCACTGAATTTAATGCGCTATTTTTTTGGTCTAGCGTCGCCGCTTGGTCGACAAGCAAGTCGTTGGTCTGTTCCAGTTCTGCCTTCTGATTTTCAAGCAGGGCCTGCGACTCTTCCAGTATTCGAGACTGCTCTTCCAGCTCTTCATTTGCGGTACGCAGCTCCTCCTGCTGTACCTGTAATTCCTCGTTCAGTTGCTGTGTCGCCGCGAATGCGTGCTGTAAGCGCAGACTCGCCTTTGCTGCCTCGACGGCGCTCCCGATGTTGGATGCGACCAAATCGAGAAACTCCAGATCACGGCCGCCAGGTACCGCAAGAAAACCAAGTTCAATAACCGCGTTCACGACACCGTTGTTCTCGACCGGCAGCAGTACAAGGCTGCGCGCATTGCCAATGCCCAAAGCAGAGTTAACCTTCAAATAGTGATCCGGCAAATTTGCAATGTGCATTAGCCGCTTCGAAGTCACTGCCTGCCCGAGCAAGGACCGACCAGTGTCCACGTGATCGTCAACGTCATCGAACTCTTTGCCGGCGCCATACCCGGCGGTGCGTTTAAGACTGCCGTCGTCTTCACGCACGTACATGGCTGCCACCGCCGCACCAGTATACTCGGCCAGGAAAGTGAGCACTGCGTTGGAAAGCTGAGTCAGCACCAGTTGGCCGACGCTTCGATCGGCCAGTTTCGTCTGACCTTCGCGCACCCAAGCTTGGCGTTTTTGTATGTCTTCATGCGCCTGATGCTGGCGCAACGTATCGCCGAAAACCTCGGAAAGACGCGTCAAATCGCGCCGCCCCCAGTAGACGAGCAATCCGCTTAATACAATAATGACTGCCAAATACAGTGCCACCCCGCCGCCAGTGACGTTTCTGGCGGTTTGTTTGCGTTGCCGCAGCAAATTTTCTTCGTCCTCGAAAAAATCTTTAAATTCGGCACGAATTGCATCGAACAGCATTCTCCCCCGCCCACTTTTCACTATTGATAGAAAGTCTTTGTCTGTACGCCGCAATGCAATGACATCGGCAGCGTAGCCTTCCCATTGTTGTTGTAATGCCTCAATTCTTCCAAGTCGTTGAACTTGTGTCGGATTATCCTCCACCGACGTCAGCAGCGCAGGCATTGCTGCTCTTATCTTGCCTTTTGAAATGCTATAGGGGGTGAGAAAACTTTCCTCATTTGTCAAAAGGAACCCTCGCACGCCAGATTCCTGATCCACGGTCAACTTACTTAATTCGGTGACATTGCCGATGACCCGCTCCGTATGCTCGACCCAGTTCAGCACGGAAAGCAAATAGACAATGATTGCGACAAAAAGACCAGCACTGGTCACTCCGACCGCAAGTGGCAAGAAGACATTGCGCGCAAGAATTCGACGAAATTCGGTTTGATCTATGGTTGCATCACTTGGCATGGGATTTTCTCTAATTTGAATTTTGGATGCCCAACCCATCCGCGATGGGTGGCGTTTTTATTGTGTTTTGGCGGGCAGCCACGTTCCGCCTTAACCCGGTCTTTCAATTGTTGTCGAAGTACGCTACAAGCCTCCCCGGGGTGAACGTATCGTGCAGCCAATGGATGAGGTGATCGATTTGGGCATGATCACAATTTCGGTCAGCGCCACCTTGCAGCATAACGAATGGGGCAGTTTAAGCGAAGAAAGAACGTTTCGGTTCGTCATCGCAAGGCGCACCATTTTTGTGAAGGGCGAAGCATCGCGCAAGCCACCGCCCTAACCGATTCCCTTACAGGTTTCGTCAGCCGCCCAGGTGGTCCGTCAATTGCGCGCCTGAGAATTGCCCCACACACTTCGGCGATATGTCGCAAAACACTTGTTTCCCGACATATCGGCGGCGACTAGCGTAACCGTCCATGCGAAGCCTCAAAAAATGTGCGGAAAACCTTGTCGCTATGCACTATCATACGGAAACTCTATTTTACTGGTTATCCGCTTATGTTAGTTGGCTACATGCGCGTTTCGTCGGACTCAGACCGGCAGAGCACCGACTTGCAGCGTGACGCCCTGCTGGCGGCGGGCGTTGATGCCCGCCATCTATACGAGGATCGCGCTTCTGGCGCCAAAGATGATCGACCTGGCTTGGCCAAGGCGCTGGAATTCGTGTGTCCCGGCGACGTGCTCGTCGTCTGGAAGCTGGATCGACTTGGCCGTTCGCTGTCGCACCTGCTCTCCATCGTGACTACGCTGAAGGACAGGCAAGTGGCCTTTCGCTCACTGACCGAAGGCATGGACACCACCACGGCATCGGGCGAGTTGTTGTTCCATGTATTCGGCGCGCTCGCACAGTATGAGCGTGCCTTGATCCAGGAGCGCGTCATTGCCGGACTGGCCGCCGCCAAGCGGCGCGGTCGGATTGGTGGCCGACCGGCCGCCATCGTTGGCGAGAAACTGGACACCATCGTGGCCGCGTTGAATGGCGGCATGTCCAAAGCTGCCGTGTGCCGTAACTTCGGCGTCAAGCGCACCACGCTGATCGAAACACTCGCTCGGATCGGCTGGTCAGGCACACAGGAAACGACGCAACAATGACCACGAAAAATAAGTTGCTCAGTGTCCTGTCCGACGCCGAGCAGGAAGCTCTGTACGGCCTGCCGGACTTCGACGATGCACAGCGGCTGGAATATCTAGCATTGACGGAAACCGAACTAGCGCTCGCCAGCAGCCGTCCCGGCCTCCATGCCCAAGTCTACTGCCTCTTGCAGATCGGCTACTTCAAGGCTAAACATGCCTTTTTCCGCTTTGACTGGAACGAGGTCGAGGACGATTGCGCCTTCGTGCTGAGCCGCTATTTTCATGGCGAAGCGTTCGAGCGCAAGCCGATCACGAAGCATGAGCATTACACCCAGCGCGAGCGAGTTGCCAAACTGTTTGGCCACCAGCTGTGGGTGGCTGACTACTTGCCGCAGCTTGGGCAGCAGGCCACGCAGACCGTGCGACGCGACGTGACGCCGGGATTCGTGGCCACCGAGCTGATCGTCTGGCTCAACAAGCACAAGATCATCCGGCCCGGCTACACCACCCTGCAAGAGCTGATCAGCGAAACACTGTCCACCGAACGTCGGCGCTTGGGCGGCTTGCTGGCGGAAGTGTTGGACGACCCGGCCAAAGTCGCCTTGGCCAAACTCCTTGTGCGTTATGACACCCTGTCTCAACTGGCGGCGCTCAAGCAGGATGCCAAGCACTTCGGCTGGCGTCAGATGATCCGCGAACGAGAGAAGCGCACCTTGCTGGAGCCGCTGCACCGGATCGCCAAGGCGTTGCTGCCCAAGCTGGGCGTTTCGCAGCAAAACCTGCTGTACTACGCGAGTCTGGCGAACTTCTACACCGTCCACGACCTGCGCAATCTCAAGGTGGATCAGGCTCATCTTTATTTGCTGTGCTACGCCTGGCAACGCTACCGGCAGCTTTCCGATAACCTGGTCGATGCGATGGCCTATCACATGAAGCAGTTGGAGGAAGAGAGCAGCGCGGTCGCGCAGAAGTTTTTTTTAGCGGAACAGGTGCGTCGTCAGCAGGATACATCGCAGGTCGGTCGTCTGCTGTTGATCTATGTCGATGACACGGTGGCCGACGCCACGCCGTTCGGCACCGTGCGCCAGCGCGCGTACAAGATCATGCCGAAAGACAAGCTACAGATCACCGGTCAGCGCTTGAGCGTCAAGCCGGTGAGCAAACTGGCGCTGCACTGGCAGGCGGTGGACGGCCTGGCCGAACGCATCCGCCGACATCTGCGACCGCTGTATGTCGCGCTCGACTTTGCCAGCACCGTCCCCGACAGTCCGTGGCTCGCAGCGCTGGCCTGGGCCAAGAGCGTTTTCGTCAAGCAGCAGCGCTTGTCGCAACGGCCGCTGGCCGAATGTCCGGCGGCCACATTGCCGAAACGATTGCAGTCGTACCTGTTGACCTTCGATGCCGACGGCAAGCCGACCGGACTGCACGCCGACCGCTACGAGTTCTGGCTATATCGGCAGATCAGGAAACGATTCCAGTCGGGCGAAATCTATCTCGACGACAGCCTGCAACACCGCCACTTCTCCGACGAGCTGGTCTCGATGGACGAGAAAGCCGACGCGCTCGCGCAAATCGACATCCCCTTCCTGCGCAAGCCGATCAATGCCCAGCTCGATGCGCTGACGGTCGAGCTGCGCGCGCTATGGGTGGCATTCAACCGCGAGCTGAAAGAAGGCAAGCTGACGCACCTGGACTACGACAAGGACACGAAGAAGCTGATCTGGCGCAAGCCCAAGGGTGGGAACCAGAAAGTGCGCGAGCAGACGTTCTATGAACAACTGCCGTTCTGCGATGTTGCCGACGTGTTCCGTTTCGTCAACAGTCGGTGCCAGTTCTTATCGGCGTTGACGCCATTGCAGCCGCGCTATGCGAAGAAGGTGGCCGATGCCGACAGCTTGATGGCGGTTATCATCGCGCAAGCGATGAACCACGGCAATCAGGTCATGGCGCGCACCAGCGAATTCCCATACCATGTGCTGGAGACGACCTACCAGCAGTACCTGCGCCAGGCATCGCTCCAGGCCGCCAACGACCGCATCAGCAACGCCATCGCCGCGCTACCGATCTTCCCGCATTACTCGTTCGACCTCAATACGCTGTACGGCGCCGTCGATGGTCAGAAATTAGGCGTCGAGCGGCCAACCGTGAAGGCGCGCTCTTCGCGCAAATACTTTGGACGCGGTAAGGGCGTCGTCGCCTACACCCTGCTATGCAACCACGTGCCGCTCAACGGCTACCTGATCGGCGCGCACGAATATGAGGCGCACCATGTGTTCGACATCTGGTATCGCAACACGTCGGACATCGTGCCAATGGCGATCACCGGCGACATGCACAGCGTCAACAAGGCCAACTTCGCCATCTTGTACTGGTTCGGCCCGCGCTTTGAGCCGCGCTTCACCAACATGGAAGACCAACTGAAGGAACTGTATTGCGCCGACGACCCGGCGCTGTACGAGAACTTTCTGATCCGCCCGGTCGGCCAGGTTGACCTCCCGGCGATCGTCGACGAAAAACCGAACATGGATCAAATCGTCGCCACGCTCGGGCTAAAGGAGATGACCCAGGGCACGCTGATCCGAAAGCTGTGCAACTACACCACGACGAACCCGACGCGGCGCGCGATCTTCGAGTTCGACAAGCTCGTGCGCAGCATCTACACGTTGCGCTACCTGCGCGATCCGCAACTGGAACGTAACGTCCATCGCTCGCAGAACCGCATCGAGTCTTATCACCAGCTAAGCTCGACTATCGCCCAGGTCGGCGGAAAGAAGGAGTTGACTGGGCGGACTGACATCGAAATTGAGATCAGCAACCAGTGCGCCAGGCTGATCGCGAACGCGATCATCTACTACAACTCGGCCATCCTGTCGCACCTGCTGACGAAGTGCGAGGCCAGCGGCAACGCCAAGACCGTTGCGTTGCTCACCCGGATATCGCCAGCGGCCTGGCGGCACATCCTGCTGAACGGGCACTACACATTCAACAGCGGCGGCAAAATGATCGACCTGGACACGCTTCTGGCCGGACTGGATTTGGGGTGACGGAATTTTCTAGGGTTCCGGCTTAGAACCCCTACGCGCTCCACACCGAACTTTTCGCCGACCGCGGCGCCGCCGTGGCGGTCGGCGCGCTCGCGCCCGCCGTGGCGACGCTGGTCAAGATCGAGACCGGCATCGGCACGGTCGACGCCCAGGCCTATCTGCGCCAGGCCGCGGAGATCGAATCGCAGGAGGCCGCTGCCAGCGCCGCCAGCGGCCACCCCGAAACCTTCATCCGGGTTCGGGCGCTGTCGCTGTGGTGGGAGGGCGCGGCCGGGCTCGACGCATGGATCGACAACCGCCTGCAAGGTCCGCTGGCGCTCGAGCGGCTCGACCTGTGCGGTCAACTGCGGCTGCAAACGATGACGCGCGGCTTCCTGGCCCACTTCCTGGCCGGCGCCGCGCTGGCCAGCGACGCCGTGCTCAACCAGGTGCGCCTGCTGTTCCCGGACTGGCGCGCGGACGAGGCGGCCATCGGGCCGGAGGCGTTCGGCGCCGACGCGGTCGACCACGGCGTGCGCAACTACCTCAACGCGCTGATGATGGACCTGGCGCTGGCCGACCCGGACCAGCGCGACGCCGACCTGCTGCGCGCCGGACAGCTCGCGCAGGCGCTCGCCAGCTTCGAAGCATTCGAGCTCAACCTGCGCCGCGACGCCGGTTTCGGCAAGCGCGAACTGGACCGTTATAAACGCCAACTGGCCAAGGAGCCGCGCCCATGATTGAACCAGGAAACGCCGGCGGGCAGGCGCCCGCCCCGCGCACCCTGCGCAGCCTGCTCGCTGCGCAGGCGGGCATGCCGCTCTCGACCGACGACGTGCTGGTGCTGGTGCTGCCGCTGCTGCGGCAGGTGGCGGCGCTGCACGGCGCCGGGCTGGTCGCCACGCTAGACGCCGACAACGTGCTGTTGGACGACAACGGCGCGCTCGGCCTGCGCCGCCCCGAAGGCGCGCCCCCGCTGCTCGACACCGGCGCCGTCAACCGGGTCCAGCCGCAGCCCTTGTCGGGCCTGAACATCGTCGGCACCTTGCAGCGCGGCCGCGACGAGCACGGCGCCGAACTGGTGACCGACCTCGCGCTCGCGCAAGATGCCGACGCGGCCATCGAACGGCCGGTCTACCTGCCCGGCCCCGACAGCTGGGAGCTGCGGCTCGGCCACCACGACGAGCTCACCGACGTTTTCTCGCTCGGCATGATCGTCGCCGCCCTCGCCTGCGGGCTCGACTTCACCGACGACGACGACCTGCGCCAATTCGCCGGGCAGCGCGGCAACCTGTTCGCGCTGCATCCGGAGCTGCACCCGATCGTCGCCGCCGTGCTCGTCGAGATGACCGAACTCAACCGCCACGCGCGCGCCACCGATGCCGCCGCCGCCGCCACCCGCCTGCGCACCTGGCGCGAGCAGCCGGCCGGCCTCGACGTCGCGCGCGCGCTGGCCGGCGCCAGCGGCGCCGCGCCGCGCCGCGCCGCCGTGCTCACGCACCTGCGCGACCGCCTGTTCGACCTGTCGCGCCGCAACCGGCTGCTGTACTTCCGCCCGAGCGCGGCGAGCGTCAACCTGACCGTCGCCAGCGTGCCCCTGATGCTGCAGGTCGAGAGCGTGCGCGCCGAACACATCTGCACCTGGGGCGGGCCGTTCGCGGCCGAGCTGGTCGCGGGCAAGCCGGTCTCGCTGCAGCACTGGCTGCGCTTCGAGGACCAGCCCTACCTGCCCGGCGCGCTCGACCACCTGATCACCGAGACCCGGCGCGACCGCGCCGAATTCGGTTTCAGCAACCTGCGCATCGTGGTCGCCTTTTTACGCTGGCACAACCTCAAGGAGGCGCCGGACGAGCGCATCGTGCCCCCCTTGCTGTGGCTGGGCGTCGAGCTGGTCAAGCGCAAGGGCGTGCGCGACCAATACGTGCTGCAATGCACCGACGACGAGGCCGAGTTCAACCCGGTGCTGCGCCACCAGTTGAGCGAGCTCTACGACATCGGCCTGCCCGAAAAAATCGACCTCGAAAAAACCACGCTGGCCGAGATCCACGCCGACATCCTGGCGCAGATACGGCGCTCCGAACCGTCGGTCGCGCTGCGCCTGGTCGACAAGGCCGCGATCGGCCTGGTGCGCCAGAAGGCGCTGCAGCGCATGCAGCAGTACCAGCGCCGCAAGGCGCCGCCGGGTCCGCGCGCGGCGGCCGGCGCCCGCCTGCCGCCGTTCAGCTACGACCGGCTCGACTACCGCCCGCTGGGGCGCGCGCTGTTTGAGCGCTGGGTGCGCCCGAGCGAACTGCCGCAGCGCACAGAGGCCGGGGCCCCGTCCGGCGCCGGGCTGCGGCGCCCGCAGATGGCCGCGCCGGGCGCCGCCGGTGCCGAATCGGAGAGCTACTTCCTGCAGGAATCCGAAGGCCACCGCTACGCCTGGGATCTCGACCTGACCCAGGTGACGCTGGCCAACTTCAACTACAAGAAGATGTCGCTGGTGCGCGACTACGCCCAGCTGCTCGGCGACGCGGGCGCCAATCCGGCGTTCGACCGCGTGTTCTCGATCGAGCCGCGCGAGGTCGAGACCGCGCCGGCGGCGCCGCTCAAGGCCGGCGAGCAGTGGAGCGTGGTGGCGGCCGACGCCACCCATAACGCGGCCGTGGGCCTGGCGCGCAGCGGGCGCAGCTTCATCATCCATGGCCCGCCGGGCACAGGCAAGTCGCAGACCATCACCAACCTGATCGCCGACTACGCCGGGCGCGGCAAGCGGGTGCTGTTCGTGTGCGAAAAGCGGGCCGCGCTCGACGTCGTGTTCAGCCGCCTCAAGCAGGCCGGACTGGCCGAGCTGTGCTGCCTGATCCACGATTCGCAAACCGACAAAAAGGCGTTCATCGGCGACCTCAAGGCCAGCTACGAGCAATGGATAGGCCAGCCGCGCGACAGCAACGCGCTCAAGCTGAGGCGCCAACAGCTGGTCCATGGGCTGACCGGGCACCAGCTCTGGATCGACGACTTCGAGGCGGCGATGGCGGCCGCGCCGCGGGCGCTCGGCACCAGCCTGCGCGCGCTGCTGCGCCGCGTCGCCGCCCTGCCCGCCGCGCCCGAGCTCGGGCCGGCCCGGCGCGAGCGGTTGCCGGCGCTGGCCAAATGGGACGCCCAGCGCGAACTGGCCGAACGCATAAACCGCCAGATGCACGAGCGGTTTGGCTTGAACAGCCTCGCGGCGCACCCGTTCGCGCGCCTTTCGGCGTCCCTGATGGCCGACGAGCACGCCTACAGCCGCGTCGCCAAAATCTGCGACGAGGCCGAGGCGCTGCTCGGGACGCTCGACCCGCTGCTCGACGACGCCGACCAGTTGATCGGCCACCAGACGCCGCTCGCGCGCGCCTGCGGCGTCGCCGCCGAAAGCGGCCGGCTGCTCGCCACCGGGCTGGCCGCCCACCTCGAACTGCTCGACCCGGGCTCGCCCGCGCAAGAGGCGCTCGGCCAGGCGCGCGCAGCGCTCGACGCCCACGCGCAATCGCTCGCCGCCGCGCAGGCCGGAAACGCCAGTTGGCGCGACAAGCTGGCCGCGGCCGACACCGACGCCGCGCTGGCGCTGGCGCGGCGCCTCGAGCCGTCCGTCATGCGCTGGCTGCAGCCGCGATGGTGGCGCCTGCGCGGCGAGCTGGCGCGCCGCTACGACTTTGGCAAGCACGTGGTCCATACAGGCTACGCCAAGGTGCTCGAATTGCTGGCGGCCGAGCATGGCGCGGCGGCGCGCTGGCCGCGCTCGACGCGCAGGGCCGCCAACACTATGGCGTGGGCGACATGCAAGCGTTCTTGCGGGCGCTGGCCGGGCTGGCGCAGCAGCTCCAATCCGACCCCGCCCAGCGCGCCCTGGTCGCGCACCTGCGCCGCGCGCCCGACCCGGTGGCCGCCGCGCGCGCGATGGCCGGCGCCGCCGACGCGCTGGCGCAGCTGGCCACGCTGCCGGGCAAGGGGCTGGCGGTCGACGCCGACGCGCGCCTCGACGACATCGCCGAACTGCTGCGCGACCTGCGCGAGGCGCTCGACGACCTGCCCGACCTGCTGCCGCTGCTGCGCGCCATGCACGCGGGCGATCCGGCCTGCGCGGCAGCGCTGCAAGCGCTGGACCACCGTCCGGCCGAACTCGACGCGCTGGTGGCCGACGAGGCGATGCGCCGCATGCTGCGCGAGAGCCCGGTGCTGGCGAGCTTCGGCGGCGCCGCGCTGGCCCAGTCCGCGCGCGCGGTGGCGCTGGGCCATGCCGAGTTGCTGACCCTCGACGCCCAGGTGATCCGGGCCACGATCCACCAGCGCTTCAGCGAGAACGTGCGTTTGTCGACGCTGTCGGCGGCGCAACTCGACGCCGACGGCAAGGTGTTCAAGAAGCGCTACGCCGGCGGGCGCCGCGAGCTCGAACACGAGTTCGGCAAGAGCATGCGCCACCGTTCGATCCGCGACCTGAGCGACAAGGACACGGGCCTGGTCGTCAACGACCTCAAACCGGTCTGGCTGATGAGCCCGCTCTCGGTGTCCGACACCCTGCCGCTGTCGGCCGACCTGTTCGACGTCGTCATCTTCGACGAGGCGAGCCAGATCCCGGTCGAAGAGGCGGTGCCGGCGCTGAGCCGGGCGCGCCAGATCGTGGTCGTCGGCGACTAGATGCAACTGCCGCCGACCAACTTCTTCAGCACCGCCGGCGGCGGCGACGACGAGGTCGTGGTCGAGGAGGACGGCGAGCGCATCACGATCAACCTCGATTCCGACAGCCTGCTCAGCCAGGCCGCGCGCAACCTGCCGGCCACGCTGCTCGCCTGGCACTACCGCAGCCGCCACGAGGCGCTGATCAGCTTTTCGAACGCGGCGTTCTACGACGGCCGTCTGGTCACCATCCCGGACAAACAGCTCGACCACCCGGGCGGGGAGGCGCCGCCGGCGCGCGCCGACGACGCGCACGCGGGCTTCACGGCGGCCGACGCCCTGCTGGCGCGGCCGATCAGCTTGCACCGGATCGGCGACGGCTTCTACAGCGAGCGCGCCAATGCGCCCGAGGCGCGCTACATCGCGCAGGCGGTGCGCGAGATGCTGCTGCGCGGGACCGGCCTGAGCCTTGGCATCGTCGCGTTTTCGGAGGCGCAGCAAAGCGCGATCGAGTCCGCGCTCGAGGCGCTGGCAGCCGAGGACGCCGACTTCGCGACCCGCCTGGAGCGCGAATACGTGCGCGGGGACGACGAGCAGTTCAACGGCCTGTTCGTCAAGAACCTCGAGAACGTGCAGGGCGACGAGCGCGACGTCATCATCTTGAGCATCTGCTACGCGTCCAATGCCGAAGGCAAGATGCTGATGAACTTCGGGCCGATCAACCAGCGCGGCGGCGAGAAGCGCCTGAACGTGATCTTCAGCCGCGCGCGCCACCACATGGCGGTGGTCTCGAGCATCGAGGCCGAGGCCATCACCAATGTGCACAACGACGGCGCGGCGGCGCGGCGCGCGTTCCTCCAGTTCGCCAAGGCCAGTGCGGTCGGGCAGTCGGAGCGGGCGCAGTAGGTGCTCGCCGCCCTCAAGCCCGGCCGCGGCGCCACCTTCACGCGGCAGCCGGCCGGCGACAGCATCCGCGACGCGCTGGCGGCGGCCTTGCGCGCGCGCGGGCACGAGGTGCACGTCAACGTCGGGCGGGCGCAGTTCCGCTGCGACCTCGGGATCGTCGACGATTCGAAGCAAGGCTACGCGCTGGCGGTCCTGCTCGACAATCCGGCCGACGCCGTGCCCGACACCGCCGAGCGTTACGTGTTCCGCCCCGGCATCCTGCGCGCCTTCGGCTGGCGCGTGATCGACCTGCCCGGCAAGGATTGGCTTGACGGCGCGCCGGGCGTGCTGAGCCGCATCGAGGCGATGCTCGCGCACGGCGAGGACCGCGCCCTCGACGTCGAGATCGCGCCGCCGGCGGCGGCGGCCGAACCGGCGCCGCCGCCGGTGGATGTGCCCGCGCCGCGGACCGCTCCCGATGGCGACACGACGGCCGAGGTGGCGCGCTCGCTGCGCTTCGAACAGGGTTGCTCGCGCAAATTCTGGCGCGCCGGCGTGCGTGGCGACGAGCTGAGCGTCACATACGGGCGCATCGGCAGCACCGGTCAGGTGAACCTGAAACAGTTCGACAGCAAAGAGCGCGCCCTTCGCGAGATGGAGAAGCTGGTGGGCGAGAAATTGCGCAAAGGTTATGTGGAGGACTAGTCTAGGAGCCTGTCGGACTTAGGGAGTCGAAGCGAAAAAAGTGCTGGACGAGAACAGATTTTGACGATTTCGCAGTGCCAATAGCTAGCTATTGGCCGAGAAAGCGGCGAAATATGGACCGTCCAGCACTTTTTGCAGCCGACGATCCTAAGTCCGACAGGCTCCTAGGAGCCTGTCGGAATTAGAAATCCGAACCGGATTGCTCCGAACTCTGTTCGCACGGTATCCTAGCCGTGCTCAACGTTTTTCAACCATCATGTACGATTTACATTTGCCCCATGCGGGCGCGGGGATGCTCACGATGAACTCGAAAAAGAAAACACTGCTCACTATGGCCGTCGCGGCCCTGGTGGCGGCCATGCCACCAGCTTTCGGCCAACTCACGCCAAGCGGCGAACCGCCCGAAGCGAAGGGCTGGCGCCACGAGACGGTCGCCGAGGGCATCGCGCGCCCCTGGGGTTTCGACTGGCTGCCCGACGGCCGCGCGCTCGTCACCAGCAAAGAGGGCAAACTGTATGTTCTCAACGGCAAAAGCTTCGAGGAGGTCGCGCTCGAAGCCCTGCCGCCGGTATTCACCGGCGGCCAGGGCGGCTTGCTCGACATCGCGCTGCATCCGGCCGACAAGGCCAATCCGCGCGTCTACATGACCATGTCGACCGGCAGCAAGAGCGACAACCGCGCGATCCTGGTGCAGGGTGTCTTCGACGGCAAACGGGTGCACGGCATCAAGACCCTGTTCAGCGTCGAGCCCGGCAAGAGCGGCGGCCAGCACTTCGGTTCGCGCCTGTTGTGGCTGCCGGACGGCACGTTATTGATGAGTGTCGGCGACGGCGGCAACCCGCCCCAGCGCGTCGGCGACAGGCTCGCGCGCGACCAGGCCCAGCACCTCGACACCGACCATGGCAAGATCCTGCGCCTGACGGCCGAGGGCAAACCGGCACCGGGCAACCCGCTCGCCGGACGCCCGGGCGCCCGGCCCGAGATCTGGAGCTACGGCCACCGCAACATCCAGGGCATGGCGCGCGATCCGGTCTCGGGCCGGGTGTGGGCCACCGAGCACGGCCCGCGCGGCGGCGACGAACTCAATTTGATCAAGGGCGGCCAGAATTACGGCTGGCCGCTGCAAAGTTATGGCGTCGATTACGCCACCCGCGAACCGGTCGGCCAGCCCGCGGTCGCAGGGTTGACGCCTCCCAAGGTCGCGTGGGTGCCCTCGCCGGCGCCGTCCGGTCTCGTGGTGTACACCGGCAGCCATTTCCCGCAATGGCGCGGCAGCGTTTTCAGCGGCGGCTTGGCAGGCAAGGACATACGCCGCGTCGCCGTCGACAAGGTCGGCAACGTGACCGGACAGGAACAGCTCGATATCGGCGCGCGCGTGCGCGACGTGAAACAGGGGCCGGATGGCCATTTGTATGCGATCACGGACGAGCAGAACGGACGCCTGCTGCGCATCGTTCCCCGCTAGTTTTTGAACGGGCCAGGCGCGCCGCGGCAACTCGAGGAGCCGCGCGCGGGCGCGTTCGGCGCGGGTTGCGGGCTAGCCGACGGTGTTTCCTGGAAAGTGACAGAATACTTGCAACTTCGATTAGACGGGCTATTGAACATGTAGACGCATTCCCCTGCAACCCTGCAACCCTGCATTTCGGCGACCATGAATTTCGGCAACCATAAATTTCGACAACTCTTCATCCCGGCAACCCGGCGCGTCCGGGCGTGTGCCCCCCGCGCGCCTCTCTGGCATTCGTGCTCGTTTGACGTCTCGTTCGTGCGCTTTTTGTCGCATTCCGCCTTACGCCTTTCCGATCCGCAACTCGCGAGGCCGGATACGACGAAACGAGACAAAATTCGACAGCAAACGAGCACGAATGCCAGAAGGTCTCGGGGATGCGCGCGCCCGGTCGGCGGCGCCAACCATTCGCCCGCGGCAAGCCCTGCCGCCTTTTTTCTGCCCTTTTTCCGGCCAAACGCCGCGCGCCGGGGCGCGGAACAGGCGCCAAGCGATCGCCCACGGCAAGCCCTGCTGCCAGATGCACGACGATCGCGGCCGTTAACGGCCGTCGCCGCCTTGTGTGCCACGCTGCTTATCCTCGCACTATCCGCCTTGCCCATGACAGCCAACGCCACCGAAGAACCCGAATCCAAGATTGTCCGGCAACTCGGTGACGTCGAGATTCGCGAATACGCCGTCTATACCGTAGCCGAGCTTGTGGTGCCGGGACCGGCTGAAGAGGCGGGCAACCAGGCGTTCCCTATCCTGGCGGGCTACATTTTTGGCAAAAACAGGGACGAGCGCAAATTCGCGATGACGGCTCCGGTGACCCAGGTGGCCACCCCGGTCAAGCTGGAGATGACCGCGCCAGTCATCCAGAATGCCGCACCGGGCGGCTTTCTGGTGCAATTCGTGCTGCCCAAGGGCGTGACGCTGGCCAGCGCACCCAAACCACTCGACGCACGGGTCATGCTGCGCGAGGTGCCGCCGCGCCGGGTGGCGGTCATCCGCTACTCGGGCTTTTGGTCTGAGGCCAACTACAGCGAACACCTGGCGAAGTTGCAGGCCGCTTTGCGGGCGGCCCAACTTGAAACGGCGGGCGAACCGGTATTTGCGCGCTACAACGCGCCGTTCACACCGTGGTTCATGCGACGCAACGAAATCTGGTTGCATCTGGCCGAGACACGCTAATTCGCCGCGGCCAGCGCGTACGGTGGGGCTTACCGGCACCACACTGAAAGACGTGGTCTTGAGCATTTTTGCCCTTGCCCGTCGCGGTTTTCCAACGCCCGCTCGGCGTCGCGCCGATTGCGCCGCGTGTGCGAGTTCATGGTTTGTGCGTTATTCCCATCGCCGCATGCCTTCGGTAGCTACACGTATTTGTATAACTCGAAGCCGATTAATACGTTTTTGCATGGCTGTAGATCACCCCTCGCCAAGCTGATCCTTGGTACAAGGGCAAGAACGAATTCGTCCCCTAGGAGCCTGTCGGACTTAGGGAGTCGAAGCGAAAAAAGTGCTGGACGAGGACAGATTTTGACGATTTCGCAGTGCCAATAGCGAGCTATTGGCCGAGAAAACGGCGAAATATGGACCGTCCAGCACTTTCTGCAGCCGACGATCCTAAGTTCGACAGGCTCCTAGCTGTTGCCGGTGCGTCAATCAAATCGCGCGTAACGATCCTGTCAGGTATGCGCGATCAAATCGAATTCGCGCGCATCGTCGTGCAGCGCCAAGGTCGCCCTTTTCAAAAACCCGCCCCCGGCCGCCTTCTGCCAACAAGCGATAAACCAGGGGAAAAGCTCCGCTTCCCCCAGCGCGCCCGCATCCATCTCGGGCGCACGCTCGAGCAAGGACCATTCGACATCGTCGCTGATGATTGCCTCGGTCAAAAGTCCAGGATCGACCGGCGACGGATATTCCGCGCTGCCGTCGACGTATACGAAATGCTCGCAGTTCGTCGCGTCCATGAAGAATGCACGGACCGGAAAACCGTCGCTCCAGCTGTCCGAAAAAACTTCGAAATCGATCGCGACCACTTCACTTGGATAATTGTGCGTGGCCAACTGGCGCAACACGCCGATCAGCGGCTGCTCCAGCCCGGCGAGCCCATTGCGGAACGCCAGCTTGAATTCGTCCTCGACCGCATGCGCCATCGGATCCTCACTTTTCACATGAATCATTAAGCCGCCTGCTCAAGGGACGCCAAGCAGGATTTACCAAGGCGCGACTTGGATCATTCTTGATGCGTTGAGACGGCCGGCCTAATCAAGCGGCAGGCGGAAATGCACGGTGCCGCCGGTCGACGTCACGTTAAAGCCGAGTTTGCGCACCAGCCTGATCATGCGGGTGTTCTCGGGCAGCGCCTCGCCGACGATCGCGCGCGTGCCGCGGCTGCGGCAGTAGGCGATCAGCTTTTCCATCAGCATGCGGCCCAGTCCCCTGCCCTTGAGGTCCGACAGCACCGTGACGGCGAATTCGCCGGCGGTGTTGTCGGGGTCGACGACCACGCGCGCCACGCCGATGGTCTCGGGCGCGCCGTCGGCGCCGGCGCGGGTGGCGATGAAGGCCATTTCGCGGTCGTAATCGATCTGGGTGAAGCGCGCCAACTGCGACGGATGCAAGTCGCTCATCGGCACGAACATGCGGAAGCGCACGTCGTCGGGGCTGAGCCGGTGCGCGAACGCGAGGTGGGCCGCCCCGTCCTCGGGCCGGATCGGGCGCAGCAGCAGCGGCGCTCCGTCCCATTCGACCGTCTCCTCGAGTTCGCCCGGGTACGGGCGGATCGCGAGCCGGTCGAGCGTGCTGGCGCCCTGGTCGGCCAGCCGCACCCGCATGCGCGCGTCGAGCGCGATGGCGCCGTCGCCGTCGACGAGCAGCGGGTTGATGTCGAGTTCGACGATCTCGGGAATGTCGGCCACCATCTGCGAGACCTGCATCAGGGCCGACAGGATCGCGTCCATGTTGGCCGGGGCCCGGTTGCGGTATCCGGCCAGCAGCCTGGAGACGCGGGTGCGGGCGACCATGTCGCGCGCGAGCACCCGGTTCAGCGGCGGCAGCGCCACCGCGTGGTCCTCCATGACCTCGACCGCGACGCCGCCCTGCCCGAACAGGATGACGGGGCCGAACACGGGGTCGGTCGTCACGCCGAGGATTAGTTCGTGCGCGCCCGGCCGGCGCGCCATCTGTTGCACCGAGAAGCCGGCCAGGCGCGCCTCGGGCAGCAGTTTGCCCAGCAGCTTGTGCATGCGCTCGGCCGCGGCCCGCACGCCGTCGAGGCTGTCGATGTCGAGCACCACGCCGCCGACGTCGGATTTGTGGCTGATGTCGGGCGAGAGGATCTTGACGGCCACCGGCAGCCCGATCTCGCGCGCCGCCGCCACCGCCTCGTCGACCGTGTGCGCGATGCGCGTCCCGACCACGGGGATGCCGTAGGCGCCCAGCACGCCCTTGGCCTCGGGCTCGGACAGCATGTCGCGCCCCTCGGCGAGCGCGGCGCGCACGATGGCGCGGGCCCGTTCGCCATCGACCGTGACGCCGCCGCAGTCGGCCGGCGGCACCTCGATCAGCAGTTGCTGGTTCTGGCGGTAGCGCACGATCTGCATGAAGCCGTTGATCGCCTCCTCGGGGGTGTCGAAGGTCGGGATGCCGGCCTGCGAGGATATGCGGCGCGCCTCGGCCACGGCGTCGCCGCCGAGCCAGCACGCGAGGATGTTGCGCGACGCCCGCCGCGCCAGCGGCGCGATCGCGTTGGCGATGTCGACGCTCGGGACGATCGCGGTCGGCGCGTGGATGAACAAGATGGCGTCGGATTGCTCGTCCTGGAGCAGCGCCTCGAGCGTCTGCCGGTAGCGCTCGGCCGGGGCGTCGCCGATGATGTCGACCGGGTTGGCGTGTGACCAGGTCGGCGGCAGCACGGCGTCGAGCCGCTCGAGCGTGGCCGGCGAGAGCGCCGCCAGCGTGCCCTTGCCGGTCACCAGGGCGTCGGTCGCCATCACGCCGGGGCCGCCGCCGTTGGTCATGATGACCAGCCGTTCGCCGGCGATCGGGCGCGCGCGCGCGAGTGTTTCGACGGCGCTGAACAGGTCTTCGGTGGTGTACACGCGCAGCATGCCGGCGCGCCGGATGGCCGCGTCGTAGACGTCGTCGGCGCCGGCCAGCGCGCCCGTGTGCGAGGCGGCCGCCTTGGCCCCTTCGGGCGCGCGGCCAGCTTTTAGCACCAGCGTCGGCTTGCTGCGCGCCGCCGCGCGCGCGGCCGACATGAACTTGCGCGCGTGCCGCACGTCTTCGATGTACATGAGGATGGCGCCGGTCTCGGCGTCGCTGGCGAGGTAGTCGAGCACGTCGCCGAAATCGATGTCGGCGCTGTCGCCGAGCGAGATGAACTTGGAAAAGCCGATGCCGCGCGAGCGCGCCCAGTCGAGCACGCCCGTGACGAGCGCGCCCGATTGCGAGACGAAGGCGATTTTGCCGGGCAGCGCGGCGGTGTGGGCGAAACTGGCGTTGAGCCCGATGCCGGGCACCAGCAGGCCGACGCAGTTGGGGCCGAGGATGCGCAGCAGGTACGGGTGGGCGGCGTCGAGCATGGCTTGCTTGAGCGTGCGCCCCTGGGCGTCCGCCTGGCCGAGGCCGGCCGTGAGCACGATCGCCGCGCGCGTGCCCAGTTCGCCCAGTTGGGCGATGATGCCCGGCACCGTCGCCGGCGGCGTGCAGATGATCGCCAGTTCGGGGATCTCGGGCAATTGCGCGGCCGTGCCGTAGCAGGTTTGCCCGTCCAGCGTCCGGTGTTTGGGGTTGACGGCGTAGATGGCGCCCTTGAAACCGCCCTCGCGCAGGTTGTGCAGCACTGTCGCGCCGACGCTGCGGGGACGGTCGGAGGCGCCGATGACGGCCACCGACCGCGGCGCGAACAGGTGTTCGAGGTTTCTGACGCTCATTTTCGATCCATTTCCTAATTTGCGGGTGCGGGCTGGCGGAATGCTTGGATGACGCGTATTAGGATAGCAGTAACGGCCCCGGCTGTACGATCGGGGCTGGGGCAGGCTTGTTTATTGGGCGCGCCGACGCCGTCCCCGGCGGACTTGGCGCCGCTGCCGCGGGCGCCGCCGATGCGTGCGGCGGCCGCGGCTACCCGCAGGCGCCGTCCCCCTCCCGGATTGCCAAGCCACTCTTGCAAGCCACTCTTGCAAGCCATTCTTGCGCGCCCCTCTTGCAAGCCCTTATTGGAAAACCATTGTTGCAAGCGGCTATTGCAAGCCTCGTTGCAAGCGGCTATTGCAAGCCCTACTGAACCGTCAACTGCTTGGCCCCCGTGCCCTGCTTTTTGGGCAGGGTCAGGCGCAGCACGCCGTTTTCGTACTTGGCCTCGGCGGCGTCGTCGTCGACCTCTTGCGGCAGCGTGATGGTGCGATACAGTTGGCCGTAGAAACGCTCGTTGCGCAGCACACCGGTGCTGTTGACGTTGTTATCTTCGAGCACTTGCGCGCTGATCGTCACCTGGCTGCCCTCGACGGCGACCTTGATGTCGTCTTTGTTGACGCCCGGGACGTCGGCGATGACCGTGTAGCTCTGATCGGACTCGGTCACGTCGACGCGCAGCCGCGGCCCGCTCTCGCTGCCGCGCCACGCGGGCACGCCCGCCATTTCGCGGAAAATTTCGTCCATGCCCCGAAACGGGTCTTGCCGGGCGATGTCGTTGAACGGATCGTAGCGCCTGATGTTAGCCATTGTTCACCTCATTCTGGTTGGGGGAAAGCGATCATGGTCAGACAACACAGCGGTGCGCTCGGCGGGCCGAATCGACCTCTGCTTGAGCGAACGCAAACGCCCGCCGGGACCACGGAACTCCGGGCCGGACCGCCGCTCTAAAAGAGTTGTGTTTTGCGATGCCACGAGTCCAGCCATGCCACGCCTGCCCCGCGTCGCGCTCGAATCGAAGGTGGCATTCCTGCGCGCGCCAAGCAGCTATCCCGAGCGCGCCCACCTGGTCGAGGCGGTCGAGACCCACATGGCGTGGGTGTTCCTCGCGGGCGACTACGTCTACAAGCTCAAGAAACCGGTCTGCCACGAGCGGATGGACTTCCGCACGCTCGACGCGCGCCGCCATTTCTGCGCCGAGGAGGTGCGCCTGAACCGCCGCCTCGCGCCGGATGTCTACCTCGGCGCGGTGCCGCTCGCGCTCGACGCGCACGCCCGGCTGCGCATCGGCCGCGGCGCCGAGACGGTCGACTGGCTGGTCAAGATGCGGCGCCTTCCGGCGTGCCGCATGCTCGACCACCTGATCGCCGAACGGCGCGCGCGCACCGCCGACTTCGCGCGCATCGCGGCCATGCTGGCGCGCTTCTACCCCGCCTGCGCCCAGGTCGCCACGAGCCCCCAATCGTATTGCATCAGGATGGAGGCGCAGATCGACGCCAACCGGACGGAACAGGGCGCGTGCGCCTCGGAATTGCCACACGGCATTGTCGGCACGCTGTGCCTGGCCCAGGCCGGCGCCATGCGCGCGCTCGAACCGCTGCTCGCGGCGCGCGTGGGCGGCGGCCGGATCGTCGAAGGCCACGGCGACCTGCGTCCGGAACACATCTGCCTGGGCGCGCGCCTGGCCGTGATCGACTGCCTCGAGTTCGCCCCCGAGCTGCGCGCGCTCGACCCCGCCGACGAGCTCGCCTACCTCGCGCTCGAATGCGAACGCGCCGGCGCGGCGCAGGCGGCAACGGTTTTGCAACACGCCTACGGCAGCCATTCGGGCGACCACCCCGACGCCCGCCTGGTCCACTTCTACCAGAGCTACCGCGCCAGCCTGCGCGCCACGCTCGCGCTGCGCCACCTGCGGGAGGCGCAGTTCCGTTGTTCGCCCCAATGGCTCGGGCGCGCGCGCCAGTACCTGCAGCTCGCGCAGGAGCATATCGGCCGCTGCCGCTAAGCGTGGGGCGGCGCCGGCGTCGATCCGGCGTCCGATCCGGCAGGTGATTACATTCCGCCAATGTGTGTATATCGGGCACAGAATTAGTTATACAAATGAGGAGGTTGTGTGCGCACAATTGCAAATAATGCGTATGATGCCCGGTGGGCACGCCGCCAAGCCCGCCCTCCCACCGCCGCCACCAGAAGACCACGCCAACCTATGCAAGACACGCAAGCACCAACCGCCACGCCCGCCCCCGTCTCGATCATGCTGGTCGAGGACGACGACCATATCGCGCAGGTGCTCGTGTTCATGCTGGAGCGCCAGGGCTACCGCGCCACGCTGGCCACCGACGGGCGCGCCGCGCGCGCCCTGATCGAGTCCGGCGGCGCGGTGCCGGACCTGGTCTTGCTCGACGTCATGCTGCCCTACCTCGACGGCTTCGAACTGGTGCGCATCATCCGCGCGCAGGCCGGCTGGGAGAAGACCCCGATCGTCATGCTCACCGCCAAGACGATGGAGCAGGACGTGGTGCGCGCGCTCGACGCCGGCGCCAACGATTACGTGGTCAAGCCGTTCCAGCCGAACGAATTGCTGGCCCGCGTGCGGCGCAACCTGCGTCCGGCGCCATGAGGGCCGCGCTCGCCCGCGGCGCGCTGCTCGCGGCCTGCGCCGCCGCGGCCTGCGCCGCCCGCGCGGCCGACGAGGCCAAGCCCGAGACCCGGGTCGGGATCTCGCTCGGCCACGATTGGCTCAGCGGCGCCCTGCCCGATTTCCGCGAACAGAGCGTGCAGTTCGAGCACCGCTGGTCGCGCCGCCACGGCGTCGGCGTCGACCTCGGCCGCACCGAGCGCTTCGGCCTGCGCGACACCCGCGTGGCGCTGCGCTACGACAGGCCGCTCGGCGAACGCGTCACGCTCTCGGCCGACGCCAGCGCCAGCCCCGGGCACCAGATCCTGCCCAGGCACGCGTTCGGCGCCGGTCTGCAGTTCGAGCTCGCGCGCGCCTGGCTGCTGCACGGGCGGCTCCACCACAGCGCCTACGACGGCGCCACGGTCAACCAGGCCAGCGCCGGCGTCGAGCATTACTTCTCCGATTTCAGCGCGATCGCGCTGGCCCATTCGACGCGCGCGTTCGGGCGCACCGTCGGCAGCGCCGAGCTGCGCTTCAATTACTACTACGGCGAGCGCGACGCGATCGGCCTGCTCGCCGCCGCCGGCGAGGAGGCGGTGTATGCCGGCAGCGCCGTCACGCTCTCGCGCGTGCGCGCGCTGGCGCTGATCGGGCGCCACGCGATCTCGCCGCACTGGGGCGTCAACTACAGCGTCGGACGCACGCGCCAGGGCAATTTCTACGACAAGAACGGCGTTCACCTTGGCCTCCAATACCGTTTCTGACCCGTACGTACTGATCGCGTTTTGGAGCGGGGCCGTGGCCCTGTCGTTGTCGCTGCTGCTGGGGGTCCAGATCGTCGCGCTGCGCACCATGCTGCGGCGGCGCGAACGGCGCGAGGAGAAAATCGTGCAGCGCTGGCGCCCCCTGCTCAACGCGGCCATCATGGACGACGCGCCGGCGCTGCTGCCGCGGCTGGCCGCGCGCGACCGGATCGTGTTTTTCAAGCTGTGGGTGCACCTGCACGCCTCGCTGCGCGGCAGCGCCACCGAGGCCCTCAACGGGGTCGGCTACCGCATCGGCGCCGACGCCGTCGCGCGCGACCTGCTGCGCTCGGGCAACCGCGCCGAACGCCTGCTCGCCACCCTCGCGCTCGGCTACATGCGCGACCGCGAGGCCTGGCCGGCGCTGCTGGCGCAGTCCGGGGTGGCCGACACCATGCTCTCGCTGTACGCGGCCTGGGCGCTGGTCGGGATCGACGTCGGGGCCGCCGCGGCCGAACTGGCCGACGCCGTCATCGACCGCGCCGACTGGTCGCTGTCGCAGGTGGTGACGGTGATGCAGGACGCGCGGGTGGCGCTGGCGCCCCTGCTGGTGAGGAGGATGGGGCCGCGCGGGGCCCCGGGGACCATGGACAAGGACCAGCTCGCGCGCGCGCTGCGCATCGCCGAGGGCCTGCGCATGGTGCTGCCGGCGCTGGTGCAAAAGCAGTTGCTGACCCATCCCTCGGTCGAGGTGCTGGTGGTGGCGCTGCGCATGGTGTCGCACCCGGCGCTGCTGCGCCGGGTGCGCGCCTACGCGGCCCATCCCGACTGGCGGGTGCGGGTGCAGGCGGGCAAGACGCTGGGCCAGATCGGCGAGCGCGCCGACGTCGCCATCCTCACGCGCCTGCTGGCCGACGAGCAGTGGTGGGTGCGCTACCGCGCCGCCCAGGCGCTGGTGGGCCTGCCGTTTTACGGGCGCGACGAGGTCGAGGCGCTCGCCGCCGGCGCCGACGACCGCTTCGTCGGCGACATCCTGCGCCAGGTGCTGGCCGAGCGGGGCGTCGCATGAGTTTTGGACAGTTCATCATCGAGTTCACGACTTGGTTCATCCTGGCCTATTTCATCGCCCTCAACTGCGGCTACCTGGCCCTGAACCTGGTCTCTATCGTGTCGCTGCGCCGCCGCGGCCAGGAGGAGATCCTCGACGAGCTGCCGCAGGTGTATTCGGGGCTCGAGCCGCCCATCAGCCTGCTCGTGCCGGCCTACAACGAGGAGGCCACGATCGCCGCCTCGGTGCACTCGATGCTGCAGCTGACCTATTCGCAGTTCGAGATCGTGGTCATCAACGACGGCTCCAAGGACGCCACGCTCGAGGTGCTCAAGCAGGAGTTCGGGATGCTGCCGTTCCCCGAGGCCTACCGGGTGCAGCTGCCGACCAAGGAGGTGCGCGGCATCTACCGCTCGACGCGCTTCCCCAACCTGCGCCTGGTCGACAAGTGCAACGGCGGCAAGGCCGACTCGCTCAACGCCGGCATCAACGCCTCGCGCTACCCGCTGTTCTGCGGGGTCGACGCCGACTCGATCCTGCAGCGCGACAGCCTGCAGCGGGTGGTCAAGCCCTTCCTCAACGACCCTACCGTGGTGGCCGCCGGCGGCACCGTGCGGGTCGCCAACGGCTGCGAGGTCAGCGGCGGCTTCCTCACCAAGGTCGGGCTGCCGACCAACATCTGGGCCCTGTTCCAGGTGGTCGAATACCTGCGCGCGTTCCTGTTCGGGCGCACCGGCTGGTCGGTGATCAACGCCATGCTGATCATCTCGGGCGCGTTCGGCGTGTTCCGCAAGGACACCGTGATCGCCGCCGGCGGCTACCGCGCCGACACCATCGGCGAGGACATGGAGCTGGTGGTGCGCATGCACCGCATGCTGCGCCTGGCGCGCATCAAGTACAAGATGGTGTTCGTGCCCGACCCGATCTGCTGGACCGAGGCGCCCGAGGACCTCGGCACGCTGCGCAACCAGCGCATCCGCTGGCAGCGCGGCCTGTCCGAGAGCCTAAACGCGAACTGGCGCCTGATGTTCAACCGCAACGGCGGCCCGCCGGGCTGGGTCGCGTTCCCGTTCATGCTGGTGTTCGAGTGGTTCGGGCCGGTGGTCGAACTGGGCGGCTACTTCTTCATGATCTTCGCCTTCGCGTTGGACTGGATCTCGTGGAGCGCGTTCGGCGCGTTCCTGTTCGTCGCGATCGGGATCGGGATCCTGCTCTCGGCCTCGGGCCTGCTGCTCGAGGAGATGTCGTTCCACATCTACCCGAAGGCGAGCCAGCTGTTCATGCTCGGGCTGGTGGTGGTGGTTGAGAATTTCGGCTACCGCCAGCTCAACAGCTACTGGCGCCTGGTCGGGCTGTGGCGCTGGGCGATGCAGAACGAGTCGAGCTGGGGCGCCATGAAACGCAAGGGCACCTGGCAGAGCAAGGGGTGAGCGGCGCGCCACTATCGCGCGAAGCCATTCCTGCCAAGGGCGGCAATGGCGTCGGTTTCGATAACCAGGTTGTCCGCGGCACGATCTCGGTGGCGGCTCGATAGCCAACCCGGCGTATACAGTCCGTCAGACCTGCCAGTTGCCCGCCGGCGGGCGCGCCGGCAAGTCGATCGTGAAGGTGGTGCCCTCGCCCACGGCGGTCACAAAAGTGATCGTGCCGCCGTGCTGCTCGACGAGGCTCTTGCAGATGCTCAGCCCCAGCCCGGTGCCGCCGAGGCGGCGCGAATCGCTGCTGTCGGCCTGCGCGAATTTCTCGAACACGCTGTCGAGGAAGCTGTCGGGGATGCCGCTGCCGTCGTCGCCCACGCTCACCCGCACGCCGTCGGCGGTGGCGAGCGCGTCGAGCCGCACGGTCGCGCCCGCCGGCGAGAACTTGACCGCGTTCGAGAGCAGGTTGGTGATCACCTGGATCATGCGGTCGCGGTCGAGCGTGGCGCGCAGACCCGGCTCGCACGTGACGGCCAGCCTGACCGCGCGCTGCCCGGCGAACCCCTGCATCGCCTCGGCCGCCGTCTCGAGCAGCGTCGGCACCGATTGCTCGAGCAGGTGCAGCTCCATGTGGCCGCTGTTGATCTTCTCGACGTCGAGCACGTCGCTGACGAGCCGGGTGAGCCGCTCGCAACTGCTGTGCGCGACCCCGAGCAGCGTGGCCGTGTCCTTGTTCAACTCGCCGCCGATGCCGTCGATGAGCATCGACAGCGAGGCGTAGATCGAGGTCAGCGGCGTGCGCAGCTCGTGCGAGACGGTCGAGACGAACTCGCTCTTCATGCGCTCGATCTCCTTGCGCTCGGAGATGTCGTGCAGGAAGGCGCTGAAAAAATGGCTGTCGTCGGTCACCGCCAGCGCGATCGTGACCTCGATCGGGAACTCGTCGCCGGCCCGGTTGACCACCTGGCACTCCATGCGCCGGTTCAGGAACCCGGCGGCGTCGAAGGTGCCGAAATTGGCGATGCCGTCGCGGAAAATGGCGCGGTGGCGCTCGGGGACGATCAGCTCGTCGAGCGCGCAGGCGAGCGCGTCGCGCCGGCGCCAGCCGAACATCTGCTCGGCCAGCCGGTTCCATTCGAGCACCCTGCCCTCGAGGTCGACCGCGATGTAGGCGTCGGGCGCGGACTGGATGATGGTCTCGATCCGGTTCTCGTTGGTGCGGATCAGTTGCACCGCGCGCTCGAGCTCGCCCGTGCGCTCGGCCACGCGCCGCTCCAGGCTCTGGTTCAGTTCGTTGAGCGCCTCGCCCTTGTGGCGCAGGTCGACGATCAGGGAGTTGAAGGCGTCGGTGAGCACGTCGACCTCGTAGTAGCCGGCCCTCTCGGGCAGCAGCCTGATCTCGTCCTGGTCCTGGATCCGGCGCGCCGCGCGCGTGAGCGCGCTCAAAGGGCTGGTGATGCGGCGCGCCGCGAGCAGCCCGAGCAGCGAGAACAGCAGCGCCATCCCGATCCCCGCCCACAGCACCTGCCGCTTGATCAACCGCACCGGGCGGTAGGCGTCCTCGGCGTTCTGGCGCACCAGCACGGTCCAGCCCAGCCCCGCGAACGACTGGTGGCCGGCGCCCCTGGCGTAGCCGACCAGGTAGCTGCCATCGCCGGGCCAGCGCTCGAGCAGGAAGCCGGGGCCGGCGCGGGCCGCCGCGAGGCTGGCCAGCCCGAGCGTGCGCCCCTGCCATTCGGGCGGCCCGAGCAGGACCTCGCCGCCGCGGCTGACGATGATCGCCTCGACCCGCTTGCGCGCGGCGCCGTCGTGGTTGACCGAGCGCGCGATGTCGGCCGCCCAGTCCCACGACAGCTGGGCCCCGAGCACGCCGGCCGGCGCGCCCGGGCTGCCGCCGTAGGGGATGGCGACGTCGACGAACCGGCGCGGCTCGGCGCGGTCGGCCGGCAGCAGGCGCGCCAGCAGCGACGCCTCGCGCACGTCGCCCAGGTGCACGCCGCGCAGCGCGTTGCCGAACCACGGGCGCGCGCTGACGTCGACACCCTCGAGCATGCCGCCGGTGGCCGTTTGCACGGTGCCGTCGGTGGCGGCGGTGCCGATCCAGGCGTAGTAGGGATAGGTGCGCTGGAGCGACTCGAGCGCGCGCCGGCGCGACGCCGGCGAGCGCGCGGGCGAGACCAGCGCCTCGCGCTCGGACATCAGCCGCATTTCGCGGTGGCGCTCGAACATGCCGCGGTCGAGCTTGTCGGCGGTGTGGACCGCCAGCTCGGCCAGGCCGTTGCCGATGCTCGCCTTGACCTGCTCGGTCGCGGCCACCCCGACCAGTTCGCCGAAGACCACCGTCAGCAACACCGACAGCAGCGAGAACGCGAGCGCGAGGGAGGCGCCGACGCCGCGGTCATACAGGTATTTTTTAATTTTCATCGCATCGGGGGGCGGCTCGCTTTGCGGGATCGGGAACGCGTGTGCGCCGTACATGATACAGGCGTCAAAGCGGACGCGGCAACGCGATTCGCGCGCGGCGCGGCGGACGCGCGGCGCGGCGGACGGGGGTCACGGCGCAAGGGGGTTACGGCGCAGGGGGTACGGCGCAAGGGGGTTACGGCGCAAGGGGTTACGGCGCAGGGGGTTACGGCGCAAGGGGTTACGGCGCAAGGGCGGCACGGCGGCGCGCCGGCCGCGCTAGCGGTTCACGAAGGTGGCGTTCCAGCTGGTCGGGCGCGAGCGCGAGATCTGCACCATGGCGTCGTTGGCGCCAAGGATGTCGGCGATCTCGATGAGCACATCGGGCGGGAAGCCGGCGCGCACCCCGGCCCGGTCCTGCAGCGAGAGCGAGGCCAGGTACTGCTCGAGCCGCTTGGGGTCGTGCAACACGCGCACCATGCGCTGCCAGATGTGCGGATAGCGGGTGCGGATGTGGCCGTGCGGCGTGAGCTCGACCAGCACGTCCTCGGTCAGGGCGAACTGGTTGGTGCGCTTGGGCGCCGGCTCGGGCGCGGCGGCGCGCGCGGGCTCTGCGCGCGCGCCGCCCGCCCGCGGGGCCGCCTCGGCCGCCGGCGGCTCGGCGTCCGGCGCCTCGCCCAGGATGGTGTGGTTGGCCTCGGTGTCGAGCTTGGGCGCCTCCATCCTGGTGAACGACGAAAGCGAGCGCAGCAGCTGGTCGGAGGTCGGCGGCGTCTCCCGGTTCCAGGAAAAATACGGCACCCCGGCGCTCTTGAAGAACGCCTCGTTGGGCGTGGTTTCGGCGGCCGGGTCGGCCGGCACGCGGAATTCGATCACGCACAGCAGCCGCAGCGCCGAATCGAACACGGCGAAGTCGACCTTGCGGCCTTGCAAATGGTCGCACTCGAGGCGGTACTTGCGCGGGTCTGTGCTGGCCGAGCGCACCAGGGACCCCAGTTCGATGTCGGGGAATATATAGCACTTCGGCAGCACGCGGCGCAGCCGGCCGTAGAACGCCATCTCGTCCTTCTTCAAGAGCGAGCGCTTTTCGTAGACCGGGGCTTCGTTATTTCTTTTAAGCAAGCGAGAAAACATGGCCGATTCTCAACAGTAAGACTACAAAAGGTGACCGGACACCTGCCGCACCTGGTGCTTGGGTGATTTATCTATACAAAATATCAACTGTGTTGCACGAAAGGATAACAGATTATTGAGGTGGCGCACAAAATTGTTGTCTCCAACGTAAGTAGGCACGATCTGCAACACGCGCGGGGCGCAGAACGGGATGCCCATACTTGTTTAATAGCAGCTTTTTCGCGTTTCCGCAATGCCACATTCAGGGAGCTTACCCTCCCCCCCGTTTCGCCCTAATGTCGGCGCACGGACCAGCGCGGTGCACGCCTTATTTTTTCGTTATTTTTTCGGCGGCGGGAGGCAAAACGTGAACAAAATACTCATCACCGGCGCCACCGGCCAGATCGGCGGCGCGCTCGCGGCATGTTTCCTGGCACGCAATGTGGCGGTGGTGGCCGTGTCGCGCGACGACCCCGCGGGCGAGCGCACGGAAACGGCGATCGGCGCCGCCGCCCACGGCTTCGGGCTGGCGCCGGCGGCGCTGCAGGGCGCCCTGCCCGAGGTCGTCAACGTCGACTTCTCCGACCTCGAACACTGCCTGCCGGCCGCGCTGCTGGACGGCGTCACCCACGCCTGGCACTGCTGCGCCGAAATGAGCAGCTCGCCGGGCAAGCTCGGCGCCGCCTTCGACGTCAACGTCGGCGCCAACGTCGGCCTGTTCACGCTGCTCGGGCGCCGCGGCGGCGCGCTGCGCCGCTTCTACCACCTGTCCTCGGCCTACGTGGCATGCGCGCGCGGCGGCGCGGTGGCCGAGCGGCTGCCGGGCGCGGGCAGGCTGGGCGAGCCGCACCTGATCACCAAATGGGCGGCCGAACACGCGCTCCACCTGCAGCACCTGGGCAGCGCGGTGCCGCTGACGATCGTGCGGCCCACGCTCGTGGTGGGCCACCGCGACAGCGGCTGGACCGGGCGCGGCGGCGCCGGACTGTACATGTTCGCCGACGCGCTGCGCGCCCTGCGCGCGTGCGGCCACGCCAGCCTGAACGTCGCGCTCGACCCGGCGGTGCGGCCCGACCTGGTCACGATCGACCAGCTGGCGGCCGAGGCGCTGGCCCTCACGCTGGGCGGCGAGGCCGGCGCGCGCGCCCCGTTCGAGGTGTTCCACTGCAGCGGCGGGATGGGCCCGACCACGGCCGAACTGCTCGGCTGCATGGCGCGCGCCTACGGCGTCACGCTCGCCTACGGCGCGCCGCTTGGCGCGGCCGAGCTGCAATTCGCGCGCGCCACCGCGCCCGCCGCGCCGTACGCGAACACGCAGTGGCGCTTCGCGCGCGGGGCGCTCGACCGGGCGCTGGGGCGCGCGCCGCCGGACCCGCTCACGCTGGTCCAGTGGCGGCGCCTGGTCGCGGCCTACCTGCACCAGCACGCGGAACAGTATCCGGACCGAAATCCGGACGCCGAGGCGGCCCCGTGACGCCGGCCCTGCTCGCCGCCGCGCTCGCGGCCGCCGCGCTGGCCTACCTCGCCTTCGCGCTGGCGCGCCTTGGCTTCGCCCAGCGCCTGGCGCTGCTGGTGCGCATTCCGGCCGACCTGTCGGGGGTGCTGCAACAGGCGAGCCGGCGCTACGGCGCGCGCCCCTTGATCAGCCTGCAACACCCGCTCGACTGGGCCGGCCCCGGCTCGGACCAATGGTCGGCGCGCCAGGTCGAGGACAGCTGCGCGCGGCTGGCGGCGGTGTGGAGCCTGCTCGAGGTGCGCCACAACGAGCGCCTGGCGCTGTACAAGGCCAACCAGTTCGACCTGTTCCTGTTCTCGGCCTCGGCGATCCGCGCCGGCGCCATCGCCGCGCCCGTCAACGGCGATCTGGCGCCGGCGGTCGCGGCGCGCTACCTCGAGAGCATCGGCGCGCGCGTGCTGGTGACCGACCTGGCCGGCTACACGCGCCTGTTCCAGAACCCCGGGGTCGAGCCGCCCGCCAGCGTCGGCAAGGTCGTCATCACCGACGCCCCGGCCGCGCACGGGCGCGCCAACCCGGCCCAGACCCTGAGCCTGCCCGCCCTGCTCGCGCTCGGACTGCCGCCGGTGGCGCCGCAGCCGCGCGGCGCCGACGACCCGGTCTACCTGGTGCACACCTCCGGCACAACGGGCGTGCCCAAGGGCGTGATCCTGCACTCGCGCGCGCTGGTCGAGGCGCTGCGCTCGGCCCTGCTGCTCAACTTCGTGTCGCGCCGCGACACGGCGCTGCTGGCGGTGCCGCTGAGCCACCAGGTGGCGCAGCTGTACCTGTACGGCATGCTGATGATGGGGCTGCCCTGCGTGCTCAACCTCGACGGCGACCCGCGCAGCATCCTCGACACGCTGGCGCGGCGCCGCCCCAGCCTGTTCTTCGCCTTCCCCTCGACCTACACCCGGCTGACCGCGCACGGCTCGGACGCGTGCCGCTTCGACAGCGTGCGCATCTGGGCCACCATCGGCGACGCCAGCCACGCGGTGCACCAGCGCGCGTTCCGCGCCAAGGGCCGCTTCTTCCGCGACCTCGGCATCCCGCTGCCGGGCGCCTTGTTCATCGCCGGCCTCGGCTCGAGCGAAGTGGGCATCGCCGCGCTGCTGCGCATCGTCACGCCGTGGACCGCGCGCTTCGGGCGCCGGGTCGGGCGCGGCACCCCGCTCGGGCCGCGCCTCAAGATCGTCGACGCCGCCGGCGCCCCGGTCGCGCGCGGGACCGCGGGGCGCCTCATGATCAAGGGCCCGTGCCTGTTCGCCGGCTACTGGAACGCGCACGGGACGCTGTTCGGGGCCAGCCGCGACGGTTGGTGGTTCACGGGCGACCTGGTGCGGCGCGAGCGCGACGGCGAACTGAGCCACCTAGACCGCGAGGAGGACGCCATGCACACCCGCCTCGGCATCGTCCACACCCTGCCGATCGAGGAAGCCGTGCTGTGCGCCCCGGGCGTGCTCGAGGTGAGCGTGTTCGGCCTGCGCGACGAGCAGGGCTTCGACCTGCCGGCCGCGGTGCTGGCGCTGCGCCCGGACGCGCCGCGGTTGCCGCCGTCGATCCTGCTGGCCGGCCTCAACGCGCAGCTGGCGCCGCGCGAGCAGCTCCTGTTCCTGTGGGTCATCGGGCTCGACGACTTCCCGCTCGGCGCCACCGGCAAGACGCTCAAGCGCTGCCTGCGCGAGACCTACAGCGAGATCGCCCGCATCGGCTCGCGCCAGCACCGGCTGGCGCCCCACGCCGGCCGCCAAACGGTCTGATGGGGCCGGCGCCGACGCCGGCCTGGGCCGGCTGCCTCGAGCTGCTGCTCGACCGCCACGTGCGCGCCGGCCACGGCGGCGCGCCGGCGCTGGTCGAACACGGCGCCGGCGCGCCGCGCACCCTGAGCTACCGCCAGCTGCAGGCGCTCAGCGTGGCCATCGGGCACGACCTGGCGCTGTCGCTGGCCGGCAGCCGCACCCCGCGCCGCATCGCGCTGGTCGGCGCCGCCACGCTCGAGACCGTGTGCCACTGGCTGGCGGCGATGCGCGCCGGCCACCTGCCGCTGCTGGTCGATCCGGCGCTGCCGGCCGACCAGCTGGGCCGCCTGTGGGCGGCGTTCGACCCCGAACTGGTGCTGCACGACGCCCGCCCGGGCAGCCCGGCGGGCGCGCCGTTCCGGCCGGTCGCCGCGTGGCTCGCCTCCCCGCCCGTGACGGCGCCGGCGCCGGGGCCGGAGCGGACGCCGCCGGGCCCCTACGCCGGCGCCTTCGACTGGCGCCCGGCGCTGGTGCAGGCGGGCGGCGGCGGCGAACGTCCCAGCCTGTGCGTGCATGCGCACCGGTCGTTCTGGGAGTTTGAACGCACCGTGGGCGCCCCGCTGTGGCAGGTCCGGCGCGCCGACCGCGTGCTCGGCACCGCCGCGCCGAGCCGGCCCGGGGGCCTGCGGGCGGTGCATGTGGCGCTGGCCGCCGGCGCGGCCGCGATCCTGCTGCCCGGTTGGCGCGGGCCGGACCAGCTGCTCGAGACCATCGGACGCGAGGCCGCCAGCGTGCTGCTGGCCACGCCGGCCCAGCTGCACCTGATGCTGGCGGGCGCGCGGCGCCACGACCTGTCGAGCCTGGCGCTGACGCTGTGCGGCGGCGAGCGCCTGCACGCGCCCACGCGCCACCGCTGGCAGCAGCTCTCTGGCGCGGGCGCGCGCGTGCTCGACACGGTCGGCGGCGCCGAGATGTTCGCGCCCTACCTGTCGGAGAGCCGGCAAGGCGGGCCGGGCCTGGTGCGGGTGGCGGGCTACATCTACGAGGAGACCAGGCTGGCCGGCGCGCGGGACCATGATGCTCGGCTACCTGCTCGACGGCGACAGCGCACGGCTGGACGCCCCCGACGTGCCGTTCGAGACGGGCGACGTGTTCGCGCCGGACGGCGCCGGCCTGCGCTTTTTGTCGCGCGCCGCCGAGGGGTGGACCGAGGCCGGGCGCTGGCTGTGCCCGCAGGCGCTCGAGGAATGCCTGCTCGCCGACGCCCGGGTCGGACGCGCCGCCGCGTTCGCGCCGGGGCCGGGGCGGGCCCTGCGCGCGCTCGTGGTGCCGGCGCCCGGCTG
>NZ_PXWF02000255.1 GCF_003011895.2 Massilia glaciei | reverse complement strand
AGCGTGCAGTTACGCCGCCAGGCGAGGAGTGCATACTTGAGTACCATGCCAGCTCAGCATGGATCCCCGCCTTCGCGGGGACGACGGAGGGGGCGGCGGCGATGGCGCAGGCGCAGGCGATGGCGATGGCGCAGGCGGCGGAGCCGGCAAATTGGATGGCCCGATTAAATTCTGGCAAAATAGTACGTTTGCGCCAAGATTGTGGCGCCACGCACGGCAGTAGAAGCGGCAATAGTAAAATTTTGATAACCTACCGAGGATATTTATGCAATTGGTCAAAACCACCCGAGATACCCTTCTCCGGCCACTGCAGATCGTGAGCGGTATTGTCGAGCGTCGGCACACTATGCCGATTCTGGCCAATATCCTCATCCGCAAAGACGGCGACAACGTCTCCTTCCTGTCGACCGACACCGAAGTGCAGATCACCACGCACGCGAGCATCGGCTCGGGCACCGAAGTGGCCGGCACCACGGTCGCGGCGCGCAAGCTGCTCGACATCCTGCGCGCGCTGCCCGAGGCCGGCGACGTCACCATGACGCTGGTGAACAAGCGCCTGACCGTGCAAACGGGCAAATCGCGCTTCGCCCTGCAAACGCTGGCGGCCGAGGAATTCCCGACCGTGGCCGTGGCCGACACCTTCAACGCCAGCGTGACGCTGCCGCAAAAGACGCTCAAGCACCTGTTCAACATGGTGCACTTCTCGATGGCGCAACAGGACATCCGCTACTACCTCAACGGCCTGCTGCTGGTGCTCGAGGGCCGCAACGTGATCGCCGTGGCCACCGACGGCCACCGCCTCGCGTTCTGCCAGGTCGAGACCGAGCAGGAGTTCGAGCGCCACGAGGTGATCATCCCGCGCAAGACCATCATCGAGCTGCAGCGCCTGCTCGAAGAGAACGACCAGCCGGTGCAGCTCGACATCTCGGCCAGCCAGGTCAAGCTGACCTTCGCCGACATCGAACTGGTCTCCAAGCTGGTCGAGGGCAAGTTCCCCGACTACACGCGGGTGATCCCGAAGGGCTACAAGAACGACTTCACGATCGGCCGCGACGAGCTGCTGCGCTCGCTGCAGCGCGCCGCCATCATGACGAGCGATAAATTCAAGGGCATCCGCTGCATCATCGAGCCGGGCATCATGAAGATCAGCTCGACCAACGCCGACCAGGAAGAGGCGGTCGAGGAACTTGAGATCGACTACGGCGGCGATTCGGTCGACATCGGCTTCAACGTCACCTACCTGCTCGACGTGCTCAACAACCTCAAGTGCGATCAGATCAACATCGCGCTGGGCGACTCGAATTCGTCGGCCCTCATCTCCATCCCCGACAACGCGGACTTCAAGTACGTTGTCATGCCAATGCGTATTTAATTGGCTTCGCGGGAGGGTGTTTATCCAACGCCTTCCCGCCGGTTCGTTTGAATAGTGTTAATCAGTTTGTCGCATCGTTTTAGAGAAAGCAGTCCATGTCCGAGAACCCGCAAGATTTGCCCACCCCCGCCGTCGAAGTAGAACAAGAATACGGCGCCGCCCAGATTCAAATTCTGGAGGGATTGGAAGCCGTGCGCAAGCGCCCGGGCATGTACATCGGCGACACCTCCGACGGCACCGGCCTGCACCACCTCGTGTTCGAGGTGCTCGACAACTCGATCGACGAATCGCTGGCCGGCCACTGCACCGAGATCCACGTCACGATCCACTCGGACAACTCGATCTCGATCACCGACAACGGCCGCGGCGTCCCGACCGGCATGAAGTTCGACGACAAGCACGAGCCAAAGCGCAGCGCGGCCGAAATCGTCATGACGGAGCTGCACGCCGGCGGCAAGTTCGACCAGAACTCGTACAAGGTCTCGGGCGGTCTGCACGGGGTTGGCGTGTCGTGCGTTAACGGCCTGTCGAAATTGCTCAAGCTGACCATCCGCCGCGACGGCAAAGTGCACTACATGGAGTTCGTGCGCGGCGTGCCGCAAAACCGCGAGATCGAGATCATCAACGGCATGGAGTGCTCCCCGATCAAGGTGATCGGCGAGACCGACCGCCGCGGAACCGACGTCCATTTCTGGGCCGACGAGCAGATCTTCACGCACGTCGAATTCCACTACGAGATCCTGGCCAAGCGCATCCGCGAACTGTCCTTCCTCAACAACGGCGTCAAGATCAAGCTGACCGACCAGCGCACCGGCAAGGAAGAGCTGTTCGCCTTCGAGGGCGGCACCCGCGGCTTCGTCGAGTACATCAACAAGGCCAAGACGGTGCTGCACCCGACCGTGTTCCAGGCGACCGGCGAACGCACCTCGGACCAGGGCACCAACATCAGCGTCGACGTCTCGATGCAGTGGAACGACGCCTACAACGAGCAGGTGCTGTGCTTCACCAACAACATCCCGCAGCGCGACGGCGGCACCCACCTGACCGGCCTGCGCGCGGCCATGACGCGCGTGATCAACAAGTACATCGACGAACACGAGTTCGCCAAAAAGGCCAAGGTTGAAATCAGCGGCGACGACATGCGCGAAGGCCTGACCTGCGTGTTGTCGGTCAAGGTGCCGGAGCCGAAGTTCTCGTCGCAGACCAAGGACAAGCTGGTCTCGTCGGAGGTGCGCGGCCCGGTCGAGGAGATCGTCGCCAAGACGCTGACCGACTACCTGATGGAAAAGCCGAACGACGCCAAGATCATCTGCGGCAAGATCGTCGAGGCCGCGCGCGCGCGCGAAGCCGCGCGCAAGGCGCGCGACCTGACGCGCCGCAAAGGCATCATGGACGGCTTGGGCCTGTCGGCCAAGCTGGCCGATTGCCAGGAAAAAGACCCGGCCCTGTGCGAACTGTACATCGTCGAGGGAGATTCGGCGGGCGGCTCGGCCAAGCAAGGACGCGACCGTAAATTCCAGGCCATCCTGCCGCTGCGCGGCAAGGTGCTCAACGTGGAGAAGGCGCGCTTCGAGAAGATGCTCTCGTCCGAGCAGATCACCACCCTCATCGCCACGCTCGGCACCAGCATCGGACCGGACGAATTCAACGTCGACAAGCTGCGCTACCACCGCATCATCATAATGACCGATGCCGACGTCGACGGCGCCCACATCCGCACCCTGCTGCTGACGCTGTTCTACCGCCAGATGCCGCAACTGGTCGAGCGCGGCCACATCTACATCGCGCAGCCACCGCTGTACAAGGTCAAGGCCGGGCGCGACGAGCGCTACCTCAAGGACGACATCGAAGAGGCCAGCTACATGATGACCGTGGCGCTCAACAGCGCCTCGCTGACGCCGCGCGAAGGCGCGGACCCGATCGTCGGCGAGCCGCTGGCCGAGCTGGTGCGCCAGTTCAACCTTGCCAACACGATCATGATGCGTTTGACGCGCGTGATCGACCGGGCCGCGCTGACCGCCATCATGACGGGCGTGCAGCTCGATCTGCTGACGCAGGAGAACGCGGAAAAGTCGGCCGCCGCGCTCGAGGCCATGATCGGCGATTTGGCCGTCAAGGTCAGCGTGCGTTCGGACGAACTCAATGAGAAGCACGCGCTGCGCATCGAGCGTATGCATCACGGTAACGTCAAGGTCAGCTCGATCGACGCCGACTTTGTCGAGGGCGCCGATTACGCGACCCTGGCCAACGCGGCCGCCACGTTCCAGGGTTTGATCGGCGAAGGCGCCTTCATCCGCCGCGGCGAGGGCGAGCGCGTCAAGGAATCGGCCGTGGACGACTTCCACCACGCGATGCAGTGGCTGCGCGACGAGGCCGAGCGCACGGTTTCCAAGCAGCGCTACAAAGGACTGGGCGAGATGAATCCGGAGCAGTTGTGGGAAACCACCATGGATCCGACCGTGCGCCGCCTGCTCAAGGTGCAGATCGACGACGCGATTGCCGCCGACCAGATCTTCACCACGCTGATGGGCGATGAGGTTGAGCCGCGCAGGAATTTTATTGAGTCGAATGCGCTGCAGGCGGGCAATATCGACGTTTGATCAAGTCGTCAAACGCGCATTGACACAAGGCCAACCTCGGTTAAGGTTGGCTTTTTTACGATCCTGCATGACGGACATGCTTTCCAAACCGATCGGTTTTTTGGCTGTCGCGGCGAAATTGCTCGCCGCTGGGTTCAGACCCTATAAACTTTCGAGAACGCTCACCCACTCGTCAAACCGTGGACATTGTTGTCGAATACGCGGCAATCCAATTTCAAGAGCAATCAAGACCCCGAATTGCGGCTTGGCATATTCGTACTGCGGCCAACGCGCTATTAACCGCTTCGATGGCGCGGTCGAGCGCGAATTATTGACGTTCTCCGGACCTGCGCACAGGGCCAGTTCCCGCTGCCAGGCCTCGATCACGATTTGCGGCACGTCCGCATATTTGAATGCAGCCAGGTCGCTAAACAACAAGGCCTCATATTCGTGCAACTGAAAATAAGGGATCAAGTTTGGCTGGGAAATGCTGGCGGCCAAGCTGGCCTCTAAAGCCGCGACCTGCAAGAGCGCGGGCTGATTGTTATTCCAGTTTGCGATGCCGGGAAAATCCGACGGCAAGCCGTACAGGTCAAACATTGTCGTGACCTTGGCGTTCTGGTCATGCCGGCACCAGCGCTTAACCTGGTGAACAATCTTGCCAAAGCTAACCACGCCACCCTTATGGCCTTTACTGGTCTCGATGATGCGCGGGGTTAAGTAGACTTGCAATGCCACCAGATGCGGCGCTAGCAGTTCCCGGACAAACGTTTCTTCGGTTTGCCCCTCGACCAAAATGTTCACACGCGTATGGTTGCCGGCCATTAGCGCGGTCTCCCGCCAAAGACATTGCGCTTCCACAATTCACCCAATGTGTATTCATCAAGCCAGTCATTTAACTGGGCTGAGTCAAGGCGCTTGAAGGTGGATTGCTCGCCTTCACGATCGACAACGATCACGTGCTCCGGGTCGAATTGATCGAGCAATTCTACCGATTGCGTCGAAACGATCAATTGGTGCTTGCTCGCCGTCTGCCGCATCAGCGATGCAAGCAATTCAATTGCGTAGGGATGCAAACCGAGTTCTGGCTCATCAAACAGTATTGTCGCGGGCATCAATTCGTCTGGCTGCAGCAAGACTGCGGCAAGACAAATGAATCGCAAGGTGCCGTCCGAGAGTTGATGGCCCAAGAAGGGGAAATCACTGTCCTTTTCGCGCCATTCCAATTGGATGGAATGGGGGTCAAGCGGATTCGGACGCAACTGGAAGTCCGCGAAAAATGGCGCGACCAGACGAACCGTGTCAGCAATTCGCCGGAAATGATCGGGGAACTGGTGCAGCAAGCGGTACAGGTAAGCCGGGAGGTTTGATCCGTCCGGACGCAGCCAGGCATTGTCGTTCAAAGCGCAGCGTTGCTTCATCGGCGCGCTGTCGCTGGTGTCGTGAAAATGATAGACAATCCAGCTCTTTACCGACGGCACGACGTAGCGCGCCACGTTGGGGTGACTGCCTTTCGTCGATTCGGTTTCAGCATGGCCGGCGCCTAAGGGAAAGTCGCGGCCAGTGTAGTCCCAGTAGAACTGCTCTTTGGAAAAAATGAATCCATTGCCTTGCGTGGGTTCGAGCGCGAGCTTGTATCCGTTGTTACCGAAATACATCTCAGCTTCCATCTGCGGCGTCTTTTTTCGGCCGTGGTGGAGGAATGCGTCGGGTCCGCCGTTCTTGGCGACGTAATAGTTCAACTCGCTCGCCATCAAGCGTGCCAACAGCCGGAAAAAACTGATGAAATTGCTCTTGCCCGCGCCGTTCGCGCCAACCAGCACATTCAAATTGCCGAGCGTGAGACCCTCCATCGAGCGAATCGACTTGTAGCCACGAATGGTGATTTTACGAATAGGATTCATGCGGTGTCATTCGTATGGGGGGATGAGAACATCATAACGCAGCTGTCTTCCTGCCGCGATCCTCGTCCAGCCGTGCCTGCGGTTTGCCGGTTGAGTTCAAACCGGGCGTGGGCGGCGGCCCCGGCACCAAAGCTTCGCATGCCGGCTCGGACGCGCCGCCCCTTCGGTTCAAGCCGCGCAACACTTCTTGTGTTTTTTTCCCGACCCACACGGACATGGATCGTTGCGGCCGATCTTGTCCGACACTGCCGGCCGCTGGGCCTCGATGCGCCCGCCCAGGGTTTTCATCGTCTGCTGGCGTCGCGACAGGCGCGCGAAATAATCGGTGTGGCGCCGCCGGTACGCATCCCACAAACGTCCCAGCAACGCATGGCCCTTTCTGGTCGGAACCATGACCACTTGATCGGACAAGTTGACGACCACATCCCCGGGCGATTCGATTCCGTCGGGCGCCAGGAATTGGATGTCCACCTCCCCGCATGCGCAAGAGGGTGTCGGACAATAGAAATCGATGGCGTTGTAGCTCACCCCGTCGATGCGGTAGATGTCCATCCGCACGCCGTGGCAAACTTCATCCCATCCGAGCCGCTGGCCGGGCTTCCACCCGGCGACCGTGATCGCGGGCACCCGCAGCACCGCCTCCTCGGGATCGGGCAACCCTTTTCCGCGATACCACAGCCGTCCGATCGATTCGAGCACGTCACCATCGATGCGCCTGGCCACCTCGGCGATGTCAGGATGCAGCGCCAAATCGAGCGGCGCGGTCCCGCGCACGGCGGACACGCAGGCCGAATCGATATCGAGTTCGAACAAGGTCTGCTCGTCGACGGGATCGGGCGCGAACTCGCCCCCGCTCTGCATGGCTTCGTTGAAGGCATCCTGGCGGCGCAGCAAGGCCTGTTCGCCATCTTGGCTTGCCAAGATCCTCGCGCTCCGGCACGGGCATGCCGGCGTGCGGCAAGTATGGACCGATATCCAGATCGGCGGCGCGCCGGCGAGCTCGAAAACGCCATTTTCCGGCGTGAATGGCCCTTGATCGGCAGGGGAAGGTTGGATATGTTGGTCGTTCATGCAGGGGGATCCGGATGGGGTTATGCAGCGGAACCGTCAGTTTAGCCGATCGACACGGGACCGCTCCAGATTCGGAGCGCTACTCGGCGCGCCCCCCCCTAAAACCACGTCCCGCCATGGCCCGGCTCGCCGCCGACGATGCGCCAGTCCTTCAGCCAAGCATCGGCCTTTTCCGTTTTTAACGCCGCCGAAGGTGTCGAGGTCCGCCTCGACGCATTTGACGTTGGCCCGCATCTGGGCGATGTCGGCGCGCCGGCCATGCACCATCGCCTTCGGCGTGTGGCGCCGGCCAAACTCAAACCACGCTTGAATAACGTTTTTTGCGGTTGGTTCAAATACGATTTGTTGTTACGGGGTCAGCTTCACGCTGACGTCATCCACAGCCAAAGTCAGCCTCTTCAAACGGCCCCGTCGTGTTGGCGAGATAGTCAATAGGTAAAACAACCGTTGGTGGTTTTGTCACCCATCAAGATGAGTGGTAAACTCAATTTACATCTTCTGGAAGTGGAGACAGAACCTCCATGCAGTATTTGCAAGGCATGGTCATTCGATGCATATATTGCAACTCCCCGCAGCGAATAGCATCGATAGCAGGGCATCATGCACTATTGCAACGTCGTCGATCAGCTCGCCGATTTTTCAAAAAATTTGAACGGATATATGAAACAGCGCAAACGCCAGGCGAAATGGCGTCGATATGGCTTCTTAGGATAGAGAAAATGAAACATGCATGCGCGGCAGGGATTGCCACAGCCACTTTTCTGTTGATGGCCTCGTCGGCTGCGATCGCCCAGGAGTCAAAGCAAACAATCGCAAGCGCGCAACAATTTTTGAACATGGTGCTTCCTGGAAGGGTATATTCACCTGCCTACGTCAAAGAAAAATTGAAGAAAGCTCAATCCTCGTCCGAGACGGAAATGATGATACTTGGCAAGCCAACCTTGGTGAACGTCAGTGCAAGGGTTTCCTGTGTCTCGAACTGGACGTTTCAATACCCCTCCGATACGAGAATTTCTGTTTCAGTCCGCGGGCAGGGAAGGAAGTATTATTCGCTTTCGTCGTCGGTACCGGAACTGAACGGCATCGTGGGCGATCCGCAAGGCGTTCATTGGCGTACGCTCGAGCGCGTTACCGCGTCCGGAACTTTCGTTATACTTAAATTCAGGGGAGATTCAACCAACTCAGAGATCGATGGCGGTGACTATTCGCTTGCATCTCGCGTCGGCAGAGCGCTGGAGTTCTTGCGCGCGCATTGTGCGGAAACCAACGATACGGGCTTTTAGCTAGTCTGGCAGAGCAGGAATTTTATCGGGTCGGACTTTTTGCGCGCGATTGAAATCGAAACCTGTTCGTTCCGGCCCTCGGCGCGCCGGATCTGCTGGCGCATCTGCGCGCAGCCACGGCGAATCCAGGTCTTGATGGTACCGAGCGGAAGCGCCATTTCGTCGGCCACTTCCGCATGCGTCAGATCCTGGAAATACGCCATTTCGATGGCGGTCCTTTGCAAACTGCCCAAGGTGCCCAAACCAACGTCCATCAGTCGGCGCACCTGCACGCCCTCGAGCGACTCGCATGGCGTCGCGCCCGTGTCGCGCAAGTCCATCATGGCGCCGTCGCAGTCCTGCAGCGAAATGCACTGATTGCGGAATTGGTTGGCGCGCAGTTGATCAAGCGCCTTGTTGCGCACGATGGTCGTCATCCAGGTAATCGGCGAGGCGATCGCGCTATTGAAGGTGTGCGCGTTTTTCCAGATCGAGATGAAGCTCTCTTGCAAAACGTCGTCTGCGACCGTGTGGTTTTTCACGATCCGCAATGCGCTTGGCAGCAGCCGCGCCACGGTCATCGCGTACAGTTCGCGAAAGGCGCCGCAATCGCCCTCGCCGATCCCTTTTAGAAGGATAACCAGGCGCTCTGCTTGGATGGCGCGTGCGACAGTGGTCATGATCTAGCGGGTCCCGAGGAGAAGTATTTTTGATAAATATGGTGTTGAATGTTTGCTGCTTCTCCTTGTTTATACCTGCCGCCACCGGCGTTTAATGTGACCTGGCTAACACAACTGGCAGCTTGCTTCCCAAGTTCAAGATTTTTTTCACAATTAATTAATCGACAAATAACTGCCGCGTGTTTTGTCCATGCGACGCGCGTCACCCTTAGTGGCAACAGGGAAATTAAGTGTTTTTTGTTGAGGGAGAAGGCGGCGCCAAAGTCCCCGAATTGCGCCTCGAGAAGACAACCTCGACCAAGCTTAAAGCAAGGATAAATGGCTTTGGCATGAGAAGTAATTAGCTATACTTCAACTCCGTCTCCATTCACCAAGGTCGCCCTTGAAACTGCAATCGCTCCGCGCCCTCGCGCTCGGCTTGGCCGTGGTCAGCCCGCTTACACTTGCGCAGGATTTCAAAGTGGCCATCAGCGGTGCGCCGACCTCGCTCGCCCCCCGCTTCTACGCCGCGATCCTCGAGTACCTGATGTCGGGCCAGTACTGGATCAGTTTTTTCCCGGGCCTGTCGCTGCTGTTCATCGTGGTGACCATCAATGTGGTCGGCTCCCAGCTGGGCGACGTGATCAACCCACGCTTGCAGACCCAATGAGCACGCTGCTGCAGGTTAAAGGCCTGCGTACCGAATTCGCCACCCGCGGCGGCACCGTCAAGGCGGTCGACGACGTCTCGTTCGAGGTGCGCCCGGGGCAGATCATGGGCCTGGTCGGCGAGTCAGGCTCGGGCAAATCGATGACCGGTTATTCGATCATGGGCCTGATCGACCCGCCCGGCAAGGTGGTCGGCGGCAGCGTGCTGTTCAAGGGGCGCGAGCTGGTCGGCCTGGCGCCCGAGCCGCTGCGCCAGCTGCGCGGCAACCGCATCGCGATGATCTTCCAGGACCCGATGATGACGCTCAATCCGGTGCTGCGGATCGACACCCAGATGATCGAAACGGTGCGCGCGCACCGCCCGGTGAGCAAGGGCGACGCGCGCGACATGGCGCGCGCGGCGCTGGTGCGGGTCGGCATCGCCGCGCCCGACGAACGCCTGCTGGCCTACCCGCACCAGTTCTCGGGCGGCATGCGCCAGCGCGTGGCGATCGCGATCGCGCTGCTCAACGCGCCCGACCTGATCATCTGCGACGAGCCGACCACCGCGCTCGACGTCACCATCCAGGGCCAGATCCTGTACGAGATGCAAAAGCTGTGCCGCGAGTCGGGCACCGCCCTGATCTGGATCACGCACGACCTGTCGGTCGTCGCCGGTCTGGCCGACACCGTATCCGTGATGTACGCGGGCCGGATCGTCGAGAGCGGCACCACCGAACAGGTGCTCGGGCAGCCGCGCCACCACTACACCCACGGCCTGATCGCCTCGGCGCCGTCGCGCAATGTGCGCGGCGAGCCGCTGCGCCAGATCGCCGGCATGACGCCGTCGCTGCTCAACCTGGGGCCTGGCTGCGCCTTCCGCGCGCGCTGCGGCGGCGCCACCGACATCTGCGCCGTCGCGCCACCTTTGCTAGCCGAGGGCGGTCGCACGCTGCGCTGCTTCAACCCGCTCGCCCCGGAGGCGCCATGACCCAGCTGAACCCACCTCCCGCGCCCGGCGCGCCCTTGCTCGAACTGCGCGACGTCAGCAAGCGCTTTGTCGAACCGCTCGACCTGGCCGGCAAGATCGCCCGCGGTTTCGGCAGCAAGATCGGGCCGCAGGTGGTCCATGCGGTCGACCGGGTCTCGCTGTCGATCGGGCGTGGCGAGGTGGTCGGCCTGGTCGGCGAATCGGGCTGCGGCAAATCGACCCTGGCGCGAATGGCCGTCGGCCTGCATTCGCTGACCGAAGGCTCGCGCTGGTGGCGCGGCGAGCGGCTCGATACGCTTGGCGCGTCGGAGCAGCGCGTGCGCCAGTTGCCGATCCAGATGATCTTCCAGGACCCGTACGCCTCGCTCAACCCGCGCCTGCGGGTGCTCGACATCGTCGGCGAGGCGCCGGTGGTGCACGGCATGGTCGCGGCGTCCGGCAAGCGCGAGTACGTGGCCCGCATGCTCGACCGGGTGGGCCTCGACCCGGCGCTGATGCAGCGCTTTGCTCACCAGTTTTCGGGCGGCCAGCGGGCCCGCGTGGGCATCGCGCGCGCGCTCGCGGTGCGGCCGGAGCTGCTCGTGTGCGACGAGGCGGTGGCCGCGCTCGACGTCTCGATCCAGGCGCAGGTGCTGAACCTGTTCATGCAGCTGCGCGCCGAACTCGATCTGACCTACCTGTTCATCAGCCACGACCTGGGCGCGGTGCGCCATGTGTCGGACCGGGTGGTGATCATGTATCTGGGGCGGGTGGTGGAGTCGGCGCCGACCGAGGAGTTGTTCGGGCACGCGCGCCATCCGTACACGCAGGCATTGCTGGCGTCGGCGCCCAGGCTGGAGGTCAAGAAGACGGCGTTCATCGCGGTGCGCGGCGAGATTCCGTCGCCGCTGAACCCGCCGTCGGGCTGCCATTTCCATCCGCGCTGCCCGCACGCGATGGCGCGCTGCGCGACCGAGGCGCCGGCGCTGGTGGAGCACGCGCCGGGCCATTTTTCGGCCTGCCACCTGGACGTGTGACAAGGGACCCTGCATGGATCGCAAAGACAGCAACGCGAGAACCAAACCCACATCGCCCTCGTGAAAAGCAACCCCGTCAGGTGACCAGCTTTAAAAACGGAATCCGTATGCGCATGACGAAACCGAGCTTTTCGTACAGCGCGCGCGCCTTCGGGTTGGCCTCGCCCACATGCAGGAACGGGATCGCGCCTTCGGCGGCAATATCGCGCACCTGGCGGCCGATCAGTTGCCGCCCGTAGCCGCGCCCCGCATAGCCGGGATGCGTGCAGACCGCGCTGATCTCGCGGTAACCCTGCGGCTTGAAACGCTGTCCGGCCATGGCCACCAGTTTGCCGCCGTCGTGGATGCCGATGTAGTTGCCCAGGCTCGCCGTGCGGGGCCGGAAATACTCCGGATACACAAGGCCGGTCAGCGCGAGGACGTCCGGAAAATCGCCCTCATCGAGCACCCGCATCGCGCCCCCGCCGACCGGCGCATATGCTTCGCCGCCATACACCATCTGCAAAATCGCGGCCTCCTGCACCACGGTCCAGTTGTCTGGTAGCGCCGGAAAGGCGCCGACGAAATACACGGTCTCGCCCGCACGCACGCCATCGGCCCCCGCGACGCTATCGCCCGCGTGCCTGACCGCGCAAAACGGCGCGACCGCCGGTGTAAAACGCTTTAACGCGCCGAAGGTTTCGGCCAACGGCGCCTGCACGCTCGTGAGCGCCGTCCATATCGGGTTATCCAGGCCTGCAACTTGATTCATTCCGACTCTCCGAACGCCGGCCGCGCGCTGACACCAGCGCCAGCGCGGGCGGCAAGATTGTTTGCTTGTTTGGGGAAGGGGCGCCTTGTTCTCTTGCGGCGAAGTGTGCCGGCATACACGCAATCCTTCGCATTGCGCTGCCGGATCAGCCGGGCCTGCATGCCTTCGGCCAGGCCGGCGCCCCGCGCTGCAACCGCCCAAGCCGGCGGGCGGACACGCCGCGCTGCAGACTGGAAAAGTTGCCATCTATGGCAGGGCAATGAGCAATTTCTCAACGGAAATTAATTTTGCGCACAGAAAATTTCGATGTAGAAAAACAATTATTGTGACGTGTAAAGTCGCTCGAAAACAACAGCAAGCGCGATATAAGTACATCAGGCAATTGGCTCGCTGTATATTCGCTCGCTGTTGGCGTTTCTTTTGATCTGTCGCAACCCGTGACCGGTCGAAGGCATAACAACAAATACAAATATAGCAAGGTGGCTTTAAGAAAGTTACCAATGGCACAAGACTTTACCGCAAGTCTACAATTATCGGGGATTAAAAAATGATTTTTAAGCAAAAATTGGGCGTCGTTTCCGTACGTCTGGCGCTGGGTCTGTTGGCTGGATCGGGCATTCTGTCTTACGCGCAAGCACAAGAAGCGCCAAAAGCGCCTTTGTCAGTTGAGCAAGAGCGCGCCGCCGCCGCAGCCGCCGCAGCCAAAGCCGCCGCGACCGCCGACAACGGCATCCAGAAAGTGTTCGTCACGGGTTCGAACATCCGCCGCATCAACATCGAAACGGCCTCGCCGGTCCAGATCATCACCCGCGACGAACTCGTCCGCGGCGGCGCCACCTCGCTGACCGAAGTGCTGCGCACGATTTCCTCGAACGTCGGTGGTGTCGACGATACCCGCACCGGTGGTTTTTCGGCGGGCGCGTCCGGCCTGAACCTTCGCGGCATCGGAAGCCAAGCAACCCTGATGCTGATTAACGGCCGCCGCCTGGCGCCGTACGCACAGCCTGAATTCCAAACCACCTTCGTCGACTTGAACTCGGTGCCCATCGGCGCGGTCGAGCGCATCGAGATCCTGAAGGACGGCGCATCGGCCATCTACGGTTCCGAGGCGATGGCAGGCGTGGTCAACATCATCCTGCGCGAAAACTTCGAAGGCCTCGAACTGAGCGGCTCGCTCGGCGAATCGGGCAAGCACGACGGCCGCCAGCAACGCGCGACCATCAGCGGCGGCTTCGGCGACCTCGTCGCCAACAAATTCAACGTCTACGCCACGCTCGACGTGCGTTCGCGCGATCCGATGTACCTGCGCAACCGCGAAGGCTACCTCGGCACCCAGAACTGGACCGACTACGGCTACCGCGATAACCGCAATCTGTACACCTTCCCGGGCAATCTGTACTGGACCGACAAGGCGACCAACACCTTCAAGGCCAAGTCGCTCGGCGAGTGCCGCCCCGACCGCCTGGTCCCCGCCTCGCGCCTCCTGTCGGCCGGCTCCCAGGGCACCGTCTGCGTCTACGACGACATCCAGGACAGCAACCTCGCCAACGCCGGCAAGACCGACCGCATCGGCCTGACCACCCGCGCGACCTGGGCCATCAACGCGACCACGACCGCATGGGTCGAGGGCATGCTTCACCGCAACAAGTCGACCAGTTCCGGCACGCCGCACTGGGTCGCCGGCCAAGTCGGCCAGCCGACCGGGGCGCTGCCACTTAGCCATCCGCAATTTCCGGCCGAACTGAAAAACCCCGACGGCACGCTCAACACCAACCTGATCGGCGGCAACGGCACCGTGCGCGTGCGCGCCTCGCTCAACGACTTCCCCGGCCAGGGCCAGAGGAACGTCACCGATTTCAACCGCTTCCTGGTCGCCATCAAGGGCACGGTTGGCAAGTTCGACTGGGAGTCGGGTTTCCTGTCGACCTCGAGCGAAGTGAAGTCGGCGCGCTCGAGCGGCCTGCTGTTGAAGCCATTCGTCGACGCCTACCATGACGGCTCCTTTATCTTTGGCAACAGCGCCGGCAACGAGGCGCTGCTCGCCAAGATCCTGACCAATTCGGCATCGGGCTTCAAGTCGGGCGTCCAGCAAATCGACGGCAAGCTGTCCGGCGAGCTGTTCGCGCTGCCGGCCGGCCCGATGAGCTTCGCCGCCGGCATCGAGTTCCGCCGCGAATCGCTGTCGACCAATCCGGATCCGCTCAGCGTCGCCGGCCAGCTGTACCACACGGCCCAGTCGCCACCGGGCTTTAGCAACGACCGCCGTGTGGCGTCGATGTTCGGCGAGCTGAACATCCCCGTGATCAAGAACGTCGAGGCGAGCCTGGCCGCCCGTTTCGACCGTTACTCGGACTACGGCAATTCGACCACGCCGAAACTTGGTCTGAAGTGGGACGCGACGCCAAAGCTGATGTTCCGCGGCACCTACGCCGAAGGCTTCCGCGCGCCGACGCTGGTGGAAAACTCGACCGACGTGCGCAATGCCTTCATCGGCTTCCGCGATCCCGAGCGTTGCAACGCCAAGTTCACGCTCGGCTGCTCCGACCAGAGCCCGTACCAAAGCGGCGCCAACGCCAATCTCGGACCCGAGACGGCCAAGAGCCAGACCCTCGGCATGGTATGGGAGCCCGCCAACTGGCTGCTGGCCACGGCCGACGCATGGCGCATCACCCGCATCGACGAGATCGGCACCTACTCGCTCTCGAACGTGCTCAACAATCCGGCCCGCTACGCCAACGACCCGGCGGTCCAGATCACCCGCGCCGCGCTGACCCCGGCCGACGCCGCCGCCGGCGCCACCGCCGGTGAGATCACCAACATAAAGTCCTTGTTGACCAACGTGGCGGTCACCGACATCCGCGGCGTCGACATCGACCTCAAGGGCAAGTTCAATCTGGGCGCGTGGGGCCGTGTCGAGCCGAAGCTGTCTGTGATGTACACCCGCTCGTACCGCAACGCTCCGTCCCCGGACGACCTGCAGATCGAGTACGCGGGCACACGCGGCACGCCGAAGTACCAGGCGAACCTGGGCGTGGTATGGAAAAAGGCGAACTGGCAGTTGTCGGCCGACGCGGCGATGGTGGGCAAGATGTCGGCGAAAGACGACTTCACCACCACTTGCACGTTCGAAATCCAAGGCTTCCCTGCGCTGTGCGGCGACATCCCGTCGTTCACCACCTTCAACCTCGGCGGCAGCTATTCCGGCCTGCTGGGCATGAAGGACCTGAAGCTGAGCGCGGCGATCCAGAACGCGTTCGACCGCAAGCCGCCGTTCACCCCGTTCGACGGGGCCGGTTACTACCGTCCGTTGCACAATGCGATGGGCCGTTATTTCCAGGTCAGCGCCGATTACTCGTTTAAGTAATCTGAACTGAAAAAAGGCGCCGGGACTTCAGGTTGCGGCGCCTTTTTCTGTTTACAACGCAAATTCTTGCATCTCAGAATCAATGATTTCTAGGAGATATCTCTTGAAACGACAAATAATTCCCGTCCTAATGGCCGCGCTCCTCGTTGGCACCGGCATGGCGGCGACCACGGCGCACGCCGACAGCTCGATCCCGGTCGCCGATTTCTTTAAAAAAGCGCAGTTCGCAGGCGCCCCGATCCTCTCACCCGACGGCAAGAACATGGCGGTGCTGACCCCGCGCAACGGCCGCAACGTGCTCGCCGTGATCAACCTCGACACGCGCGTGCCCAAAGTGGTCGCGGCAGACCCGGACTGGAACATCTCGAACCCAATCTGGGTCAACTCGAACCGCCTCGTGTTCAGCATCACGCGCGGCAGCGACGAGGTGCTCGAAAGGCAGACCGGCGGCGGTTTGTTCGCCGTCAACACCGACGGCAGCGGCTTCAAAAAGCTGGCCATGACGATCAAGGAGGCCCAGGGCGGCAACGTCAAGTACGACGGCATCAGCGTGCTGCAACGGGCCGGCGGCGAGAGCGCCGATTTGTTCGTCGTCAACAACGAACGCGGCCGCGACGCCGACTTGGGCGCGAGCGACGTGTTCCGGCTCGACACGACCAACGGCAGAAGGACCCTGCTCACGTTCGACAACCCCGGCAACGTCAGCGGCTGGCTGCTCGACCATGACAATGTGATCCGGATCGCCTCGGCCTTGAGCGTGGCGCCCGGCACCAACCGGATCCAGCAGACCGTGTCCTACCGCGAATCCGACAAGTCGCCGTGGCGCCCGATCCACCAGGGCTTCCTCGACGAGGGCAAGGCGATGACGCCGCTCGGCTTCGACTTCAACAACAAGACCATGTATGTGTCGGGGCGCTTCAATGGCGGCGACCGCGAAACGGCCCATGTGTGGAATTTTTCGACCAACACGCCGGGCGAGATGATCGCCGACCATCCGCTGGTCGACGTCAGCGGCGGCCTGCTGTTCGACGAGGTGCGCAAGAAGATCATCGGCATGCGGGTCAATGGCATGAAGCCGGAGACCTACTACTTCGACGAGGACTACGCGCGCATGCAGGCGACCCTGAACGCAAGCCTGCCGGGCCAGGACGTGACCTTCAGCTGGCGCGGGGAGCGCGTGGTGCTGGTCGCGCGCGGCGACAACAACGTGGGCAAGGTGTATTTCTTCGACCTCAAAAAGCAAAGGCTCGAACCGGTGTTCGACTTCAAGCCCGAGTTCGAGGGCAAGCGGCTGTCGGCGCAAACGGTGATCGACTACAAGGCGCGCGACGGCCTGAGCATTCCCGCCTACCTGACGCTGCCCGAGGGCATGCCCGCGAAGAACCTGCCGCTCGTCATGTTCGTCCACGGCGGCCCGCACGCGCGCGACAGTTTCGGCTACAACCCGCTCACGCAGATGCTCGCCTCGCGCGGCTATGCCGTGCTGCAACCGCAGTTCCGCATGTCGACCGGCTTCGGCTGGAAGCACCACACGGCCGGCTGGAAGCAATGGGGCCTGGCGATGCAGGACGACTTGACCGACGGCGTCGAGGCGCTCGCCAAACAGGGCGTCATCGACAAGAACCGCGTCTGCATCATCGGCGCCAGCTACGGCGGCTATGCGACCATGTACGGCCTGGTGAAAGACCCCGACCTGTATAAATGCGGCATCAACTGGGTCGGCGTGACCGACGTCAAGATGCTGTTCACGGTCACCTGGTCCGACATGCGCGGCCCGTACATGGACAATATGGGCGCCAAGATGCATGGCGACCCTAAAACCGACGAAGCGTATTTCCAGAAGGTGTCGGCGATCGAGAACGCGGCCCGGATCAAGGCCCCGGTGCTGATGGCCTACGGCAGCGAGGACGTGCGCGTGCCGCTGATCCACGGCGAGAAGATGCGCGACGTGCTGCGCAAGCAGGGCAACACGGCCGAATTCATGGTGATGACGGGCGAAGGCCACGGCTGGCAAAAGGAGAGCAACAACATCCTCTGGGGCAACACCGTGCTCAATTTCATCGACCGCTACATCGGTCCGGGCGCGGCCAAGGGCAAATGAGGCCGGGTTGCATCGGCTTGCCGCGCGCTTGAATCGCGTGTTGAAAAATCCGGCCTGCGCGCCGGATTTTTTTTGCCCGGGGCCTGCAAGTCGGACCATGGTGCATCGCCCAATGTCCCCTTTTATTATATGGCAAGCCATGGAGGCTATACTGGCCTGTCATCCACCAACGCCGCTTACCATGAATGTGCTTAAGGGCTTATTCGGATTAACGAAACCGCTTCCCGCGGCCGTGCCGGCGCCGCCTCCGGTTGCTTGGAATATGATTCCGCATCTCGAGCACGTTTTGTCCTGCAGCGAAATCCCCCATCTGATCAGCTACGCCAAGGACGGTTCCGGCTATGTGCGCGAAGCGGCGATCAAGCGCTGCGTGGCCCTGGCGGCGCCCGAGCTGCTTCCCGCGATTGTCGCTTGCCTCAACGATTGGGTTCCACAAGTACGCCACGCCGCCCGTGCCGCGTCGATCACGCTATTGCCCTTCATACCTGCCAGCCACTGGATGGCGGTGCTGCCGTCAATCCACCAACTGCTGGCCGCGGGCAGAACCGACCATAGCGTCTGGCTCGCCACGTTCGAAGGCCATTTGCTCGAATGGCTCGATACCGACCATCTTGTCGAAGGTGTGCGCTGCGGCGATGCCAAAATGGCCAGGGCCTGCTTCCACATATTGGAACAGCACAAGCTGATAACGCCACCGGAGCTGCTTGCGCTGGCCCTCGGTTCACGCAGCGATATCGTGCTCAGCCTCCAAGCCGTGAGAATGTGCGCCCGCATGCCGCAACATATGCAGCCTGCCGCTTACTTGACGGCGCTCAGATCGCATTTTGGCGCGGTGCGCACGATCGCCCTGTCGGCATTGCTGGCGCCGCAGTGCGAAGCGAACGCACACGATATTGCCATGGGCGCTTTGTTCGACGTCCAATCGTCGGTCCGATCACTGGCGATCGCGTTCCTGCTCAAGCAAGAGGTCGATGTGGGCAGTGTTTATCGCCTTGCGCTCGAGGCGCGCTCGACAGTCAAGGTAATGCAAGTCGCGCTGACGTCGTTGGCGAGCTTGCGCCGCCCGGACGACGTGGCGCTATTCCAATCGTTCGCGCAGGATGCGAGCGGTCCGGTCCGGCTCGTCGCGCTCGCATCGTGGTTCAAAACCATCAATGCGGACAAGGACCTGATCGCGCTTGCCGCGCTCGCCGATGACGCACCCCGGGTACGCAAATTCGCAATTGATTTGGTGCGCAAGCATGGCGCGTATATTCCCATGTCCACGGCGCGTGCCTGTCTCGCGGCGCGGCGCGACTTTGCCTTGCTGTGGATGTTTTCTCAAAGCGACAAGTGGAATTGGATTGAGAGTGTCGCCCTTGTCGCGCTGGCCGGTCCACACGACAATTTGCTCAAGCCCGTACTAGCAGACGAGCTGGAAAATTGGATGCTGGCGGCCCACAGCCACAGTTTTACCAGGCCGACGCCGGAGCAAAAGAGTTTCCTCAACGCCCCCAGCACCCGCTCGGTTTTACAAACACTGGTCGGCACTGTGACGCCAGTCCTCGATCGCGAACTGGCGCTTTGGCCGCACGTTTGAAAACTTACTTATTTTTATTGACCGTGAAGCCGATCAACCGCGCCACCACCGCCGCGAGGTAAATCAGGCCGGTGAACATCTCGATGCTGGCCAGCGCGCGCGCATGCGCCGTCAGCGGGATGACGTCGCCGATGCCGGTGCTCGACAGCAGCGCGAAGCTTAGGTAGTTGAGCTCGGTCCAGGTGCGCGGGTCGGCCGCGTTGACGGCCGCCGCGTACGACCCCGGATGCACCGCCTGCACCAGGATGAACAAGTGCGTGAAGCCCCACGCCAGCAGGGTGAAGGTGGCGCCCGCCGCGAACAATTCATCCGTCGTGGCAAGATAGTCCTCCATCATGTAGCCGATCAGGCTGCCTGCCGCGTAGAAATAAAACACCGCCTCCAGCGCCGACGACCACGGCAGCAATTCGCGCATGCCGAACGCCATCTGCAGCGCCAACAAGGCAATGGTGGGCAGCGCGATGAGGGCGCTGACCCAGGCCGACCCGGGCGTGCGCCGCACCATGCTCGTGGTGATTCCCAGCACCACGATGCCGAAGGCGTTGAACACCACGCGTCCGGCCTCGGTCGATTCGATGAATGGATACAGCATCATGCCAAGCAATTGCACAACAAGCAAAATGGCCGAGGGATGGCGTTTGGTGTGTAGCAGCAGGGAGATCATTTACGCATTCTCAGATAAGGGTCTTCAGATAAGGGTCGGTGGGCGGCTCACGCCATTTTTTTGAGCGCGCGCACAACGGCGGGCAACATTTTTTGTTTCGGCACGGGATTGGCGCTTTCCTGCAGCGAAGCATACAAGGCGTACAAGAAAGCCTTCACATTGTGTTGCCGCGTGAGCTAGGCCGGCATGCCCTCGGCCGGCCCGGCGGGTGCCGCCGACAGGGCGTCGAACCACGCATCCCAGTCGGCGGCGCCCAGCGCGGAGCGTGCGCCAAGGTAAAACACGGGCGCCATCAGCCGCTCGGGCTCCCCATTTTACTGCCGCCGCGCCACACGCGCGGTTAATTCGGGGCGTTCGACGGTAGAATCGGGCACTAGCCGTTTCCTCAAGGTCAAACGTTTCAATGACAACAACTTACTGGTTCATCCTGATCGGATTCCTGATGCTGGCGCGCGGCCTTGCCGCGACCACCATCGCGCGCCTGCCTTTCACGTCGGCCATCGTGTACCTGTGCGCCGGCCTGATCCTCGGTCCGCTGGTGCTCGGCATTTTTTCCTTCAACCCGTTCGCGCAGTCGCACCTGCTCGAAATGCTGACCGAAATCGCGGTGCTCATCTCCCTGTTCTCGGCCGGGGTAAAAATGCCGGTGCCCATGACGCTCAAGCGCTGGGGCGGCCCGATCCGGCTGGCCCTGGTCTCGATGACGCTCACGGTCGCCATGATCGCCGCCTTCAGCTATTACGTGCTGGGCCTGCCGCTCGGCGCCGGCGTGCTGCTGGGCGCCATTCTGGCCCCCACCGACCCGGTGCTGGCGACCGACGTCCAGGTGCGCCACCCCGACGACCGCGACCAATTGCGTTTCTCCCTGACGTGCGAGGCGGGCATGAACGACGGCTCGGCGTTTCCCTTCGTCATGCTTGGACTCGGCCTGCTCGGCCTCCACGAACTGGGCGACTCCGGCTGGCGCTGGGTCGCCGTCGATGTGGTCTGGGCGACGCTGGGCGCGGTCGGCATCGGCCTGGCCGGCGGCGCCCTGCTGGGCCGCATCGGCTGGATGTTGCGCGGCAAAGACCCCAAGCACGAGGTGCTCGACGACCTCGTCGGACTCGGCCTGATCGGCGTCGTGTACGGCCTGAGCGTGTTCCTGCACGCCTATGGTTTCCTGGCCGTATTCTTTGCCGGGGTCGCCTTGCGGCAGACCGAACTGGTGCTGGCGGGCGCGCACAAGGACCGCCAAGGCCTGCTCGTGGCCGATGAGCCAAATGCCGCCCCGCCCACCCAGAGCGAGGCCAATTGCGCGCCGCTGACGGTCAGCGGCGAGTCGCTCGTGTTCAAGGAACACCTCGAGCGGCTGTCCGAGCTGACGCTGGTGTTGCTGCTCGGCGGCATGCTGACGATCGACGCATGGAACTGGAGGGCGTGGACGACCGGGCTGTTCCTGTTCCTGGTCGCACGCCCCCTGAGCGTGATGATCGGCCTGGCCGGCTCGAACACCCCCATGCGCGTGCGCTACATCACGGGCTGGTTCGGGGTGCGCGGGATCGGTTCGATCTACTATCTGATGTATGCCATCAACCAGGGCCTGCCCTATGTGCTGGCGCGCGACCTGATCCAGATCACGATCGTGGTCGTGATGCTCTCGATTCTCGTCCACGGCACCAGCATGAAGCCCTTGCTGGATCGATTCTGGCGCAGGGGATCGCGCAGCTGAACCAAGCTTGCGTACAGGCGGACCCGCGCCTATACTGGGCCAATATTGCCGAAACGAAACAACCACATTTGGGGAATGCCATGCTGCGCATGATAGGGATATTACTGGTTCCCGTGCTACTGGCCGGTTGCATCAGGGACGGAAAAACCCATTACGTCGAGGGCAGGGAACATTCCCTGACCGTGCGCGCGGAACAGGAGTATTTCTGGAAGGACGAGGTGACGCTCACGTTCGTTGCCTCGCGCACGCCCGAGTGCACGCGCGTGTTCCCCATGACCAAGGTGCCCCGCGCGGAGGTGGCGCTGACGCTGCACACGCTCGGCAACGATGTCTGGAATGTACGCCTGGGCGAACGCACTTGGCAATTCGAGACGCAGGGCTGCACCCAGCGCGCCGGTCCGCCCAAAGACGCCCTTGGCGACCTGGTGGGCACATTCACCCTGCGCGACAAGAAACTGGTGTACCAGCCGGCCAAGCCGGCGGCGCTTTAGCTATTCAAACTTGTATAGCCAAAGCCCGCGTCAAACAAATTTGAATGGCGCTACCGTTTTTCTTGGAGGGCGCGCAGCTGCGCCAGCGCACGCTGCTGGCCGGAGCGCTCGAGCACCTGTTCGAGCAGCGAGGGCGTGCCCTCGCGCGCCATGGTCCACTGGGTGAAATACTCGTGCACCGTGCGCCAGGGAGGAAAGTCGCGCGGCAGGCTGCGCCAGGCGCCGCCCTTGTCGAGGAAATACAGCACGGCGCAGTAAACATCGTAGAGGTCGTGCTTGCGCGGCCGCGTTTTTTTACGCGCCCCCTCCAGCATGTTGCGCACCGCCTCGAATTGTTCGCGCGATGGATCAGTCGCGAATCCTTGCCTTGACATTTTGTTGGTCCTAAAAGGACGTTTGAGGCCCGGATGCGGAACAGGTTCCCCGGAACTTGTTCGTTTTCTTGCGCAAACCGGACTCATGCATAAACTTCCTGCGCTAGCGTAGTTTATTCACGTCGCCTGTGGGGAGAACATCATGTTTGGGAGCACTGTCCTGGAAGTGGCCGTCGGACTCACCTTTTGCTACGCCACGGTGGCGCTGATCGTCAGCACGGTGCAGGAGGCGCTGGCCTCGCTGCTGCGGCTGCGCGCGCGCACCTTGCTCAGCGGGATCAAGACCATGCTCAACGATCCCGGCTTCAACAGCCTGGCGTGCTCCATCTACACGCACGCGCTGGTCAACCCGCACGACGACGGCGGCGCCAATCCGCGCGACATCAAGAACAAACCCTCGTACATCGAACCGAAGGCGTTCGCGGTAGCGCTGATCGACAACATCCAGAGCATTCCGGGCGATTACGAGCAACTCGGGCGCGACATCGACGCGCTCGACGATCCGCAGGTCAGGCGGGTGCTGCAAAGCATCCACCAGCGCGCCGGCGGCGACATTGAGGTGTTCCAGGCCTCGGTGGCGGGCTGGTTCGACAGCGCGATGGAACGCGTGTCCGGCGCCTACAAGCGGCGCTCCCTGCTGGTGAGCCTGTTGTTGTCGCTGCTGCTCGCGGCGCTGTTCAACATCGACAGCATCCAACTCTTCCGCGCGCTCTGGCAACAACCCGCGCTGGCGGCGCAACTGGCGTTGCCGACGGCCGGAGTCGATCCGCGCGCGATCGACGCGCTGTTCACCCTGCCGATCGGCTGGCAAAGCTTTCCACCCGCGCTAGATGGGAAATTCCTGTTGATGGTCGCCGGATGGATGCTGACCGCCTCGACCGCCTTGTTTGGCGCGCCGTTCTGGTTCGACCTGATGCAGCGCACGGTGCAGCTGCGCGGCGCCGGCGCCAAGCCCGAAGAGCCGCGCGCGGCGGCCGCGCCGGTGGCCGCCGCGGCGCCGGCGAAGCGCAAAGGGATCAGCGGACTGGTGGAGTAGGGGCGCCGCCCGGGCCGGCGCTGCTTTGGCTGGCGCCGCTCAGGCCGGCCGGTGGGCGTCGACCAGCATGCTCGACACCGACACATGGGCGATGCGTTCGGGCCACTCGTCGTTGGGCCCGAACCAGCGCGCCTCCGACAGCTCGGTGGCGTCGAGGCGGATCTCGCCGTCGAGGTAATCGGCGGTGAAGGCGAGCATCAGCGAATGCGGGAAGGGCCACGACTGGCTCGAGAAATACTTCAGGTTGTGCACCCGCAGGCCGACCTCCTCGAACACCTCGCGGTGCACCGCCTCCTCGACCGACTCACCGGCCTCGAGAAAGCCCGCCAGCGGCGTGAAACGCTTGGCCGCCGAATTGATATGCATCGCCAACAACACCGAATCGCCCTTGCGGATCAACACCATCATCGCCGGCGAAATGCGCGGATAGGCGAGGTTGCCGCAAGCGGCGCAGTGGTAGCAGCGCTCGCCCGTGCCGAGGTGCATCGGGCCGCCGCAGGCGCCGCAAAAACGGTGCGTGCGCGCCCATTCGGCGACCTGCGAGGCGCGCCCGGCCACGCCGACCAGGTCTTCGTCCATCACCCCGAACAGCAGCGAGCGCAAGCCCCGGTAGACGAATCCGGCGGGCGGCGCGGCGTCGGCGTCGGCCCACGTGACCTGGCAATAGCGGTCCGCGAGCAAGCCGAGCGGATGCATGCGCAGCGGGTCGAGATCGAGCCCGGCGACGACGCCGGCGTCGGGCAGCGCCAGGTCGTCCTCGCGCACCAGCAATCTGCCCTGTTGGAACACATAGGTCAGGGGCTTTGGATGGGCTTGCGGCGCCATCAGGGGAATGAAGTTGGCAGGTGTTTGTAGCATGTCTAATGATACCGCCTCTTTAACGGCCGTGCCCGCATCGCCACCAGAACCAAACGCTGAGCGGGCACTCCAACACCAGGAGGCTGCCGGACTTAGGGAGTCGGAGCGAAAAAAGTGCCGGGCGAGGACAGATTTTGACGATTTCGCAGTGCCAATAGCGCGCTATTGGCCGAGAAAGCGGCGAAATATGGACCGTCCGACACTTTTTGCAGCCGACGATCCTAAGTCCGACAGCCTCCTGTGAGGCTGTCAAAAAGGAAACCACATGAACGACGCACCGATTGTGCTGGGCCTGAACCGCACGCAAGACGCGAGCATTTGCCTCATGCACGGCTCGCAACTGCTGTGGGCGATACAAAAAGAGCGCCTGTCCCGGCACAAGCACCACTGGGGCCGCCAGGGCGACCTGCGCGACGTCTACCGGCCCCGGCTCCCCGGGCTCGAGCGCCCGATCGACGTGCTGGTCGAATGCTATTCCTCCGACGCCGAGCTCGACTTCCTGCCCGCCTACGAGCAAGAACTGGCCGACACCCTCGTGCTCGCGCCCGGCTGCCGGCGCGCCCGTTTGTCGCACCACCTGGCCCACGTCTACAGCGTGTTCCATCCCTCGCCGTTCACCGAGGCGGCGGTCATGATCATCGACGGCCAGGGCAGCGAGGTCGCCGCCCTGACCGAGCAATGGGCCGGCGCGGCGGCCGTGCCCGGGCACTGGCGCGAGGTGTCCTCGTTCTACCGGGCCGACCGCGAGCGCATCGACTGCATCGGCAAGCAACTCTGGAACCGCGACGACGAACAACTCGTCGGCCTCGGCATGTTCTATTTTTTGCTCACGCAGGCGCTGTTTCCGGGCGAGGGCAACGAGGGCAAGGTCATGGGCCTGGCGCCGCACGGCGACCCGCGCGCCCTCGGGCTGCCGCCGCTGCAGGTCGAAGGCTGCCAGGTCAGCATCCCGGCGCGCTGGCGCGAGATCATGCGCGAGCGCGCCCGCTTTTTATATAATGCGGGGGCAAAAGGACCGGGCGGGCGGGGCGGCGACCAGGCCCGCTTCGCCGACAGCGCCAACCTGGCCGCCGCCGGGCAGCGCGCATTCGAAGACGCCGTGCTGGCGGTCGCGCGCTGGCTGCACGCCCAGACCGGCGCCAGCAACCTGTGTTTCGCGGGCGGCACCGGGCTCAATTGCTCGACCAACGAGCGGCTGCTGGCCGAAACCCCGTTCAGCCGGATCTTCATCCCGCCCGCCCCCAGCGACGCCGGCACCGCCATCGGCTGCGCCCTGTACGGCCTGGCCGAACTGGCGGGCGAACCCTGCCACTACCGCTGGGAGAACGACTACCTGGGCCCGGCGCCCGCGCTGGCCGACATCGAGGCCGCCGTGGCCGCAGTGGCCGACTCCGCCGGGCTGCAGGTCGAGCGCCTCGACAGCGGCGCCGCCATGTGCGAACGCATGGCCGCCCTGCTGGCCGACGGCCAGGTGCTCGGCCTGTACCAGGGCCGCAGCGAATTCGGACCGCGCGCGCTGGGCCACCGCAGCGTGATCGGCGACCCGCGCCACGACCATATTCGCGACTGGATCAACGCGAGCGTCAAGTCGCGCGAATGGTTCCGCCCGCTGGCGCCGGTCGTCCTGCTCGAACGGGCGCACGAATTTTTCGCCATCCACGCGCCGTCGCCGTTCATGCAATATGCCGCGCCCGTGCACCCGGCCATGGCGTCCGTCATTCCCGCGGTCACCCATGTCGACTGCACGGCGCGCCTGCAAACCGTCGGCGAGCGCGACGACCCGTTCCTGCGCGCCCTGCTGCGCGCGTTCGAAGCGCGCACCGGCCTGCCGGTCTTGCTCAACACCTCGTTCAACCGAAAAGACGAACCCATCGTCGAGACGCCGGCCGAGGCGCTTGCCGCATTCCGCGAGACGCCCCTGCACGCGCTCGCCATGCCGCCCTTCCTGCTGCGCAAACACGGCGCGCCGGGCCCGCAATGACGGCGGGAACGCACGCCATGCCGCCGCCCGCCATGCCGCCGTCTACCAAGCCGCCGTCTATCGCGCCGCCGTCCGCAGCGCGACCGTCCGCGGCGCCGCCCTCAGCCGTGCCGTCCGCGGCTTTGCTGCAAAGGCTGGCGCCCGAGAAGCTCGTCATTTTCCGGGCGCTCCGGCTGGGCGACATGCTGTGCGCCGTGCCCGCCCTGCGCGCCTTGCGCAAGGCGCTGCCCGACACAAAAATCGCGCTCGTCGGCCTGCCTTGGGCGCAGCAGTTCGCGGACCGATTCCGCATGTATATCGACGCCTTCTTCGCCTTTCCGGGCCACCGCGCCATGCCCGAGCAATCGGTGCGGCAAGAGCAACTGGTCCCCTTCTACGAGGCCATGCAGGCCGAACGCTTCGCGCTCGCGCTGCAACTGCATGGCAGCGGCGAGATCAGCAATGGCATCGTGCGCGGTTTCGGCGCGCGCGCGACGGCCGGCTTCGGCGTGGCCGGCAACGTCCCGCTCGACAACATCTGCTACTTCGCGTGGCCCGAAACGGGCGCCGAACCGGTGCGCTTGCTCGCGCTGGCCGCCTTGCTGGGCGCGCCGCCGGCGGGCACGCACCTCGAGTTCCCGCTGACCCCCGACGACGAGCGCGAGCTAGCCGCGAGCGGCCTCGCGCAGGCCTTGCCGCCCGACGGCTTCATCTGCATCCACCCGGGTGCGAGCGTGCGCGCCAAATGCTGGTCAGCGCACTGTTTTGCCGAAGTGGCCGACCGCCTGAGCCTGGAATACAAACTGCCCGTGGTGCTGACGGGCTCCCTCAACGAGGCCGACCTGACCGCGACCGTGGCCAGCCACATGCGCACCGAGCCGATCGACGCGGCGGCGGCGATCTCGATCGGCGCGATGGCCGCGTTGATGCGCCGCGCGTGCCTGCTTGTGTGCAACGACACGGGCGTCTCGCACATTGCCGCCGGCCTCAACATTCCGAGCGTGGTCATCTTCAGCAAGGCCGACATCCACCGGTGGGCGCCGCTCGACCACGCGCTGCACCGCTGCGTGTGGGATCCCGACGGCGACCATGTCTACGGCGTGCTCGAACGCGCGCGCGGGCTGCTGGGAGGCTGTCGGACTTAGGATCGTCGGCTGCAAAAAGTGTCGTTCAGCTTTGCAACGGCTTGCAAGAGAACTCGGCCAGCGCGTCGTTCCAGCTAAACGAGCAGACTTCGGTGATGGTTAATGGAGAGGTGCAACGCATATGTTCGCCCATCGTGCGCGTGCAGACACGCGCCTTCAAATGCGCTGCGAAAACTGGTGTTTAGCGCGTCAGAAATCGAGCTACCGATCATCATCGATAAAATAACCAACGTCACCCATCGTGCGCGTGCAGACACGCGCCTTCAAATGCGGTGCGAAAACTGGTGTTTAGCGCGTCAGAAATCGAGCTACCGATCATCATCGATAAAATAGCCAACGTCATTCCCGCAAAAGCGGGGACCCATACTGAAATTGCTACTATGCGGCGTTCCAAACTCCAGGCCACAGGCCGTGCCCTCAGGCCGAAACGAGGCGCTTTTCCACGTCAATTTCTACGGCACGATCCCTGAAGCGACACAGCAATTAATGCCCTCCATTGCCTGCATTAGCTCCAAGGCACAAGCCCTTACCCGCGCGGTGCCCACATCATCGACGAACGAGACATCGTGCGCGCAACGCGTGCTCAGGTTTTCGGCGCCGCAGACGGGGCAGTGCAAGCGCACCGACACCGCCGCCCGATGTCCGTGCTGGCGCAAGGGGCCGGATTCGATCAGGTTGGTCAACCAATAGATGCCCACGCCGGGCGTGCCGACGGCCAGGGCCAGATGCAAAGGCCCCGTGTCATTCGACACCAGCAAGGCGCAGCGCTCGAGAACGCCACACAAGCCGCCCAGCGCCAGCTTGCCCGCCAAGTCGATCGAGGGCGCGCGCATCGCGCTTGCAACGGCATGCACCAGGGGCGCCTCGTCCTCGCTGCCATTGATCGCGACCAGCGCGCCCGCGCCGGCAAGCGCATCGCCCAGTTCGGCAAAGCGCGCCGCCGGCCAGCGCCGCCTCGGGTCCGTCGCGCCCGGCTGCAACAACACCAGCGGCTTGGGCAGCGCCGCCGGCAGCACCTGCGCCGCCGCGAGGCGATCGGCGTCGGTCACGGCCAGCTCCGGCCGCCCGAAGTGCCACGCCCGCGCGCCGGCGCAGGCGGCCACCTCGAGCAACTGCAGCCGGCTGTTGCACATGCTTCCGTAAGGCACCGTAAGGTCGAGATCGCCAGCGCCCGCAACCTGCAATCCCACCGTGCGGCGCGCGCCAAGGCGCATGATGAAGGGGTTGGAAAACCGGCCGCCGCCAAACGCCTGGATCGCCAGGTCGAACCGCTCGGCCACCATGGCCGCCACAAAGGCGTCCACCGCGTCGCCGTCGACCTTTGCGTCAGCCGCCACCCCCACCCCCGGCACGGGCGGGATGACCACAACGCGGTCGACCGGCCCGGGGCGGCCCGCCAAAAAATCGGCATGCCACCGGCGCCCGATATAGACGATGTCGGCACCGGGGTAGCTGGCCCGCAGCGCATGCAAGGCGGGCAGCGCGAACACGAAATCGCCGACCGCGTTCGGCCTCAGCACGGCGATCTTTTTCACGCCGGGCAATACCGCGCTCATGGCGCCGGCGATCGATCGGCCACCGCTCCCCACAACAGCCTTGGCGCATCGGCCTCGCGCTCGCTGATCGTGGTGGGCAACTCCATATGGTAAGCGCCCGAGGGGATGATGCCGCAACCGCCAAAGCGCGCCATGACCCGCAGTTGCGCGAGCACGTCCTCGCCGCAATGCGCCACCGGCAGCGCCGGCCAAAAATCGAAGCCGCCCGCCTCGCGCAACTTGACCGTGTCGAACAGCACGCAGCCGCCGATCCAGGCCACCCGGTAATGCCGCGTTCGCTCCGCGTCGAGCCCGAGCCGCGACTGCACATGGAACAGGTTGGCCGCGCTGTGTAAATGATGCCGCTCCCACGCCGGCGCGCCCGGCGCGACCGTCTCGGGGCCGACGCCCGCCTCCCAGAACTCGATGTGCTGCTGGTGCGGTCGGACCTGGTCGAGGTAGCTTAGGCCGTGCAGGGCGCTGCCGACAAAGCCGCATTGCTGCTCCTGTATCGAGCGCAGCAGGCGGGCCGCGAGATCGGGTTCGAGCAGTACATCGTCGTCGAGAAAGAGGCAATACGGCGCCCCGGCCTGCGCGAGCAGAAACGCGCGCTGCTCGGCCATGCCACGCCGCGGCAGATGGCGCAGGGCGTGCACCTCGCGGCCGGTCGCGCGCAGGTAGCGCAGCACGGCGAGCACCTCGGGCTGCTCGAACACGCCGGCGCCGTCGGATTGGTCCGAAATGACGATGCGCAGCGTGCGCAGGGTTTGCGCGGCCAGCGCGGTCAGCGTCACGGCGAGCGCGCCCGGCCGGTTGCAAGTGGGAACCAGCACGTCGACCGCGCACGCCGCGCCGCGCATGCCGCTCATGGCGCCCCCTTGCCGTGCGCGCCCTGCGCCAGCCCCGCATACAGATAGGGGTTGAGCGTGGGGTCGTTGTACATCTTGAACTGGCGATACACCTTGTAGTAGACATGCCCGTAGGATGCGTCGGCCAGCAATTCGTCGAAGCAGTTGCCAAGGTCTTCGCGCTGATGCGACAGGCGCTGCAATTTGTTGGCGCAGCTTTCGAGGTGGGCCTCCGAGACGTCGAAGCGGCGCGTCTGCTCGCGCATGTGGAACACCTTGAGCGACAGGATGGACAGGCGGTCGATCATGGCGCCCGCCGTTTCGCTGTGGAGGCGCGCGTGCGGCACGCACCGCACCGTGGACAGGCCCGCAAGCAGGGCCTCGTCGAGCGCCTCGATGGCGTCGTTGCGTTTTTGGTTGTACTGGTCGATCAGGCGCTTGCTCGCGACGATCTCGGACGCGTCGACATCGGTGCGCCGCGCCTTGTCTTCTTCGCGCCACAGGCGGCAGTTGAAGAAATGATTGGCTTCGATGAAATGCCACGCCTCGGCGAGCGCGTCGTCGCGGGCCGATGGCGTGTCCGAATCAGACAGCATGCTGTCGTGCAGCTGCGCGATCGCGCGCGCATGGAGTCCGGTGAGCATATCGTTCCTTTCAGGTCGGATCGGGCTGGTGCGGCTGGAAGCTCAGAGGCTGAGAGTTTTTCGGGCGTGTCCGAGCAGCCCGCCAGAAAGCGGCAGATCGAGGCGCAAAGCACAGCCATAGCGGGCTATGGCGAGCATTTGCAACGACGAACTGGCGCTTTCTGGCGTGCTGAGCGGGCATGATCGAAAGACTCTCAGCCTCTCAGGCGCCGGTCAGTGTTTGAGAACTTATTGAACAGCGAAGTTCCGCGCCGGCCTTGAGCCAATCTTTGGCAAGATTTGGCTATACTGCCGGGCAGAACCGTGGAAGCGCCCCCGACGACGATGAACCAGCCAGAACAACACCAGCCCGCCCTGCGCCCGCACAAGAGCGCGGGCGGCATCCGTTTCACCTTCGACGGCGCGCCCGGCCTGCGCAGCGTCGCGGTGGCCGGCACCTTCAACAGCTGGGTTGGCGACGACCGCCCGCTGCGGCAGATCGCGCCGGGGCGCTGGCAAACCACGCTGCCCGTCGCCACCGGCAGGCACCTGTACAAATACGTGGTCGACGGCCGCCACTGGATTCTCGACCCGGCCAATCCCTGGGTCTCCGAGGACGGCCAGAACAATTCGAGCTTCACGGTCGACGGGGACGGCGAGGTCTTCATCCGTTCCGGCCACGCGAACGCGCAGCATCCCGGGCCGCTGTACCTGCGCCATAAAGCCCTGCCGAGCCCGGCATGGCTGGCCGACGGCGTGGTCTACCAGTTGTCGGTGCGCGCCTTCGGCGCCACCTTCGCGGGCGTGCAGGCGCGCCTCGACCACCTAGCGGCACTGGGCGTGGGCGTGATCTGGATGATGCCGATCCACCCGGTCGGCATCGACGGACGGCTCGGCACGCTCGGCGATCCCTACGCCGTGCGCGATTTCGGCGCCATCGACCCGGCGCTCGGCGACGCCGCCGCGCTACGCGCGCTGGTCGACGCGATCCACGCGCGCGGCATGCGCCTCGTGCTCGACTGGACGCTCAACCGCGCCAGCGTCGACAACATCCTCGTCGCCCAGCATCCGGACTGGTTCACGCGCAGGGCCGGCGGCGCACCGTTTTACGCGGTGCCCAACCGCGCCTACTTCGCCGGCCTCGATTTTTCGCGGCCGGACCTGCGCGCCCACCTGCTCGGCGCGATGCGGCAATGGGTGGCCGAATTCGACATCGACGGTTTCCGCTTCGACGACTCCGACATCACCCCGCTCGATTTTTTGGTCGAGATCCGCGAATCGCTGCGCCAGATCCGTCCCGACATCGGCCTGATCTCCCAGGCCTATGACGAATTCCACCACCTTGCCGCCTGCGACCTCACGTACGAGGGCGGCACGCGCGACCTGATCCTCGCACTCGCCGGGGGAAGGGCCGCGCCCGCCGATTTCATCCGGCAATGGCAGGACGCGGCATACAGCTTCCCGCGCGACGCCTTGCGCATGCGCTGGCTTGAAGAAAAGGAACAAGGCCGCGCATGGCGCCACTACGGTCCCGCGCTGCACCTGGCCGCGGCAGCCATCTTGCTCACCGTCGACGGCGTGCCGCACCTGATGATGGGACAGGAATTCAACGAGCCGCTGTGGCGCGACTGGCGCAGCCTGTTCGAGCCTTTCTCGCTCGACTGGTCGGCCTTCGACGCGCCCACCCTCAAGCACTACCAGTGCTTGATCGGGCTGCGGAACCGGCATCCGGCGCTGCGCCAGGGCAAGCTCGAATTCGCCGCCGAACAGCCCGACGGCGCTCTCGCCTACTGGCGCGGCAGTGGCGCCGCGCGCATTCTGGTGGTCGTGAACCTGTCGGCGCGGGCGGCCCGCCTGCCCGCTTGCGCGCACGGTTTGCAATGCCTCTACACAAGCGACCGGGGGCACCAGGCCGGCGAACGCGTCGACCCGGCGCGCGGCCTGGCCGCCCACGTCTGCCTGCTCGCGCAGGCCGCGCAAGCAAAACAGCAACTTGGCGCGCACGTTATGCGCTTGCAAAACGACGTGAAATAGCTCATTCTCGTAAAGCAAGGAAAATCCCCAAAGTGGTGCGTTGCATCGCAAGCACGATTCACCTTGTCCCGCAGCTCCATGCGCTCACGAGGAAAGCAATGCCACTTGTCGAATCAGGCCACGCCGTTGATGTGTTCCGCCGTCTGTCGGCCGCGGCATCGGTCGATGCCTTGCTCGACGCGGTGCTGCATCTGGCACGCGAGCACGGCGGCGCCGGCCATGCCTGCGTATTGCTGGCCGATGAGCAAGGCCACCGGCTTGCCGCCCTCGACCTGCCGGGCGCCGCCGGTCCCGCGCGGCGGCTCGCCCCGTTCGGGGACGGCGCGCTCGCCGCCTTGCCCGCGGCCGTGCGCGCCCTGCTCGACGGCCGCGCCGTGGCGCCGGGCGACGGCACCCTGTGCCTGCCGCTCGACGGCGGCGCCGGCTACCTGTGCTGTTGGAACGGCGCCGGGCGGGCCATCGCGCAAGGGGGGGAGAACACGCTGGCCCTGGTCGCCGCCTGCTGCTCGGTGCAACTGGCCGGCATGGGCACCGGCGCGATCGACGCCTGGGTCAAACTGGGAAGCCACCTCGCCGGCGACCAAAACCTGCTGCGCGCGATCATCGACAACATGCCCGACCATATCTACATCAAGGACACGGCCGGGCGCTTCGTGATCGGCAACAAGGCCGCCGCGCTCGGCATCGGCGTGGCCGCACCCGAGGACCTGGTCGGCAAATCCGATCTCGATTTCTACCCGAACGCGTGCGGCGAGGGTTTTTTCAAGGACGAGCAGGCGATCATCCGTTCCGGCGTGCCGCTCGTCGACCAGCTCGAGGAGAACATCAACATGGCCGGCATACGGCGCTGGTTCTCCACCACCAAAATGCCGTTCCGAAACGTCCACGGCAGCGTGATCGGCATTGTCGGCATGTCGCGCGACGTCACCTTGCGCATGCAGGCGGACGAGGCGATCCGCCTGCGCAACCGCGCGATCGAAGCAAGCAACGACGCGATCGTGATCACCAGCAGCGCCGGCCCGGCCTACCCGATCGTGTACGTCAATCCGGCGTTCGAGCGGATCACGGGGTTTTCGCCGCGGGAGGCCGAGCGGCGCAACATCGCCGACATGCTCGGCGCGCGCGACGGCAAGCAAGACGGCGAACTGGGCGAGGCCCTGGCCGAGCAAAGGGAGGGGCACGCGGTGCTGCAAAGCATGCGCAAGGATGGCGTGGCGTTCTGGAACGACGTGCGGCTCGCGCCGGTGCGCGACAAGGCCGGCCAGACCACCCATTTCGTGTACACGATGACCGACATCACCAAGGCGCGCGCCGCCGAGGAACAGCTCGAGCGGCTGGCCAGCTACGACAACCTCACCGGCCTGCCCAACCGGCGCCTGCTGATGGACCGGCTGAGCCAGGCGATCGCGATGGGGGAACGGGGCAAGTTCGTGATCGCCGTCGCGTTCATCGATCTCGACCGCCTCAAGCACGTCAACGACACCATGGGGCACGACGCGGGCGACCTGCTGCTCAAAACCGTGGCCAAACGCATGGCCGCGTGCGTGCGCAAGAGCGACACCGTGGGGCGCCTCGGCGGCGACGAATTCGTCTTGTTGTCGCTGCATAAACTGGGGGCGACGAACGCGCCCGGGGACCGGCCCGCGATCGCGCTGGCCGACGACGACTACGGCTATGTCGCGCAAATGCTCGCCAAAATCCAGCGCAAGCTCGCGCAGCCGATCCAACTGGGCGGGCAAGCCTTCAGCGTCACCTGCAGCGTGGGGGTCAGTGTCTACCCGCGCGACGGCGCCGATGCCGAAACCTTGCTCAAGCACGCCGACAGCGCCATGTACCAGGCCAAGAAAAATGGCCGGAACATGGTCGCCTTCTACGCCAGCCTGCCCGCCGACGTGCTCAATTCATAAAATCCAGGTCGGGCAGCGCGAAACGGCTCAATTCCTTGTTGAAGACCTGGTTCTCGAGCATCTGCGGATCGGCACCGAACCACTTGCCCAGCGTCGCGCCGTACTGCTGATTCGAGAACTGGGGGATCCACGCGCCGCGCCCGGTGGCGTCGTCCGCACCGCCGAGTGTGAAGTCCGGGAACTTGCCGTACACGCCGCCCTTGACGGCCGCGCCCACGACCAGCTGGTGGTTGCCCCAGGCATGGTCGGTGACGCCCGAGTTCGGCACCAGCGTGCGGCCGAACTCGGACATCGTGAAGGTGGTCACGTTTTGCGCGGCGCCAATCTCGGACAAGGCCAGTTGGAACGCGGCCATCGCCTGCGACACTTGCTTCAACAAGTTCCAATGCATCCATTGCTGGCCGCCATGCGTGTCGAAGCCGTCGAGCGAGACAAAGTAGACCTGGCGCCCCTTGCCTTGCGACGCGCGCAGCTTGATCAGCTGGGCGACCGTCTTGAGCTGGGTCGCCAGCGCGGTCGACGGGAACACGGTATTGAGCGGCTCGCCCGCGTTGGCCGCGCCAAGGTTGGTGACCAGGTCCATGCCGCCCAGCAGCGCCTTGTTGGCCGCGGCGGCCAGCAGGTTCGGGTTCTCGCTGCCAAGGATCGCGCGCAGCGCGTTGCGGCGCGCATCGGCCTGGGCCTGCGGCCAGTACGACATGCCCGCCAGGTTCAGTTGCCCGTTCGCGGGCAACTGGTTGCCGTGCGAGGTCGCGCCCTCGACGAACAGGCCGCCGCTGCCGACCGAGACCGAATCCATGCCGCCGCCCGTGCCCAGCAGGTCGACCAGGCGGCCGCCCCAGCCGGTGCCGGTCGCCGCCGCGCTGCCGGCCTGGTTCTGCAAGGTCTGGTCGGGATGCGAGAACAGTTGCGGCGGAACCCCGGCGCGGGCGACATACTGGGCCTTGGTCAGCGGCTGGCGCAGGCTGCCCACGTTGAGGACGGCCGCGACATTGCCCTGGCCAAACAGCGCGTCGAGTTCGGGCATGCCGTGGTGGAAGCCGAAGGCCTGGTTGACGGGATCGGCGACCGACCGCAGGGTGGCCGAGCGCGGCAGCAGCAGCGTGTTGGCGGCGCCCGACAAGGCCAGGCCGTGGCTGGCGCACGCGGCCGTGTCTTGCTGGTAGCGCAGCGCGTCGAGCGGCACGATCATATCGTTGCCGTCGTTTCCGCCGAACATATACAGGCAGACCAGCGCCTTGTAGTCGGATACTTCGGCATGGGCCGGGGCGGCCGAGAGCAGGCCGAGCGAGGACAGCGCGCCGAGCGCGCCCGCCTGGCCGCCGGTGCGCAGAAAGCCGCGGCGTGGGTTCGATGTTGGCTTCATGTTCAAGCTCCTGGGATGGGTGCGCGGCTTATTTGCTCACGGCGAATTCGGACGTGATCGCGGCCAGAAACAGGGCGGTGATCGCGCGTTGCTTGTTGTCGGTGCTGGCCCGCACGGCGCCGTCGATGGCGCTCCGGGCCGCCGGCGTCATCCGGCCGGCGAGCAGGTTCGCGTCGACCATGCCGATCAGCACGGCCGGATCGGCGGCGGCGGTGACGTACGGCGCGATGTCGATCTTGACCATGGCCCAGTACGCGCCACCGATCAGCTTGAAGATCAGGTTGGCGCGCGCCACGGCCAGCGCCGGCGCGTAGATCTGGAACTCGGGGCCGAACGATTGCGGCGAACCCGGCAGCGCGGTGACCGGCGAGTAGAAGTTGAACACGCTCGGCGTGGCCGTGATCTTCTGGCCCAGCAGGGAGTAGTCCCAGACCATATTGTTCGGGCTGACGATGGTCGCGTTCAACGCGCGCATCAGGCCGACGGTGTGCAGCATCGGGTCCTTCAGCCGGCCCGAGGTGGCCGTGACGGCGTCGGAGCGCGCCTCTGGATCCAACAGCACCGCCCGCAGCGTCGCGGCGAGGTCGCCGCGGCCGCCGCCGCCGTTGGCGAACACATCGGCCACGCGGGTGATGTAGGCCGGGCTCGGGTTGCTCGTGACAAAGTGGCGGATCAGGCGGGTGGCGATGAAGGGCGGCACGTTCGGATGCATGAACAGGTTGTCCATGACGGCGTTGAAGTCCTGCACCGTGGTCTGGCCGGCCGGCACGGTCAGGCCGCCGAGCGAGGTCTTGGCCGTCTTGTCGTGGTAGGCGTCGCGCGGCTGCAACAGGCCCGTGAAATTCTCCCAGTTGATGCCGGTGGCGTTGGCGCCGGTGTAGGTCCAGCCCGACAGCGCGCGCGAGAAGTCGCCGATGCGCTCCTGGTCGTAGGTAGGGATCGGCTCGCCGTTGCCATCGAGTTGGACGCTGCCGTCCTGGTTCAGCATGACCGGGCCGACCGTGAACAACTGCATCACTTCACGCGCGTAGTTCTCGTTCGGCGAAGGCAGGATGCTGTTGCCGAGGTCGAGGTATTTTCCCATCGCCGGGTTGAGCGTCATTTGGCGCAACAGCTCGCTGAAGTTGCCGAAGGCGTGGGTCTGCAGGGTGGTCAGCCAGGGCGCGATTTCGTTCGGGTACGGATTCTTGTTCGATGAAACGACGAACAATTGCGACAGCGCGAAGATCATGCGCTGGCGCAGCTGGTCCTGGCCGGTGGCCATGTTCATATACCAGTTGCCGGCGATGGCGGGGAGGCTGGCCGCGACCGGCATCGGGCTGGCCGGGGCCGCAAACTGCCCGGTCAGCCATGCGGCGGGGCCGATCGCCTTGACGCTGGCGATGGAAGCCGGCGACGGACCGAAGCTCGCCTGCTCGAGGAAACGCGCGGCGGCCACATGGGCGGCGTCCGGCACCGGCACCGGCGCCGGTGGCGGCGGCTGGGGCGGCGGT
>NZ_PXWF02000254.1 GCF_003011895.2 Massilia glaciei | reverse complement strand
CAAATATTGGCGGACGTAACACCCGGCAGGCTAGCCCCACAACTGCTTCAGCCTCGCATCCCGACCGCAGCCACTCCGGTAATAGCGATAGCGGATCGGATTCTTCTTGGCATAGTCCTGATGGTAATCTTCCGCCACATAGAATGGGCTGGCAGGAACGATCTCAGTGTAAATTTGTTTGAAGCGCCCGGACTTTTGAAGTGCCGCCAAGCTCGCCTGCGCGGCCTTGCGCTGCTCCTCATTGAGATAATAAATACCGCTGCGGTACTGGTCGCCCACATCGCAAAACTGCTGGTCCTTGACGGTCGGATCCACATTGCGCCAGAAATACGCCAACAATTGCGAGTAACTCACCTTGGACGGATCGTAAACCACCCGCACCGCCTCCGTGTGGCCAGTCCCGCCAGCGCTGACCTGTTCATAAGTGGGATTTGGAACGCGGCCGGAGGTGTAGCCCGATTCTGCCTTGACCACGCCCTTCAGTTTTTCGAAATCGCTTTCGGTGCACCAGAAGCAGCCGCTCGCAAAAATGGCGGTTGCCAGCGGCGCGCTTGCAGCCGCGGGCGCGTCGCCGCTTTTTGTGCTCGCGTGCGCCGTCGCCCCCATGCCGAGCATGGCAAGGCCACAAAGCCATGCGGAGATTGTTGTCGCTATCTTCATACTCGTAACTCCGGTAATTTTTCACCCTTTGGCACAAAACGCAAGGCCACTCCGTTGTTGCAGTAGCGCAGCCCGGTTGGTTTCGGCCCATCATCAAACACATGGCCCTGGTGTCCGCCGCAACGAGAACAGTGGTACTCCTTGCGCGGCCAGACCAGCTTGTAATCTGTCTTTACGCCGAGTGCTTTGGGAAGATGGTCGTAGAAACTCGGCCAGCCGGTCCCGCTTTCAAACTTGGTGCTGCTGTCAAAGAGCGGCTGGTAGCAAGCGGCGCAGATATATGTGCCCGCACGTTTTTCCGCGTTTAGGGGGCTGGAACCGGACGGCTCGGTGTCTTCCTCGAACAAGACCCGATAGCTCGCCGCAGGCAGGAGCGCTTTCCACTGCGCCTTGGCGCTCGGGCTTGCGCTGGCAAATACAGGAAGTAGTGCGCTTGCGAACAAGCCAGAACCACCGATGAGAAAATGACGACGATGCATATTGCTGACCTCTATATAGGAAAGACAAGTTGGCGACACTTGCAAATACAAGCAGTCGGACTGGTCCCGGTCAGTCGTGCAGGGAACGCCAACCTTACACTTTTTGGTGAGATGCCCAAACGCCAGCGTGTAGCATACTATGCAATCAAGAAGCGGGTTGCGCGCCTCAAATGCTACCGCCCTCAGTCCAGTTGCAGCTCACGACCGTGCGGTGACTGGCGCTGCAGCTTTGATTGTGATGCGACGGCGGGCTTCGCCGCACAAGAGGCGCTTGAGTGCGAACGTAGGCCAAGTTCGGTCCGGACTAACCCTTACTTCCCCACTATCCAGACCAAATTTTCAAATTTCGTTTATGCTCTCCCCGCCTGCCCCAGATCCGATTTAGCCCACACTAAGTCCCCTCGACTGATCTGATCGTAAAAGCACCCAAAAACAAAATGCCATTCAATAAATTGCCGTCGCTTCGCCCGTGCATCTTCCTGATGTTGAGCGCTGCTGTGTTGTTGTCCGCTTGCGCCGACCTGCCGGCATGGATGATGCTGCAGCGGCAGTCGGCCATCACAGATTACCGACACTTTCAGAATGCGTCGATCGCGCGCGCGCAGGTCGCGTCACCGCTTCCAGCGACGGAAGGCGAGCCGATGCGACTTCCTGATTTTCGGGGCGAGCCATTCGACGCGGCAATGGAGCGCAACGGGACGGTGGCGATTGTGGTCGTTAAGCATGGAAAAATCCTGCTGGAGCGCTACTACAATGGCTACCGTCGCGATAGCATGGTCACCTCCTTCTCCGTCGCCAAGTCCGTTGTATCGGCCTTGGTCGGCATTGCAATCCGCGACGGCCAGATCGGAAGTGTCGATGACCCGATCACGCGCTATTTGCCGGAATTGGCGAACAAGGATCAACGTTTCACGCGCATCACAATACGCAACCTCTTGGAAATGCGCAGCGGCATTCTGTTCGTTGAAGGCTACGGTTCGCCTTGGGCGGACGCTTCCAAATTCTATCTGACAGCGGACTTGGCGACCAAGTTGAATGGATTAACCATCGAACGCGCGCCCGATGAGCGGTACCATTACAGCAGCGGCGACACCCAACTCTTGGGCGCAATCATCCAGCGCGCGACGGGCACTCCGCTTCCACGGTATTTGCAAGAACAGATTTGGCAACCGATGGGCGCTGCCTACGATGCGAGCTGGAGCATCGACAGCTTGGAGAGCAGCCAGCCCAAGGCGTTCTGCTGCATCAACGCGCGCGTCCTCGACTTTGCGCGCTTTGGCCAGCTGTACTTGAATGATGGAAGGATCAACGGCCGCCAGATCGTGCCAGCCGATTGGGTCAGACAAAGTACGCAAGTGCGTGAGCATCCTGGCGACACCCCCGGCAGCCGTTGGAATGTTGAAGCACCGAACACCCGTGCGGCGGCTTATTACGCATGGCAATGGCGGCGTGCGCCTGTCGTGGATTCGGGATCGGAACTTGGCGTCAAGCCAGGCCACGACTTCTACGCGGAAGGTCATCACGGCCAGTTTATCTATGTGGCGCCAGCCGAGGACATGGTGATCGTTCGTATCGGTTTGCGGTACGGAAATGCATGGTGGCCTGGTGTGATCCGGCAGATCGCGCGCTTGAATCCATAGCGGAAGCATTCGCCGCATCGCCCTTTTTCGATCTTACAAAAATTAACTGAGTCGCAAAGAAGATAGTTACCCTCCCCCCTCTGGACGTGTCGAGAATCTTTTTCGTAAGGAGCGGCATGGAAAGGCAACAATTGAGTTAGGACATGGCGACCCGCTCGAATGCATCGCCGGGTTTGGCATAAGGGGCGACGTCCACGCAAACCGGCTCAGTCCAAGACAAATCCTAATTACCCTTCAATCAGAACTCGACGAATTGGAGATCGCCGCGGGTGCCCTGCGCGAGAACCTGGTCATCTCTTCCAGTTCTCGTGAAATTTTTCGGCCAGGCACCGCCCTGATCACGAACAGCGGCGTCGAGATCAAATTGACCATGTTCTGCGAGCCCTGTAAGAGAATTTTTCCGGTCGCCCGCGATTTAGGCTCGATGATCAACCGCCGCGGGATCCTAGGATCAATTGAGACAGGCGGGATCATTCTGGTAGGAGACACTATCAGCCTCCACCCGGGTCGATATGCGGCACTTCCCAAATCGGCCCATCAAAAATTCTTGGATTTCGTACCTACGATTCCAGCGGGGAAGGTCGTTCGCTACCTGGACGTAACCATCGCTATCGGCGTAGCAGATAGTTTCGTGCGGGCCATTCCAGGGTTCATCAAGCGCAGTGTCGGGTACGACATTCCGCTACATCGGATTGTTAACGCCCAAGGCAAGCTACTCACCTATATTCCAAACCAGGCTGAAAAGCTGTCTGATGAGGGAGTCCAAGTAGAAGTCAAAACGGGCCTTTCCGGCAGTACCCTGGGCGCCGTCGACTTGGCGTCCCATCTATGGCAGGGATAAGCGCTGGCAGCCTGACGAAACCACCGCGTTCGGGCAGTGGTTCCGTCTCTAAAGCGCGTGGTCGAATAAGCAGCCCATCGAAACCGGTCACGTTGTCCAGTTCGCGCGCCAGGCACCACCTGCGCCGCGCGGCCGGTTTGGTCGCCACCTTAAAGATTCAAATATAATACATTTTATATTCAACGCTATTGCTGGGGCACCGGATTGACGCTAGCCCAACCCAACAGGATACGAAAATGCACCTCGAACTGAACCGCGCCGCCATCTCTACCCTGGTCACGACTTTTTATGACGATATCCGGCACGACCCTGTGCTGCAGCCTATTTTCGACAACGCCATCGGAGACAACTGGACTCCCCACCTCGAGCGCATGGTCGACTTCTGGTGTTCGGTCATGCTCGGCAGCGGCGAATTCAAGGGCAATGTGTACGGAAAGCACATGCAGTTGCAGGGTATCGAACCGGATCATTTCCGGCGCTGGCTGGGCTTGTTCGAGAACCAGGTGCGGCACCTGTTCGATGCCAGCGTGGCGGACGCATTCCTCGTGGTGGCGCGTCGCATCGCCGCCAGTTTGCAATATGGTTATTTTGGCCGCGCCGACGCGGCCTGAAGGAAAAAAATGAAGACATTGCCCGCCACCGTGGCCCACTACAAGACCTCGTCCGAATTCAACCAAGACACGGTCCCCCAAGCCTTGCAGCGCACCCACACCACCGCCGACAATGTGTGGGGCCGTATTGTCGTCCACGAGGGCAGCCTGCGCTACACGATCGAGGAACCAGAGGCGGAGCAGCACTTGCTCTCGCCGGGCATTTTTGGCATTGTCGAGCCGCAGGTGCCGCACCATGTCGAGGTCATCGGCCCGGTGCGTTTTAGCGTCGAGTTCCACCGCTAGGGGGCGAAGGAGAACAGCGACATTCGCCGCTTCGCCCCACCTGGCGCAACTGTCGCTGAAAAGCGCACAATTGGCTGAACCCGGTCCGAAACCAAGTAAGCCGGTGACTACAGGAGCTGGGATGGAAAACAAAGCGATCAAAAAAGTCCAGGAAGGCCTGCTTGCAGCGGGATTTTCGCCTGGTGAGATAGACGGGATTTGGGGACGCCGCAGCATTTCGGCGCTAAAAGGTTTTCAAAAAAGTCAGAAGCTTGAATCGAATGGCATTCTCGATGAAGGCACGCTTAAGAAACTTGCACCATTCTCAAAATCAGACGTCAAACTCAACGCGCCTTTCGTACCGTGGTTGATGGAAGCGAAAAGGTTGATGAACACGCGTGAAGTTCCGGGCAAAGGTAATAATCCGAAAATTCTGGATTGGTCCAAGGGTTTGGATGTCGCTTACAAAGGCGATGATGTTCCGTGGTGCGGTCTCTTCGTCGGCCACTGCATCGCCTCGTCGCTACCAGAAGAACCTTTGCCAAGCAACATACTTACCGCCAGGGCTTGGCTTAAAGCCGGGATTCCGATCACCCCGCGGGAGGGTGCGATCATGGTTTTTTGGCGCAGGGCGCGCAACAGTTGGGAGGGTCACGTCGGGTTTTACGCAGGCCAGGATGGAGATTCATTTCTCATACTTGGTGGCAATCAAAGCAACAGCGTCAACTACGCGTGGATCCCAAGTGCGCGCTTGCTCGGCGCGCGCTGGCCGCAATCGGCGCAACCACTCATGGCCGACGCGCGAATCTTGACCGTCCACAAGAATGACGAGTTCTTGTCGATTGGCGAGGCTTCGATGAAATAGGCGCTCAACCAAGCGCGGAAATAATTGGCGACCTGGAATTCTGTCGCGTCAGGCGCCGGGCTCCGCACACCCGATGCCACCTGGGCTCCTAGGAGCCTGTCGGACTTAGGATCGTCGGCTGCAAAAAGTGCTGGACGGTCCATATTTCGCCGCTTTCTCGGCCAATAGCTCGCTATTGGCACTGCGAAATCGTCAAAATCTGTCCTCGTCCAGCACTTTTTTCGCTTCGACTCCCTAAGTCCGACAGGCTCCTAGCCACGATACAGCTGCAACGCCCCCGCCCCGCGCGGCATGTCGGGAAACAACTGCGCCAGTTGGCGGTCGGGCAGGCGCAAGTGGCGTTCGGCCACCTGCGCCAGCACCGTACGGAAGTCGGTCGTCACCGGCAGGTCGCGTCCCTCGTTCAAGTCGGCGTCGCCCACGCCCTTCCAGTCGCCCAGCACCTTGCCGCCCGCAATTTTTCCGCCCAGCAGCCACATCGCGTTGCCGTGTCCGTGGTCGGTGCCGCCGTTGCCGTTTTCGCGCGCGGTGCGGCCAAATTCCGACATCACCACCACGGTCGTGTCGTCGAACATCGGTCCCAGGCGTTCGGCAAGCGTGGCCAGCCCCAGCCCGAGCGGCGCCAGCCGGCCCGCCAGCTGGCCGCTCGCCGCCCCCTGGCGCGCATGCGTGTCCCAACCACCGAGCGCGACGAAGGCCAGCTGGATCTTCGGATTGTTGCGCATCATCGTCGCCAGCCTGGCCGCGTCGGCCGGAAAACCGTTCGGCAGCGGCGCGCCATTGTCGGCCGCCTGCATTTTGCTGCTCATGGCCGACTGCATCACGTCGCGGTGCGCGTCGCGGCCGTCCTGCCAGGCGCGTCCGTAGCGCGCGTGGCCGGCCTACATCTGGTCGAACGCCGAGCCCATCGCCGGCCGGTCGAGGACGTCGGCGCGCGTGCCCGCCGCCCCGTTGGGCAGGTTGACCGCCGCCGCCGGGCCCGACAATATGCGCGGCATCAGCGGGCCGATCGAGAGCGCGCGGCTCGGCGTGGCGGCGCCCGGCAGCAAGCCGACCAGCCGGTTCATCCAGCCGTCCGGCGTGTTTTTGCGGCCCGGCGTGGCCGACTCCATGTAGTCCTGCGCGTCGAAGTGCGAACGGGTGGCGTCGGGCGAGCCGCTCGCGTGCACGAAGGCGAGCTTTTTCTGCTGCCAAAGCGGCAGCAAGGGGGCGAGCGCCGGATGCAGGCCAAAGTAGCCGTCCAGGTCCAGCGCCCCGCCCTCCTGGCCGGGCGCCGCCAGGCCGATCGTCGGGCGCAGCCTGGCGTAGTTGGCGTCGCCCACCGGCGCCACCACGTTCATGCCGTCGACCGCGCCGCGCAGCATGATGACGACCAGTTTCTGGCGCGTGGGCGCGGCGCCGGTGGCCGCCCAGGCGTTGGCCCCGACCGGCAGCAACAGGCTCGCGCCCATGAGGAAGTCTCTGCGTTTCATATGGTGTCCTTAGCGCTGCATGAAGTCGGGACTGCCGAGCAGCATCGCGGCGCGCAGCGGTTGTGGATTGGCGGCCACCAAGGCGCGCGTGCGCGGCGATATCGCCGCGCCAAGGTCGGCGTCGAGTAGCGCGGCGTCGAGCCTGGCGCCGGCCGCGGTGGCAAACACCACGCGGCGCGTTAGCGCGCCCGGATTGAGCCAGGCGGCCTCGGCGTTTTTGTAGCCGTTCGGCGTGGCGCAGCCATACAGCGGCATGCCCAGTTGCTTGAGCGACTGCACCAGCGGGCGCACATTGCCCGGCGGCGCGCCGCCCGCGCGGGCGGCCGACACCACGTACTGGTAAGGCGTCTTGAACTTGGCGCCGATGCTGGCCGGCGCCATGAATTCCTCGCTCGCCAACAGCGTGCGCAGCACCGCGCGGATGTCGCCGTCGCTGCTCTGGAAGGTGCGCGCCATGCGCCCCACCAGCGCCGCCAGCGGCGCGTCGTGCACAAAATACTGGGCCAGCTTGTGGCTGATGTGGCGCGCGGTGGAGGGAAGGCGCGCCAGCACGTCGAGCGCGAACTCGCCTTCTGCCTGGCCGCGCTGCGCCACCGCGCTGCCCAGCCACGTCTTGGGCCCCTGGTCGTGGCTGCGCGCGTCGAAGCGGAAACCCTCGTCCTTGCGCATCAGCGCGCGCTGCGCGAACGACCAGCCGGTCAGCATGCGCGCCAGCTCGGTCACGTCCTTCTGGGTGTAGCCGCCGTCCACGCCCAGCGTGTGCAGCTCCATCAGTTCGCGCGCGTAGTTCTCATTGAGCTTGCCGGCCCGCGACAGCTGGTTGTCGAGGTAGACCAGCATCGCGGGGTGCTTCGCGCTCGCGCCCAGCAGCGCGCGGAAGGACCCGAACACATGCGGGCGGATCGCGTCGCGCTCGTAGCTGGCCACCATCGCGCGCGCGCTGCCCTTGCCGGCGAAGACATTGAAATGGTTATACCAGAAGTCGACCATGACCTCCTCGAGCTGGCGCGGGCTGTAGATGGCGCGCAGCAGGCGCGCCTCCTGGGCCTCGAGCGCCATCTTCCGGTAGCCTTCGGCGCGGCGCTGCTTTGCCCCGGGCTCCTCGCTGCGCACCTCGCGCCGCAGCTCGGCAAACTGGGCCATGGCGGCGCCGGCGCTCATGTTGGGCAGCTCAAGCGCGGCCAGCCGCTCGGCGAGCGCCGCCGGATAGGCCAGCGCTGCCGGTTCGAGCTGGCCGTCGATATAGCGCTTCACGCCCATCTGCCGCACCCGCGCCACGTCGCCCGGCGCCGGCCCGTAGGCGATGCGATTGAGCACGTGCCGCGCCTGTCGCTCGGCGTCCGGCGCGGCGGCCTGCGCGGCGGCCTGCGCGGCGGCCTGCGCGGCGGCCTGCGCGGGCAAGGCCAGCATGGCGGCGAGAAAAACGAGTGGATGCACCCTCATTAACTTACCTCGAAGAATGGAGGACCGGAAATCGGCCCTTCCCTATATTGCCGCAATGTTCCGGAAAAGATCCCGAATTCTTCATCTATTTGCAGGCTGCGCTCGTAGGGAGTCAACGCCGCCGCCACGATGCCCTCACCCAGTTACGTCTGCACCGATCATCCGTCAAACCCCGCGCCACGCATCCGCTCGAGATTCCAACGACATTCTTGCGATTTTTCATGGCTCAAATAATAATATTGTTATTAAGATCTTGTTTCTGTTTGGTTAAACAATCAAACCGCCTCCCTAAACGTGAAATTGAAAGGCAATTCATGCCCAAACTTAAGATACCCTTGCGCGCCTTGCTGCTCGCAAGCGCCATCGTGTTCGCCGTGAGCGGGTGCGGCAGCAGCAAGGACGACCATGTCGACCCGCCCGTCCAGGTCAGCACCGGCACTGTGGCCGGCCGCGTCGCCGACGCCCAGAGCGGCGAGCCCATCGCGGGCGTTGAAGTCAGTATCGGCACCCTCAAGGCCAGCAGCGCCGCCGATGGCAAGTACAGCCTGCCCGGCGTGCCGCTCGGCATTGCCGTCGTCGCCCGGTTCTCCAAGCCGAGCTACGCGGCCAACTTCGCGACCGTCGAAGTAATCAAGGACAAGACCAGCACAGCGGACCGCCGCCTGGCCAAAGTGGCAGTGCGGCAGGACATCAGCGCCGCGGCGGGCGGCACCGTGGTGTTGGCCGGCTCGGCCGCGCAAGTGCAACTGCCCGCCGCCGGCTTCATCACCCACGCCACCAGCGCGCCATTCACCGGCACGGTGTCGGTCGAGATGACGCCGATCGATCCGGCGCTCAATCTCCTCAACATGCCCGGCAATTATCGCGCGGCGGGCGAGTCCACGCCGATTGAAAGTTTCGGCGCCTTGCAGATCGAACTGCGCGACGCCTCGGGCGCCCTGCTGAACCTGGCGCCGGGCAAGACCGCCACGATCCGCATTCCCGTTCCGGAAGGCACGCTCAGTGCGCCCTTGTCGATCCCCCTGTACTACTTCAACGAAACGACCGGTCTGTGGGTGCGCGAAGGCACGGCCGCGCTGGCGGGCGACGCGCCGCGGCAGTATTACGAGGGCCAGGTGTCGCACTTTTCCACATGGAACGCGGACCAGCCTTACGACACCATTTACATCAACGGCTGCGTCGTCAACGCCGCCGGCCAGCCGGTCCACGCCTCCGTCGCCACCGAAGGCATCGACTACATCGGCACGGATGCCGTGTCGACTTCGGCAGACGGCAAGTTCAGGGTGGCGGCGCGCCGCAGCAGCCAAGTGCAGGTCGGCGCCTCCAGCGGCGACGAGCGCGACAGCGTCATCGTCGCCACCGGGCTGACCGACATGACCCTGCCCGTCTGCCTGGTAGTGGGCAAAAAGCCGCCCGTCATCGTCGTGCAGCCATCGAGCCTGACCCTTGCGCCCGGCGCGATGAACACGCTCAGCGTCACGGCCAACAACGCCGATCAATACAAGTGGTACCGCAATGGCGAGTTGATCAACAGCGGCTCGCGCTTCATGGTCATCTACGGCAGTGCAAGCGCCGCCGGCACCTACCATGTGGTGGTCAGCAATGCGCATGGCAGCGTCACCAGCGTCACCGTCACGGTCACCGTGGCAACACCGACATTCGCGCCGGCCATCGCCGCGCAGCCGCAGGACGTCGGCGTGCTGGCCGGGGCCGCACCGGGCTTTGCGGTGCAGGCGCTGGGCGATTCACTCACTTACCAATGGCTGCGCGATGGCGTCGAAATCGCCAGTGCGCAAGGCCCCACACTGACGCTCGGCCCGGTCAGTGCCGCCGACAATGGCGCGCTGTTCAGCGTGCGCGTCAAGAATGGCGCAGGCACGGTGGTCAGCCGCAATGCCGTGCTGAGCGTGACCGCGCAAGCCGTCGCGCCGGGCATCGCCGCGCAACCGTCGAGCACCACGGTTGGCGTCGGCCAGAGCGGCACCTTTGGCGTTGTCGCCTCGGGCACCGCGCCCTTCACCTATCAGTGGCTGCGCAACGGCGCCGCAATCGCCGGCGCCACCGGCGCCACCTACCAGACGCCCGCCGCCACGCTGGCCGACAACGGCGCCAGGTTCGCTGTGCGCGTCAGCAACGCCAAGGGCAATGTGCTCAGCGGCGATGCAACGCTGACGGTGGTGCAGGGGTCCTCGGTTCCCGGCCTGCATCTTGCGTTTTTGACCGGCGTGGGCGTCAACGGGGATATCGGGTTCGGCGCGATACCCGCCGCCGGCGGTGCCGCCGTGCCTTTCTGGCCGGCGGGGTCGGGAGAGACTGCCGGCGTCCTGCTCCAGGGGCAGATCAGCAATGGCCTCGCCAGCCACGTCCATGTCCGCGGCATGTTGTTCTGGAAGAACCAGCAACTGATCCGGCGCGACCTGATCGGCGCCAATGGCTTGCCCGCCGAAGTGCGCGTGTCGTCGCTGACCTCGGCCGGCATCTGCGACGGCGACGGGGGCTTCGCTTGGGAAGGCGGCGACGTCACCGACGCCAACCTTACCTGGCATGTGTATCGGAAAAGCGGCGTCGACGCCCGGTGCGGCACCAGCGACGACCGTTACTACGCGGTGCGCGCCGACATGGGCGCGCTCACGGCGCCGCTCGAAGTCGCGCAGCCGCTCGCCACCGTCCACTCATCGACCGGCGTCTTGAGCGGATGGCTCGTGCGCAACGGCCAGCTGCTGCAGCGCGTCAATGCCAACTTCAGCAACCCGGTCACGATGTTCACGCTGCCGGCCGCCGACCTCGATTTCGACGACGACAACACGCCCCTGAACAATCACTGGATTTTTGAATCGGGCAAAAAAATCTACGCGGTCGACCTCGGCGTTGCGGCGCCGGCCACACTGACCACGGTTGCCACCTTGACCGGCGAAGAGTCGCTGGGCGGCGTCACGTATGCGAATCAGCAAGATATCGTCATCGCGCTATGGAGCGGGGACGGCGCGTCCACGCGCATCGTGCGTTTCGTGACGGGGACCAAGGCGGTCAATGCGGTCGCTACCGTGAGCGGCCACACCAGTGCGAACATGGTGACACCGACCCGTGTCGTATTGCACGGCGCGCTGGGGACGGCGCACTCGGTGCCGCTTTCCGGCGGCACCCCGCAACCAATCTACACGGCGCCGCAGGGCAGCTTTGCGTACTCGCTGCAACGCGGCGGCGAGCGGCTGTGGTACGAAACGAACGATTCCGTGGTATCGATGAACAGCGATGGCAGCGCCATGCAAACCTTGCCGGGCGCCCGGCTGGCCGGCTGCATTCTAAAGCCGCTGTACAGCATCGAATATTCGTTCAGGGACTGCGACGCTGTGATGGTGCTGGAAGGCAGCACGGTGCGCAGCCACGACGCGGCGACCGGTGCGGCGCGCATCACCTATGGCGCGATCACCCTGCCAAACGCGCCATTGACCAACAGGCTGTTCTTCGATTTCCTGACGGCGTGGGGCGAGCATGGCATTCTGAGCCAGTACATCGCGGATCCGGACAAGCCAGACAACCAGAGCGTCGTCAGCTACCTGATCAAGACCGACCAGGCCGGCATTAGCCAGATCGTCATGCCGTAAGAGGATGCAGCGCGAGCCGCCCGGCTCGCGCTCTTTCTTGAAATGAAAGCAGCTGCCGCGGTTCAATCAGCCCCTGTCTATCAGATAGATCAGGTAGACGACATACAGCCCCAAGAAAAGCGCACCCTCCCAGCGGACCAGACGATGTTGCTTTCCTGTGAACATGAATAGCAGGAGCAATAAAGAAGCGCCGATGGACACCAAGATATCAATGCTCAACGCCAGGGTAATCGGCAGGGCGGTGATCGTGCTTGTGGTCCCGAGGACGAAGAAGACATTGAAGATGTTCGATCCGACGATGTTACCAATCGCGATGTCCGCTTGTTTTTTCAGCGCCGCCACCACCGATGTTGCCAGCTCGGGCAGCGAGGTGCCGATGGCCACTACCGTGAGCCCGATGAGCGCCTCCGACAGACCGGCGGCTTTCGCGATGGCGGTCGCCCCCGACACGAGGAGCTGGCCGCCGAAGACCAGACCGGCAAGCCCTGCCACCGTCAGAATGGACGACACCGGCAGCGAAAACGTCTTCACCTCCTCACCCACATTGCTGATCTCTTCTTTGGCACGGTCGCCTTTGGCAAGACCAAAGACGTAGTACATAAAGATAATCATCAACGCGAGCAGGGCCATGCCATCGGTCCGGGTGAGCGCGTTGAAGCCGACACCGTCAAAGAACTCGTCATTGCCCATGATAAGCACCAGCACGACGCCAAGCAGCGCCAGCGGTATCTCTTTCCACACGGTCGAGGACTTGACCTCCAAAGGCACGATCATGGCGCACACACCCAGTATGAGCAGTATGTTGCCGATATTGCTTCCGATGACGTTGCCGACCGCAAGGTCGGGTGATCCATTCGATGCCGCGACCAGGTTGACCGTGAGCTCCGGCGCGGACGTGCCGAACGAGACGACGGTAAGCCCGATCACAAGCGGCGAAATCTTCAACCTGGCGGCGATGGAAGCGGCGCCGCGCACCAGCCCCTCCGCACCTGCCACGAGTATGACGAGGCCAATGACTATGAATAGTATGTTCAGCAGCAAATGCGGACGATCGACGAGGTGGATGGATGGAAGGGCAAGCGTTCAAGCCGGCTTCGCGAATTCCGGCAACCACCATCGGCCGCCATGACGCAGGCAAGCCGATGGTGGCGCGATGGCGCGCGGCGCGTCACACCTCGCCCGTCGGCGCGCACGGCCGCGCGATGGTCGCCAGCGCCAGCTCGGCGCTGTTGAGCGCGCCCTCGACGAAGCCCTGGTAGTCCGAGTAAGCCTCGCCGACGATGTGCACGTTCTTGGCGCCACTGCCAAAGTCGAAGGCCCGGAACGCCTCCATCACCTTCCAGGAGCGCACGCCCGGCTGCCAGCCGTGGTTGGCCGCGCCGTAGGGCGCGCGCGCCCAGTCGCGGATGCCGTAGGTGATGATCGAATTGCGGATGTAGGCGGTCGCCTCGTCGAGCGTCTGCGCGCGGAACACCGCCTTCGAATGCGCGTTCAGCTTCAGGTGCTGGTCGTTCGTCTCGAGCAGGCGCTTGACGTCGCGCGCGACGAACACGGCGAAGGCGTCGACGATGCGCGCGTCCTGGTCCACCTCGGCGCGGTCGTGGCGCTCCGGGTCGCTCAGGTAGTGGCGCCAGAATTCGGTGGACGGCCGGTCCATGTACAGCAGCACCATGCCGTGGCCGTCGTGGTCGCCGTCCTGGGCGCGCCGGAAATAATGCACCTCGCGCGTGGGCAGGCAGTTCGCGTACTGCTGCGGCGGCTGGTCGTAGTCCCACCACGGCGCATTGCTGACGAAGAAAATCTTCAGCATCGGGAAGCCGTTGACGGCGTCCAGATGGCCCGCGATGTGTTCGGGCAGATGCGGCGCGAGCTTGAGCAGCGGCAGGCGCGGCATCGCGAGGATGAGGCGCGCCGCCCGCAGCGTGATGCTGCCGTTCTTGGTGCGCACCTCGAGCTCCATCGACGACTGGCCCAGCCCCGTCGGCCGAAAGCCCAGCAGGGTGTGGCCGCCGGCGACCGTGATGTTCGGCAGGCTGTGGATCTTCGCCATCAGCCCGTCGGTCAGCTTGGCCGAGCCGCCCTCGATGCTGGCCAGTTTCTGGCCCACGGTCTTCAAGGCGCGCAGCCACCAGATGATCCATTCGATGGCGTTGAGGTTCTCCGGGATCATGTGGTAGAAGGTGCCGGTGTCGCGCAGCTTGACGAGCGCGCGGTGGCTCAGCACGCCGTGCGCCGACATGGCGTTCCAGAACCCGGTCGCCCACAGCGGTTGGCCATGCATCTGCGCGTGCTTGCGCAGGCGCTGGTAGTCCGCCTCGGTCAGGCCGTCGATCCAGCCCTGGTCGGACGGGTCGCGCCCCATGATGAGCATGATGCCGCGCTTGAGCAGCTGCAGCGAATTGAGGCCCTGCTCCTCGGGCGGCAGGTCGTGGTCCGGGGCGACGATGGCGTCGGCCGACGGCCCCGAAAAGTCGACCAGCCGCACGCCCAGTTCGGCGCACAGCCGGGCGAAGCGCGGCTGCAGCGTGGGCTCGAAGCGCATCGGGCCGTACTCGGCGATGAAGCCGTCCATGTCCTCGGTCTCGATGCGTCCGCCCCAGCGGTCGGACGACGATTCGAGGATCAGCACCGGGTGGCCGGCCTCGGCCAGGCGCACCGCGCAGTACAGGCCGGAGACGCCGCCGCCGACGATGACGATTTGTTGATCTTGCATGGGGATGGCCGCCTTTCAGTCCCGCGCTGCGCGCCGGGTGGGAAAAAACCGCCACGAGAAAAACGGATCATGACACGCGGCCAAAGCCTGAAAACATTCCCGTGGAGCGGGCACATCATCCCGGGGCCGGCACGAAATGTCAACACGTCAATCATTTCGCCCCCGTCCTGCCCGCGGTGGTGGGCCGGTCCCGCATGGGCGGCGCGGGCGCCGCCTCTTTGCCCTACTAAATGCCGACGATTGATCCTTGCACCGCCGAGATCAGCTGCCTGCTCAACTCCTCGTTGTCGCCGCCGAACTTGTCGCCGTTATGCAGGGTTACCGCGACTATGCCGGAATCGACATCCATTTCAAGCTGGCTGTAGAAATTGAAAATGTAGCCGCCATGTCCGACCAAGTGCTTTCCGTTGACTTTTCGCACCCATGTTCCCAGGCCGTAGCCGGTCGCCGCGCCATTTGGCAACACATGGCTGGTGTTCATGCGTTTTACGCTCGCCGGCGACACGATTTTTCCACTCTGCAGGGACAACATGAAGGCGGCCAGATCGTCCACCGTGCTCACCAAACCGCCGGCCGCGTGCAGGTTGCTGTTGGCGAGCGGCCACGCGGGTGTGGGCCCCTCGCGGTAGCCGGTCACCAAGCCGGGAATCAACTGCTTATCATTGCTCTCCCGCGTGTGCTTGAGCCCCAGCGGCTTGACAATGCGCTGCTCCACAAACGCAAAGTAATCGGTGCCGGAGACCTTTTCGATCACCATCCCGAGCAAATTGAAACCTGTGTTGTTATAGGCGAATTTGGTCCCAGGCTCGAAGTCGAATGGGCGGGCGTGCACCGGTGAGATCAATTCCTCAAGCGTATGGTCAAGCCGTGCCGTCGTGCGCCAATAGCCCGAGTCCATGGAGAGGTTGGGGATTCCGCTGGTGTGGGTCAACAGGTGCTCTATGGTTACCTTCTCCCAGTGCCGCGGCGCCGCGTCAAGATAGCGGGTGACGGGGGCGCCGAGGTCTAACTTGCCTTCGTCGACCAGCAGCATGACGGCTGTCGCCGTAAACAGCTTGGTGGTCGATCCGATGCGGAATACATGTTCGGGCTGGAGCGGAACGTTCAGCTCGACATTGGCCAGGCCATATGCCTTGCGCAGGATGGGATGGCCGTCCCTTACAATTAAGGCGGCGACGCCGGGTGACGCCGGCTTGAAGCGGGCAGCAATAATGGTGTCAAGAGAGTGCGCCAGCTTGGCAGTGTTAGCCGGCGCGGCCATGGCAGTCAGCGGAAAGCAAAGCAGTAACACCAGTCGTTTCATGGACAACCCGTAATAGTGATCGGTCAGACTTCAAGCTTATCAGCTTTACAACCAATCAAGAAGGATCGTCGAGCTCCACAACCGGCAGCAGCGCGGGCAATTGCCGACCGATGCCTTCACCTTGGGTCTTCATCGGGCCGCTCATCGAAAGGACACAGGTGTGCATTTATCAGTAGAAACCATGTGGCGGGAGTTTATGGCGCTCGGCGTGCTCCCGGCTGACCGCGAGCGAGCTATTTCGCATTGGCACTTCTGCGACAATCGTCAAGACGCCGACGCGTGCGCCCGCCTTGTTGTAAGCGGGCGCAAACGCGCCACCGCGCCATCCTTGTGGTCCTTGCAGAGCCGAGGGGAGGCGCTCCCGCGCATCGGTGACTTGCATGTCGTTACCGACTGGGCCGGCAAAGCCCAATGCATTATCCGCATCACCGACGTTGAAGTCTTGCCACTTCACGGTATCAGCGAGGAACACGCGCGTGCCGAAGGCGAGGGAGACGGCTCGCTGGCGTGGTGGTACGACGCCCATTGGGCGTACTATCACCGCGAACTCGAGGGCAGCGGCTATCAGCCCCGGCCAGACATGCCAATCGTCTTTGAACGCTTTGAATGCGTGTATTCCGTGGCCTAGGAGCCTGTCGGGCTTAGGATCGTCGGCTGCAAAAAGCGCTGGGCGGTCCATATTTCGCCGCTTTCTCGGCCAATAGCTCGCTATTGGCACTTCGAAATCGTCAAAATCTGTCCTCGCCCAGCACTTTTTTCGCTTCGACTCCCTAAGCCCGACAGGCTCCTAGGAGCCCGTCGGGCTCAAAGGAAATCGGCTGCGAATCCGCCTGAACGGCCCATAAATTGCGCCCCTCATTTGCCTCTCGAGCTACCAGCATGACGGCAACGTTCGCACGGGGCTGAGCCTGGCACCGGGGCGGAGCATCTGGCTGGGAGCCCATATGAACTGTTTGACAAGGAGATCCTGATGGGTAAAGCTTGCGAAAAACCGCAACTCGACAAACGCATGGGGAGGAAGGAACGATGAAAATACTGAAGTGGGTGCTTCTGACCGCCATCGGCGCGCTCGTGCTCATGGCAGGGGCGGGCTATTTGTATCTGAACAAGAAGCCCGATGGCTTGCCGGAGCGCCATGGCCAGGTCAGCAGCGCGTTGTTCGCCGGCGGGCAGGGCAAGCAACCCCTGATCGTCGGCCTGGGCGGCTCCGAGGGCGGCAACCCATGGGCCGGCCAATACTGGAAACCGCAGCGCGACAAATTCCTCGCGCAGGGCTATGCCTTTCTGGCGATCGGCTACTTCGGCACCGCCGAAAGTCCGGCGCAACTGGACCGGATCGCGCTTGAAGGCGTGCACCGGGCCGTGTTGGCGGCCGCGCAAGACGGGCGCGTCGATGGCCGGTGCATCGTCATCATGGGCGGCTCCAAGGGCGCCGAACTTGCGCTGGCGCTGGCGAGCCGGTACGACGCCTACCGCGCGGTGGTGGCGCTGGTGCCGGGCAGCGCGGTGTTTCCGGCCCTGACCGCGCAAATGAATACCTCGTCGTTCAGCCACGAAGGCACGGAACTGGCCTTCGTCCCGGTCCCATGGAGCGCCAGCGGCGCCCTGATCAAGGGCGATCTGCGCGGGGCCTTCGAAAAGATGATGGAAAACACGCAAGCGATGCGCGACGCGGCCATCAAGGTGGAAAATATCGCGGGCCCGGTATTGTTCATGTCCGCCAGCAAGGATGAATTCTGGCCGTCGATGGAAATGTCGGCCGCGATGATGCAACGCATGAACGCGGGCAACTTCGCCCACCACAGCCAGCACGAGGCGATCGAGGGCGCGCACGCCGAGCCGCTCAAGCACTTCGACCTCGTCGAAAAATTCCTGGCCGACCATGTCAAGGGCGCGGGAACTGGCTGCCGCAATCCCGCCGGGGTCGAAGCGAAGTGATGCGTCATGCCGTGCGCGCCGGAACGACGCGGCAGTTGGCGCTTGATGCGCCACGCCGGCCCGGTGGCGGGCGCGGGAACGAGGCCGGTGCGGCCCATCCGGCGGCACCACCTCCGCCCCGCCCCGTGCCTGCCCTCGCCTTTACTTGCCGACCTGCTCCAAACCGGCGTTCGCGCCCGCGTTCGCGCTGGCGATCGCGCCCAGCAAGTCCTTGAGCCGCGCGGTGTCGACCGGCTTGACGAAGTGATGGTCGAAGCCGGCTTGCATGCTGCTGATCCGATCCTGCTCCTGCCCGTAGCCGGTGATGGCCACGAGCACCGCACCGGCCGTGCCGGGGTGCGCCCGCAGGCGCCGCGCCAACTCGTTGCCGTCCATTCCAGGCAGGCCGATATCGAGCAGGCACACCTGGGGATGCCGCTCCATGGCCGTCACGCGCGCCGCGTCGGCGCTGGTGTCGATCCATACCCGGTGGCCCAGCGACTCGACGAACATGCCCAGCATGTCGGCGGCGTCGACATTGTCGTCGACGATCAGGACCCGCAGGCCCGCGTCCGCCGGCGCCAGCTGCGACGGCGCGCCCGCGCCGCCCGCCGCGCCCGCGTCCCCGGCCAGGCGCGGCAGCCAGACCTCGAAACGGCTGCCCTTGCCCAGCCCGTCGCTGCCCGCCCGCGCACGCCCGCCATGCAGTTCGACCAGGCTGCGCACCAGCGCCAGCCCGATCCCGAGGCCGCCTTGCGAACGGTCCGACGCGCGTTCTCCCTGGGCAAACAGTTCAAACGCCTGCTCCACGAAATCGGGCGCCATGCCGATCCCGTTGTCGGTCAGCGCCAGCCTGACCTGGCCGTCCTCGAGGCCGAGCGCGAGCTCGATGGCGCCGCCTTCGGGCGTGAACTTGGCCGCGTTGTTGAGCAGGTTGGCGACCACCTGGACCAGCCGCTTCTGGTCGCCCAGCACAAAAGCGGACTCGGGCTCGATGTGCAGCGAGAGGCGCTGCCGGCGCCGGTCCAACAGGGGCTGGATTTGCTCGACCGCCTCGGCCACCACCCGCTTGGCGTCGAGCGGCTGCCGCTCGAGCCTGACGAGGCCGCGCGTGACGCGCGAGACGTCGAGCAGGTCGTCGATCAGGCCGGTCAGGTGCCTGACCTGGCGCCCGATGATCAGGCTGGTCCGCTGGACCTTCTGCTCGTCCATGGCACCCATGCCCAGCAACTCGGCCGCCGCCGCGATGGGCGCGAGCGGATTGCGCAGCTCGTGCGCCAGCATGGCAAGGAATTCATCCTTCCTCAGATCGGCTTGCTGCAACTTGCCCGCCAGCGCGCGGAACTGGGCCTCGCTGTGGAGCAGCTGTTCGCTGGTCGAGCGGGCCCGGCCCAGCGCCGTGGTCATCAGGTGGATGATCACGCAGTCGACCAGCAATACCCCGGAGAAAAACACCAGGGCGATCACGTCGCCGCTGGCCAACCCGCCGTCCGCGGACGGCGCGATGAAAAAACGCCAAGCCGCCAGAATGCTCAGCGTGGCCACCAGCACGCCCGGCCACAGCCCCGCCACGAAGGCGGCCAGCATCACGGCGGGAAAAAAGGTGAGGAACGGGAAGCCGGTCGGCGGCAGCACACCGATCAGCGCGAAGCGGATGCCCAGGCTGAGCGCGAACAGCACCAGCGCCAGCGTGAAACGCACCAGCGCCGATGATGTGTCCAGTCTGGCGCCATGCCAGCGCTCTTGTACGGATGCCATTGAATGTTCTTGAATGAATGGAGAACGCGTATTCTGCGTCAATTCCGGGCCGCTGTGGGTTTTACTGCGGCTTCGGCACGGTCCGGCGGCATTGACGGTGCGCTCGCGCAACGGACCGGGGCTTCCTTGTGCCGGCACCGGGCAACGCCCGGGTGCGCCTGGGTGCCCGGCTTTGTCAAGCCGCGCACCCAAGCGCGCGGGGCCAATGCGCCAGGATTTGACCGAACCGCGCAACGGCTTGCGCCCCCGCCGTGCATCGCCGCGCCGAATGCTAGTGTTCTGACTGCGCATGCGCGGTGCGCGCGGGATGCATGCGGGGCGCCCCCGGCATGCCGCAAAATCCGGCCGCCGCCCTCCGGGCAGACCGGCCCGGGCGGTCCAACAAGCCATACGGGAGCATCCATGGACATCACGGACAAAACGATCGTCATCACCGGGGCCGCCCAGGGTCTTGGCCGGAGCATGGCCCTGATGTTGGCCCGGCAGGGGGCCAGACTGGCGCTGCTGGACCTGAGCGAGGAGCATGTGCGCGAAACCGCGCAACTGTGCCGCGATGCCAAGGCGCAGGTGCGCACCTACGCCGCCGACGTCGCCGACGAGGACGCCGTGGTGCGCGCGTTCGCGCAGGCGGGGGCCGATTTCGGCCCCATAGACGGGCTCATCTGCAACGCCGGCACCAACGCCGACGCGCTGCTGCTCAAGCCGCAAGACGGCGGCATGCAAAAAATGTCGCTCGCCGATTTCAACAAGGTGGTGGCGGTCGACCTGACCGGCGTGTTCCTGTGCGCGCGCGAAGGGGCCGCGCAAATGATCGCATCGGGGCGCGGCGGCGTGCTCATCAACATCTCGAGCATCTCACGCGCCGGCAATGTCGGCCAGGGCAACTACGCGGCGGCCAAGGCCGGGGTGTGCGCCATGACCGTGACCTGGGCCCAGGAATTGGCAAGGTACAAGATCCGGGTCGCCGCGATCGCCCCGGGCTTCAGCGACACCCAAATGGTCGCGCGCATGAAACCCGAGCTCCAGAACCGGTTCCGGCAACGCATTCCCCTGCAGCGTTTCGCGCAGCCCGAAGAAATCGCCGACGCGGCCCGCTTCATCTTCGAGAACGACTACTTCACCGGCCGCACGCTCGAGCTCGACGGCGGGCTGCGCCTGTAGGCGCCCCCAAGCCAACCGGCCAACAGCGCACGCGTCCCGATCTTCAAGGGGACAAATTCCCGCCCTGCCGGTTCAGTCGAACAGGCAAAGCGCGCCGGCGGCAAACAGGAAGATCCACGACAGATGGCGCCCGCGGGTGAAAACCAAGGGCAGTATCCCCGCCACGATGAGCGTCCATCCAATGGTCGGCGCCAGCGCGGGGGCCGGCACGCCGCCCGCGATCTGGACCAGCAGCGCGGCGAAACCGAGCGCGATCAGGCTCGTGAAATGCCAGACGAAGCGCAAGGTCCCCTTCGTGAACTCCTCGGTCCCGAGCACCTTCGGCAGAATGCCCCGCCGGAAAAGCCGGATCAGGATGTGGCGTTCGCCCAGCCATGAATGGGCCAGGGCCAAGAGCGTGATGATGCAGGCGGCGGCGTAGAGCATCGAAGTCCCCGGTGGGTTGGTGTCGCTTGGTGTCGCTTATAAAAAAGCCCCAATCGCTTGGGGCTTTTCGAGGTCGTTCCTATTTCTTCGCCGCAGCGCGCCGCTCCCAGAAGGTGGCATTTTTGATGCCAAGCTTGATCGGGTCGAACGTGATGGGACCGCCCGCCTTCAGCTGCGCCTCGTAGTCGCGCAGGCAAAGAATGGTCGGTTTGGCGATGAAGAAAATGATCAGGATGCCGATGATGTTAATCCACGCCATGATGCCGACACCGATGTCGCCGAGGTTCCAGATATAGCCCGCGCTGTTGACCGTGCCGTAGGCCACCATCGCCATGATCACCAGTTTGACGAAGACCAATGGCACGCCGCGCTTGAAAAAGCGGTTCAGGTAGGCGATGTTGGTTTCCGCGATGTAGTAGTAGGCAAGGATGGTGGTGAAGGCGAAGAAGAACAGCGCCACGCCGACAAACACCGGACCGAAGCCGCCGAACGTGCTCTGCAACGCCATTTGGGTGAATGCCGCGGAGCCGATCTCGGTCGCAGCCGGCAGGTTTTGCACCAAGAATTGGCCGGCGGGCAGCGTCCCTTGCACGTTGTACTGGTTGGTGATCAAGATCATGAGCGCCGTCGCGGTGCACACGAGCAGGGTGTCGATGTAGATCGAAAACGCCTGCACCAGCCCCTGCTGGGACGGATGTTCGGTTTCGGCCGCGGCCGCCGCATGGGTTCCGGTGCCCTGGCCGGCCTCGTTGGAATACACACCCCGCTTGACGCCCCAGCCGATGGCGGCGCCAAAACCGGCTTGGGCCGTGAAGGCATCCGAGAAAATCAGGCTGAAGACGCCCGGTAGCTTGTCGATGTTGAATACGATGACGATCAGCGCCAAGACGATGTAGCCCAGCGCCATGAACGGGACGACGAATTCGGCGAATCGCGCGATGCGCTTGATTCCGCCAAAAATGATCACCGCCAGCAGGGTCAAAATGACGCCCAGGCCGATCAGTTTATAGGTGCCAACCGGGCCCAGAAAGGTGTCGACCATGTCGCCGTCGCCGAAAATCTGGGTGACGGCGTTGCCGACCGCATTGGCCTGCACGCCCGGCAGGAAGATGCCGCATGCAACCACCGCCGCGATGGCGAACGAGACCCCCAACCAGCGCCAGCCGAGGCAACTCTCGAAGAAATAGGCCGAACCGCCGCGGTACTGGCCGTCCTCCTCCACTTTATAGAGCTGGCCCAGGGTGGACTCGGCATACGCCGTGCTCGCGCCGAGAAAGGCGACGACCCACATCCAGAACACTGCGCCGGGTCCGCCAAAACCGATGGCGGCCGCGACACCGGCGATATTGCCCACCCCGACCCGGCCCGACAGCGACACCGCCAGCGCCTGGAATGACGAGATGCCGGATTCGGCGCCCTTGCGTTTGAACAGCAGGCGCAGCATCTCCTTGAAGTGCCGCACTTGCGCGAAGCGGGTCTGGATCGAGTAAAACAAACCGGCGCCGAGGCACAGGTAAATCAATCCCTTGCTCCAGATGATGCCGTTGAGACTGTCGATAAAACTTTCCATTTAAACCTCTTGTTGTACGTGTGAAGCTTGGCTCCCGTGCTTGTGGCGGGGGGCGGATCAATTTACGACCGTGGGGGAGCGGTGTCGGCACCATGGGCGATCTTCGGACGTTGCCTGTTACCCAGACATGCGAGTTCGCATTTTAAGTGATTAATTCCAAGAAAGACATGTTTTGGTCCCTTGGGCGCCGCGGTGGCGCACTTTCCGCGCATGCCTTGGCATTTTTACGACGTGATAGACATTGGCAATGTTTCCACTACACTGGGCGTATCCAAACCAACCGAGCGAGGCGCCGACCATGTCCGACGAAATCTTCCAAGCCAAAATCAATCCCCTGATCAAGCCCTTCCTGGTCGTGCAGATCGGCTTCACGATGATCGTCACGATCATCGGCATTCCCTTGGCGATCATCTGGTTCCTTGGCGTGGGCCGCTGGTGGGCGCGGCACTATTACGAGCGTCTCGAATGCCATCTGAGCGACAAGACGCTGCGCTACCGGAAGGGGATTTTCATACAGGTCGAAAAAACCATCCCGCTCGAGAACATCCAGGACGTGACGTTTGTGGAGGGCCCGGTCCTGCGCCACTTCCATCTGAGCACATTGAAATTCGAGACCGCCGGCAGCAGCGCCGGCCAGGCCAACGACATGCACCTGACCGGCATCGTCGACGCCCAGCAATTCCGCAACCGCATCCTGGCCGCGCGCGACGCGCTCAAGCAGCAACAACGCGGCGGCCCGCCCAACGCGGACGCGGCGTCGGACGCCCAGACCGAGGCCCTGCGCGGGATCGAACGCAAGCTCGACGAGATCATCTCCCTCATGCGGCGCGAGCGCGCCTGACGCACAAAAGCGAAGCGCGGTCGTCGGCCGCCGCTCGAAATTGATGCCCCTCGGGAAGACGGTTCCACCCGCGCACCGTCCGCGGCCGGGGCGGGCGCGCGGCGCGACCAGCGTTTTATGCCATGACCACATTGGCCAGCGTGAAGGTGAACGCGCTTGACGTCTTACCAGGACCGCCGCCGCGCATGATGATATCGGCGCGTGCAATGCCGAGCAGCGACAATTCCGTGTTGACGTTGGAGAGGATTGCCGTATTCATCACTTCACCTTGCCCGATTTGCGAGGCGACGCCGATCCAGATCGTCGGCTTGAACTGAAACACGGCTTGCTGGCCAGGCGCGATCGATGTCTTGACGGCCATTATCTTCCCGTCCTTGAAAATACTGGCATCGATGGCACCGATGACGGCCTTGTTGCGGACATGCACTTCGGAGGCGCTTGTGCTCATGCCCGCGTCGGCCAGGGTGTTGCCCGAGGCGCCTGCCGTGTAGTCGAACGCCTGGCCGTTCTGGGCCGGCATTTGCGGCGAAAAGTTTCCGTGGGCATCGCTCGCCGCCACCGACATCGCCATTGGAAAGACGAATGGGTGGCTATCGTTGACGCCGCAATCAATGACCCGCCAAGCCACGGCAGGTTCTTCGACACCGCTCGCGACGTTCTTTTGAAAAATCACGACCTGCGAGTTGTTCTCGTCGTTCGATTGATTGACGAAATTGAGCTTGATATCCATGCTTACTCCTCCTGTGCTTAATAGTCGACGCGCTAGATCATTGCATGTGGCCAATGCCTGAAAACCTTTCCGTGGAGCAGGGACATCATGCCCCGGGCGGGGATACATTGTCAACAATGCAATAATTCCACCCATCTCAGGATCAACCGGCTACACTCTTGGCATCAACGCCGTGCAGGACGCCGCGGCCGGGCCGCCGCTAGCATGGGGTGCCCTTCGAGCCATGCAAATCCTGTACGCCAAATCCAAGTGGGAACGCCCCGATGCCAGCCTGCCCGCCTTTTTGGCGGAATGCCGCGCCGACGGCTACGACGCCACCGAGCTGTACCTGCCCGGCGTGTCCGAAGCGCCGACCGAGATCGCCGAGCTGCACCGCGCCGCCAGCCTGCTCCTGGTGGGCCAGATCGTCACCAGCGGCGCCAACGCCGACCAACACATCGCCTCGCTCGACCGGCTGGTGCCGATGGCCGCCGCCTGCGCACCGCTGTTCATCAACTGCCACAGCGGGCGCGACTGGTTCGGCTTCGACGCCAACCTGCGCATCCTGCGCCACGCCGACGGCCTGGCCCGCAGCCACGGCCTGGCCCCGCACCACGAACTGCACCGCGGCCGCGCGCTGTACAACGCGCCCGACACGGTGCGCTACCTCGAGGCCTTTCCCGGGCTGACCGTGACCGCCGATTTTTCGCACTGGTTCTGCGTGCACGAGAGCGACCTGTCGGACCAGGAGGAGGCGCTGGCGCGCACGGTGGCGGCGGCGCGCCACATCCACGCGCGCGTCGGCTTCAACGAGGGCCCGCAGGTGGCCGACCCGGCCAGCCCCGGCGCGGCCCCCTGGCTCGAACGCCACCTTGGCCTATGGCGGCGCATCGCGGCCGCGCGCCGCGCATCCGGCGCGCCGTGGCTGACCATCACGCCGGAATTCGGCCCGGCGCCGTACATGCCGGCGACCGGCCCCGGCGACACCCCGGCCGCCGACGCCTGGCTGGTGAACCGCTGGATGCGCGACACCCTGCGCGCGCGCCTGCTCGCGGACTAAAACGGCACGGCGCCGGCGCGCTCGCGGGCCAGCCAGTCGAGCGGGGTGCAGCCGTAGGCGCCCCGGAAGCAGCGGTAGAAATACGAGAGGTTGTCGAAGCCGGCGTCGTAGGCCAGGTCGACGACGCGCACATCGTCCCGGCGCAGCTGGTCGCAGGCCCATTCGAGCCGCGCGCGCACCAGCAGGCCGCTGGGACTGTCGCCGTAATGGCGGCGGCACGAGCGCGCCAGGTGCTCGGGACTGACCCCGGCCTGCTCCTGCCAGTAGCGCAGCGGCTGGCCCACGCCGCGCTGCGCAAACAGCGCCGCGCGCCAGCGCGCCCGCCAATTGCGTGGGGTCGGCCCCGCCATCGGAGAGCAGCTGGCGCAGCGCGCGCGCGCATTGTTCGTGCTCGCCAGCGGACAGCTGCAGGTGGGCGCTCAGCGGCGGCAAGGGCGAGGGCGCGGGCGAGAGCGTCGCGATGAAGGCGTCGAGCCAGGCCGGCGCCACCGCCAGGTTGATGAATTCGAGCGCATCGCCGCCGGCGCATTCGAGATGGGCGATGTGGTGCCGGCCGATGCTGTTGGGAAGTCCATCGAAGAGGAGCGTGCGCATCAATTCAGTTTAGTGGCGCCGGGCGCGATCGCCAAACGGAATCGGGCGCGATCGTTCAGTGGCTGTGGCGGTAGCGCCGCGTGTCGAGGCGCCGCTCCAGCACCTCGGGATACGCCCTGCCCGGTTCGGCGTAGCGGTTGCCGGCGTGGTCCACGCCCTGCGCCAGGTAGACCTGGTGGGCGCCGTCCCACGAGGCTTCGGCGAAGCGCGAGCGGGTCGAACAAAAACGCAAGGTCCAGCCGCAGCGGCGCTGGTCCGAGTTGTTGGCCTCGGAGCCGTGCTGGATCCGCGCGTCGTGCAGCGAGGCCTGGTTCGGCGCCAGCTCCAGATACACCGCGCGATCGTCGTCGCGCTGCGGCTTGCAGATCTCGGTCGGGAACACCGACTCGCCGAGCGCCGGTTCGTAGTCGCTGTAGCCGGCCGTGCCCTCGACGTGGCTGCGCGGGATCACCCGCATGCAGCCGTTCGCGCGCGTCGACTGGTCCAGCGCGCGCGCAGGTCAAGGTCAGCGCGCAGGCGGGCACCCAGGTGAGCGCGCTCGAAGCCCTGGTCGACATCCCGGCGCACGCCATCCAAACCCTGCTGCACTGACAAAAAAATGCCGCCCCAGCGGGCGGCATTTTCATCGGGTGTCACAGTTTTTCCGTCTCGCCCGACCTGGGCTGCCATTTCATCAATCGCTTTTCGACCAGCCCGACCGCGGCATCGAGCGCCAGCGCGAACGCGGTCAGCACCAGGATGCCGGCAAAGACGGTGTTGATGTCGAAAGTGCCCTCCGCCTGCAAAATCAGGTAGCCGACCCCGCGCGCGGAACCGAGGTACTCGCCCACGATGGCGCCGACGAACGCGAGGCCGACCGCGGTGTGCAGGCTGGAGAACACCCACGAGGTGGCCGACGGCAGGTAGACCGCGCGCAGCAACTGGCGCCGGCTCGCGCCCAGCATTTTGGCGTTCGACAGCACGACCGGGCTCACTTCCCTGACGCCCTGGTAGACGTTGAAGAACACGATGAAGAACACCAGCGTCACCGCCAGCGCGACCTTCGACCAGATGCCCAGGCCGAACCACATCGCGAAAATCGGCGCCAGGATCACGCGCGGCATCGAATTGGCCGCCTTGATGTAGGGGTCGAGGATCGCCGACGTCAGCGGCGACAGCGCCAGCCACAGGCCGGCGCCGAGTCCGAGCGAGATGCCGATGACAAAGGCCAGCATGGTCTCGGTGAGGGTGACCAGCAGATGCGGATAGATCTCCCCCGGAAAATGCAAGGTGAACCAGGTGCTGTCGCCGAAGCCGACCTCGAGCGTTCCGCTGCCGACGGTGAACCATTGCCAGACGCGCGCCATGACCTTGAGCGGTTCGCCGAAGAAAAAGGCGGTTTGCGGGTCGCGCGTGGCGAAGTGCCACACCGCGAAGAAGACGACCAGCACCAGCGCCTGCCAGGCGCGCAGATTGTTTTGATTCGGTTTCAGCCATTTCCACATGCTAAACCCGCGCCTTTTGCTGCTGATAGCCCTTGAGCACCTCTTCGCGCAGCACACCCCATATCTGCCGGTGCAGGTCGACAAACCGCGGATCGCCGCGCACCTCGGCCACATCGCGCGGACGCGCCAGGTCGATGCCGAACTCGCCGATGGGATGGGTCGCGGGCCCGGCCGAGAGCACCACCACGCGGTCCGACATGGCGATGGCCTCGTCGAGGTCGTGCGTGATGAACAGGACGGCTTTTTTCTTGGCGCTCCACAGGTCGAGCACCTCGTTCTCCATCAACTGGCGCGTCTGGATGTCGAGCGACGAAAACGGTTCGTCCATCAAGATGATGTCGGGGTCGAGGATCAGGGTCTGGGCCAGGGCGACGCGCTTGCGCATGCCGCCCGAGAGCTGGTGCGGGTAGCGGTCGCCAAAACCTTGCAGACCGACCCGGGCCAGCCAGTCCTGGCCGAGCCGCCCGGCCTCGCGCGCGTCCATGCCGCGGAACTGCAGGCCGGCGATGACGTTCTGCAAGGCGCTGCGCCAAGGCATCAAGGCTTCAGACTGGAACATGTAGCCGGCGCGGCGGTTGACGCCGGCCAGGGGTTCACCGAAGGCCTTGACGCTGCCGGCGGACGGCGCGAGCAAGCCGGCGGCGACGTTGAGCAGGGTCGATTTGCCACAACCGGTGGGCCCGACCACCGAGACGAACTCGCCCGGGGCGATGTGCAGCGTGGTGTCGGCAACCGCCGTGTAGCGCTGCGTCCTGTCGTCTTTGGAGACGAAGGTGCAACTGATGTTGTCGAGTGAAAGCGCCGGCGTCATTGAGGTCCGGGTTGCTTGCGAAGTTGCTTGCGAAGTTGCTTGCGAAGTTGCTTGCGAAGTTACTTGCGAAGTTACTTGCGAAGTTATTTGTGAAGTTACTTGTGAATCCACTTGTGAATTCACTTGTATTTGGCGTTGGCTTTTTTCACGAGCTCGTTGGTGAAGGTCTTGGACAGGTCGATCTTTTTCGACGCCAGTGCCGGATCGAAAGCCTGCAGGGTCGCGAGCGCGGTTTTCACGCCGTCCTGCGCGAACGTGCCGTCGGGCGAAACGGCTTCCCGTCCTTTCACGATGGTATCCACATACAGCGCGCGGTCGCCCAGCAGATAAGTCTCGGGCACCACATTGACGATGTCGGACGGGCTCGCTTTTTGCAGCCACTTGAGCGAGCGCACCATGGCATTGGCGAGCGCCTGGGCCGTGTTCGGGTATTTCTTGAGGAAGGCGGCGGTGGTGTATAGCGTGCCGGCCGGCATCGGCCCGCCAAAGACGGCCTGGGTGTCTTTCAGGGTGCGCGTATCGGCGATGATCTTGATGTCGTTCTTTTGCTGCAGCATGGTAATCAAGGGATCGAGATTGGCGATCGCGTCGATCTGGCCAGAGCGCATCGCGGCGAGCGCGCCGGCCGCCGTGCCGACGCCGATGAACGAGACGTCGGCCGGCTTCAAGCCGCCTTTGGCCAACACGAAATTGGCCATCGTGTTGGTCGACGAGCCGGGCGCGCTGACACCGATTTTCTTGCCCTTCAAATCGGCGATCGATTTGTAGTTGGGCATGGTCTTGTTGGAGACGGCGAACACGATCTGCGGGGCGCGGCCCTGCAGCACGAAGGCCGTGATTGGCAGCCCCTTGGCCTGCATGTTGATGGTGTGTTCGTAGGCGCCGGAAACGACGTCGGCGCTGCCGCCGACGAGCGCCTGCAAGGCCTTGGAACCGCCCGCGAAATCGCTGATCTCGACCTTGAGCCCCTCCTCCTTGAAATAGCCGAGCCGCTCGGCCACGGTCAGGGGCAGGTAGTAGAACAGGTGCTTGCCGCCGACCGCGATCGAGACCTTCGGTTTCTCGATGGCTTGCGCAAACGCCGCCCCGTTGAAGCTGAAACAGGCGAGCAGGAACAGCGCGGGTGCGATGCGGAACTTGGGACCGGACATGGGGACTCCGTTTCGGCGGTTGTGGTTTTGGTCGGGAACGTCGATCACCATATCTTCCCTGGCATGCTAAGTAGTCGATGCAAGCGGCTTGATCGCCTTGGCGATGGCCTTCCCCGCAGACATTTCGGCGATACGAAGGTCATATGCGCTTTGGAGGTTCAACCAGCCTTGGGCCTCGCTGCCAAAATAGCGTTCCAGACGAAGAGCCGTGTCAGCTGATACGCCGCGCTCGCCTTTAGTGATTTCACTGAGACGTGAGTATGGAACATGCAGGGCCAGCGACACGGCGCGCACGCTGACGCCCATGGGCTTGATGTAGTCTTCCACCAAGATCTCGCCTGGGTGGATAGGACGCATACCATTTTTGAACATAATGCCCTCCGTGGCTGTTCAGGGTTTCTACGCGGGACCAGGCCCGGCTCAGTGCGGGTCCTCGATCAGCACTTCATATGGGCCGCACTCCCCCCACTTGAAGGTCAAACGCCACTGGTCGTTGATCCGCACATGCCAAGCGCCGTCGTACTCCTTCAGATCGTTACCCGGCGGGGCCTTCATGAAGTTCACCGAGGGGGCCGCGTCGAGCTGTGCCAGCTTGCGCTCGGCCACACCCTTGATGTTGACGAATCGGCGGCTCTTACCCGTCACAAAAAGTGCTTGCGTGTCGGGACAAGAGAACGATTGGATTGGCATAAATGAAGCTTATCCGTTATCCGATTAACAGTCAACACACCAACAGTCAACACGCGGTGAATATTCCCCCTCAAAGTCAGCACGCCACTCAGCATTTCGGTCGTGAACCAACATCCAAGACTAGGAGGTTCGAGCGCACAGGCCGCCAGCGCGCCGGCGCTCCCGCCACCGCCTAGCGCTGCCCCAGCCCGCCCGACTGGTCCATGCTGTCGGTCAGCCGCACCAGCTTGACGAACTGCGCGCGATACCCCTCAGGATCGGCGCCGCGCGCCGCGTTGGCCAGGCTGGCGATCTCGGCATAGCTGAAATCGGACAGGTCCTTCTCGCCGCGCAGACGCTGGCCGAAGGCGGCGACCGCGACCGCGAAGCGCTGTTCCTCCGGCACCGCATCGATCGACTTGCGCGCCGAGGCCGCCAGCACCGGATGTTCGATGAGCCGGCTGGCCGATTCGCCGGGCAGCTTGTAGCGCAGTTTAACGAAGCACAACTCGGCGCGCGAATGCGCCGCGGCCGGCTTGACCGCCGCCGCCTTCGCGCCACGGTAGCGCAGCGGGTCGACCAGCCTGCCGGCGGCGCCAGCCGGCGTGATCTCGTAAATGGCCGTCACCGAATGACCGGCGCCCATGTCGCCCGCGTCGACCTTGTCGTCCTTGAAGTCTTCGCGCCCGAGCATGCGCGTCTCATAGCCGATCAGCCGGTACGCCGCGACCAGTTCGGGATTGAATTCGACCTGGAATTTGACGTCGTTGGCGATCGGGAACATCGTCGAGCCGAGCTCTTCGCTCATGGCCTTCTGCGCTTCGAGCACCGAATCGATGTAGGCGGCATTGCCGTTGCCCGACTGCGTGAGGCGCTGGATCAGGGCGTCGTTCAGGTTGCCCTCGCCGACGCCGAAGATCGACAGGTACACGCCGGTCTTGCGCTTGCCGACGATGAACCTCTCGAGCTGTTTGGGGTCGCTGATGCCGATGTTGAAATCGCCGTCCGTCGCCAGGATGACGCGGTTGACCGCTTTCGGGTCGAAGTTGCGCTCGGCCATCGCGTAGGCGCGCTCCAGGCCTTCGCCGCCGGCGGTGCCGCCGCCCGAACCAAGGGCATCGATCGCCTCGGTGATCTTGTGCCGGTCCTTGCCGGAGGTCGGCTCGAGCACGACCTTGGTGCCGCTCGCATAGGTCACGATCGACACCCGGTCCTCGTCGCGCAGCCTGGACGCGAACATCCGGAAGCCCTTTTTAAGCAAAGGGAGGCGATCGTGCGGGCCCATCGAGCCCGAGACGTCGATCAGCAGCACGACGTTGGCGGCGGGACGCCGCTGCGCGGCGATGTCGTAGCCGCGCACGGCGATGTGGACCAGCTGCTTGTGGCCGCTCCAGGGACTCGGCATGACTTCGGTCGCGACGCCGAAGGGCTGCGTCGGGCTGCTCGGGCTCGCGTATTTGTAGGGGAAGTAATTGACCATCTCCTCAATCCGCACCGCCCGCGGGGGAGGCATCGCGCCCGTCGAAAGCAGGCGCCGGACCAGGGCGTACGAGGCGGTGTCGACGTCGGCGCTGAAGGTCGACACCGGCTGCTCGGCGACCAGCGTCAGGCCGTTGGCGTCCTTGTCGGGGAATTTTTCGGCGCCCTGGACCGCGGCCGGCATCCCGTCAAGCCCTCCCCCCGGATGAAAAGAATTCGAATGCATCCGCACGCGCGATCCGGTGACGGAGACGAGACCGTGCGCCAGCGGCGCGGACATCACGATCGGCGGCGGGGCGATCGGCGACGGGGCGATCGCCATGGCGGTCGGGGCTGCCACGATCGGGGCCGCGTCGTACGCGACGGGTTCGGCGGCGGGCGCGCGCTCCCCGGCCGCCTTGCGAGCCGGATCGGCGCAAGCGGCAAGCAGGAGCATGCCCACGGCCATCGTCCCGGACAATTTGTTCATCGCATTCATTCGTGGTCTCCAAGATAGTTGTGTTTCGACGATGCGGCAACTTCCCTGCCGCCGGGGGTCGAAGCGACCCCAACTACACCTTGAACGGATGGCGGGCGGCTTCGGGGTTATTCGGGGTTAAATAGCGTGTTCCTATTTTCACAAGCAGGCCCGGCTGCCCGCCCGAACAATTTTGCTTGCCGGCACAGGTGTGATATATACGAACCGATGAGCTCACAAAAAATTTCCCCACTGGCCCGATGGTTCGGCATCCCCCTCTGGAAGCGCGTGATGTCCGCGCTCGTGCTGGGCGTGCTCGCCGGCCTCTTCCTCCCCGGCCTGGCGCCGCATGTCGCCTTTCTTGGTGAGATTTTCGTGCGCCTGATCCGCATGTTGGTGGCGCCCATCGTGCTGGTCACCATCGCCGCCGGCGTGACCGCGCTGGGCGAACCCAAACGGCTCGGCATGGTCGGGGGACGCACCCTGCTCCTGTTCGGCTCCACCACCATCCTGGCCGTCGCCCTGGGCATGGCCATCGCGCTGCTGTTGCAACCGGGCACCGGCGCCAACCTGGGCGGCGCCATACCAAAGGCGCTGGGGGCGACCAAGTCGGTCCCGGAACAGCTGCTGGGAATCATCCCCCTGAACATCTTCGAGGCGCTGGCCAAGGGCGACATGCTCGCCATTATTTTCGTCGCGCTGATGCTCGGAGTCGGCACCATCGCCGCCGGCGAGGCGGGCCTTCCGATGGCCGCGCTGTTCCAGTCGGCTTCGGCCGTCATCCTGCGCATCGTCACCATCGTGATGGAGGTGACGCCCTTCGGCGTGTTCGCCCTGATCGCCAATTCGGTCGCCGTCAACGGCGCCGCCGTGTTCATCAATGTCGGCTGGCTGGCGCTGTGCGTGGTGCTCGGCTCGGCGCTGCAAATCGTGTTGGTGCACGGATTGTTGCTGCGCCTGGTCGCGCGCCTGCCGCCGCTGCCGTTCTACCGGGGCATCGCGGACGCCCTGCTGGTGGCGTTTTCGACGGCGTCGAGTTCGGCCACGCTGCCGGTGGCGATCCGCGTGGCGGGCGAGCGCCTCGGCGTCGGCAAGGCGATCTCGATGACGGTGCTGCCGCTGGGCGCGGCCATCGGCAAGGATGGCACGGCCATGTATGTGGGCATGCTCAGTGTTTTCAGCCTGCAGGCGCTCGGCGTCGAGCTGCCGCTGGCGGCGTACGCGGTGATTTTGTTGACCGCCACGCTGGCCGCCTTCGGCACGGCGCCGGTACCGTCGGCCTCGCTGTTCATGCTGGCCGCCGTGCTGGCCGCCGTCGGCGTGGGCGTGGACCAGACGGCGCTGATCGTCGGCTTCATACTGCCGTTCGACCGCCTGCTCGACATGACGCGCACCGTCGCCAGCGCCAGCGCCAACCTGGCGGTGACGACCACGGTGGCGCGCCTCGAAGGCGAGTTGGACGAAAGCCACTACCGGCGCCAGGCCGGCCCCGACGCCACGCCTGCCGCCGCCAGACCAGCGCCGCTCGATGTTTAGGAACAGAGAAATAATAACTTGAACAGTTTACCGCTTGCAGACGAGATGCCAGGCGAGGCGAAAAACACGCCGTGTGGCGAGCCACACAAGTGATTTTCGACGAAGCATGGCGCTCGTATGCAAGATGGGAAATGTTCAAGTTATTTTTTCTCGGTGACTTAGTGCGTCCCCGGGCGCCCGCCCCGCGTCATGCGATATGCGGCCGCCGGATCGTTGATTCTGCGGTGCCGATGGCACGCTGTTGGCCAACCATGCGGTGGAATAGGAAACACCGACGATCCCAAGGGAATAGGCCCCGGGGTGCGGCAACGCACCGTCATCCGCGTCCGGCCGGGGCACCCTAGCAGCATGTCGAAACAACGCGCAAGCGTTTTCAAGGGCCCGTTTCAAGGGCGCGTTTCTAGGGAGAGTCGCCGTGTCAGACAATGTACTGGAGCCGGGTCCGCAAGATTACGACCGCGTCAACGTCAACGTCGAAGCCGAGCTGGCGTACTGGACGAAGCAATTCGGCGTATCGCGCCAACGACTGGCCAGAGCGATCGAGGCCGTCGGCCCGCGCATTCCCGATCTCGAGCGCGAGCTTGGCGTGCCGCTCTCCAGGCCCGCGCCGCCGGCACGCTGACGCCATCGAAGGCGCAGGCGGCATGCCCTCCCCGCTATCCGGCGACCAGCCGCCCCTGTTCATCCTCCTCAACGCCGGATCTGGCCACGAGGAAACCGAAAGCCGGCGCGCCGCCATTGTCGACGCCCTCAAGCGCGCCGGACGCCATTTCCAGCTGGCCGTGCTCGACGAGCCGTCCCGGCTCGACGCCACGGCCGAACGCATGGCCGCCGAGGCCCAGGGCGCGGGCGGCGTGCTGGTGGCGGCCGGCGGCGACGGCACCATCAACGCCATCGCGCAAAAGGCGGTGGCGGCCGGCTGCATGTTCGGCGTGCTGCCCCAGGGTACGTTCAACTATTTCGCCCGCGCCCACGGCATCCCGGAGGGTCTGGGCGAGGCGGTCGAGGCGCTGCTCGCGGGCGCCGTGCACCGCGTGCAGGTGGGCATGGTCAACCGGCGCATCTTCCTCGTCAACGCCAGCCTCGGGCTGCACCCGGCCATGCTCGAAGAGCGCGAACGCGACACCGGCCAGTTCGGCCGCAGCCGCCTGGTCGCGCTGCTGTCGATGCTCAAGACGGTGCTGCGCTCGACCCGCTACCTGCGCATCAGCCTCGAAGTCGACGGGCGCGAGAACGTCATCCGCACCCCGACGCTGTTCATCGGCAACAACGCGCTGCAAATCGCGCGGCTTGGATTGCCGTTGACCGGCGCGATCGAGGATGGCAGGCTGGCGGCGGTGGCGCCGCCGCCGGTGGGCCGGCTCGGCATGCTGTGGCTGATGCTGCGCGGCGCGCTCGGCCAGCTTCGCCGTGCCGATGAGCTGCGCGCCTTCAGCTTTCGCGAACTGACCGTCAGGCAGCGCGGCTTAGCGCGCCGCGGCCGCATCAAGGTGGCCATCGACGGCGAGGTCGACATGCTCGCGACACCGCTCCACTTCAGCGTGCTGCCGCGGCATCTGCTGCTATTAAAGCCGGCGCCGGGGCCCGCGCCAGCCCAGCCGGCGCCCCCTGCTTCCGGGTAGGGCGAGCCGATCGGCTGCCGTTATTTTCCCTTGGCCTGCTGGTACAGCGGCATCACCCTTTGCGCATACACCGTCAGGTCGCTGAGCCGGTCTTCGCGCGGCGGGTGGGTCGAAAGGAACTTCGGTGGGCCACCGCCGCCCTGCTGCCCCATCTTTTGCCACAGGCTGACCGCCGCCTGCGGGTTGTAACCGGCACGCGCGGCGATCTCGACGCCGATGCGGTCGGCTTCGGTTTCGTGGCGGCGCGAGTTGGGCAAACCGAGCAATCCCTGGTAGGCGAACTCCATGCCCTTCTGCCCGGCATCGCCGATGCCGGCGGCCGCCGCCAACACAGAAATCCCCAAACCGGCCACCGCCTGCTCGGAAGCGCGCTCGCGCGCATGCTCGCGCAGGGCATGCGCCATCTCGTGCCCGATCACGGCCGCCAGCTCGTCGTCGGTGAGCTGCAGTTTTTCGATCAAACCGGTATAGATGGCCATCTTACCGCCGGGCATGACCCACGCGTTCACATCGGGCGCGCTGATGACGCTCACCTCCCACTGCCAATTGCGCGCGTCCGGGCGGAACGTCGCGGTTTGCGCGATCAGCAGATTGGCGATTTTTTTCACCCGCGCCACCTGGGCCGCGTTGCTGTTGAGGGCGCCCCTGCCGCGCGCCTCGGCCGTCGTTTTGGCATAGGCCTGTTGCGAGGCCTGCTCGATCTGCTCGGGCGATACGACCATCATCTGCTTGCGGTCGACACCGACGACACCGCCCTGCGTGGTCTGCACCGTTCCGCACGCGCCGAGGGTCAGCGCCGTGAGCACGGCAACTGATGACTTGAGAATGTGATGCCGATTCCAAACAATCATTTTTTCACCTCTTGATGTGGTTGCCAAAATACACTTAAGACCGTTGCCGATGGTACCACCCAAGCCACAGCCACCCGCGTCCGGCAGGCAAGCCGGCCTAAGGAACGGTGGCGGCCGGGGCGCCGGCCCTTGGAGGTCAGGCCTTGCTGATATCGTTCTTGTGATACGAGAAAATATCCCACAGTGCCATGAACATGGCGGCGACCATCGGGCCGATCACGAAGCCGTTCAAGCCGAAAACGGCCATTCCACCGAGGGTGGAGATGAGCACCAGGTAGTCGGGCATCTTGATGTCCTTGCCGACCAGAATGGGACGCAGCACATTGTCGATCATGCCGATCACCAACACCCCGAACGCGGTCAGGATCACGCCTTTCCAGACCGCGCCCGTGACCAGCAAAAAGACCGCCACCGGCGCCCAGACGAGCGCGGCGCCGACGGCCGGCAGCAGCGACAAGAAGCCCATCACCACCGCCCACAGGATCGCGCCCTCGATCCCGAGCATCCAGAACGCGAGCCCGCCCATGGCGCCCTGCGCGGCCGCCACCAGGAAATTGCCCTTCACCGTGGCCCGTGTCACGGTGATGAACTTGTCGAACAAATTGCGCTTGTGCTCGACGCTAAGCGGGATCGCGCGCTGGATGCGCGAGGCCAGGGCGCTGCCGTCCTTGAGCAGGAAAAACAGCAGGTACAGCATGACGAAGAAGCTGATCACGAAGTCGAACGCATTCCTGCCGAAGTTGAGCACGTGGGTGGCGAAGAACTTGCTGCCCTGAACCGCGGCCTCCTGCAGCCTGGTCTGCAGGGTGGCGATGCTGTCCATGCCGAATCGATCCATGAGGTCGTGCGCCCACACCGGCAAGGCGTTGAAGATGGCGCGCAGCTGGGCGTTGATGTCGATCTCGCCCGAGGCCAGTCTCTGGTACAGCGCCGTGCCCTCCTGCGCCAGCGAGATCGCGATCAAGATCATCGGCAGGATCACCACGACAAGGCAAATGGTCAGCGTGGTCAGCGCCGCCCACACCGGCCGTTTGCCCAGCCTGGCCTGCACCCGCCGGTGGAAAGGCGTGAACAGAATGGCCAGCACGGCGCCCCAGAAGATGGCGCCGAAGAACGGCATCAGGATCCACCCGAAGGTGATGCTGACCAGGACCAGCAGCAGTAGGAAGGTTTTCGCCTGGAGGTCGGAGTAATTCATGTCGTCGATGGCAGGTGGGGATGGACAGAGGACAGAGGATACAGCATGCCTTGCCGATTTCTTACCATGCCCGGGAGGGCCGCATGCAAGATTGGCATTGGCCCAAAACGGATGACAGGTCGGAAGCGAAAGCCATATCGGCCATCGAGCGCGCCGCTATACAATTTTGCATAGCTCGCGCGTTAGCCATGCAAAAGTGAATACACTGTCGGCGGCGCCCCCTCTTAGCGCTTGAACGCGGCGCTGTCTGGCCGGAAAAACGCGGCCCGGATCTGCACCGCCAGCGCGTCGAAGGCGCGCTCGGCCATGACCGAGTAGACTAGGCTGTCGGCCGGACCGCTGTTGACCGCCCCGTTCGGCATCTGATAGTTGACCGTGAAGTTATCCGGCGGCACCACTTGCATGTCGAAACGCCAAGGGTCGACCGTGTCGCCGACCTCGAGCGCCGACTGGAAACGCGCCACCAGGCCGACGAAGGCGCGGTCGTTGCTCTTTTCGGAAAAATAGACCGCGCCCGACGGCGCGATCTGGTAACGGATGTTGAGCCTCGGCAGGTGGGTATCGCTTTTGGCCGTCACGGCCAGATTCAGCACGTCGTTGGGGAAGATGGTGCGGAACGCGGCCTGCAGCCCCTGCGCGATCCGGGCTTCGCGCGGCGCCGCGCTGTCGTTCCCGAAGTGCACCGAGGCCGGGATGATCTTGCGGCCGACCTCCTTTTCGCTCTCCTTGATCGAGGCGTCGAGTTCGGCGAGCTGCTCGCCGCCGGGGCGCGTGAAATGGATCGCCACCAGCGGATCGCCGCTTTGCTCGAGCACCCGCAGCAGCTTTTCCATCGACGCGAGCAGGACCGGGTCCGAGGTCGTGGCCTGGGCCGTGAACTTGGCCAGCGCGTTCGCGTAGAGGACGTGGATCGCCTTGCCGGCGTCGGCCTGCAGGCCATCGTCCGGATAGCGCCTGAGCAGGGCGCGAAGCTCCGCCACCGAATTGCGGCCGATGACCTCAGCCAGTGCGACGCGGGGCACGGCGGCGCGCATTTCGCGCACATGGAACCAGCCGTTGCGGATATACGCGGTGTACGCGCTTTCGGTGTTGAGGCGTTTCGCCTCGGCCCGCACCGCGAAGTCGGCGGCGGCATTCCTGGCCACCCACAGCGACGGCGCCAGCACCAGCGTCAACGCCAGCGCGGCGACCAGGGGGTTGGCCACCAAGGGGTGGGCCAACAAAGGGTGGGCCAGCAAGTCGCGCACGCGGCCGCGCTGCGGCGCCGGGCTGTTGTCGGGCAGCGCCCAGTCCTGGCGGCGAATCTCGATGAACGGGTCGAGCCGCATCAAGGTCGCCAGGTCGTTGCGCGCGTCGGCGTCGCGCACCGCCTGCTGCAGGGCCGAGAGCTTAGCGCCGAACTGTTCGGCGCGCCCCCTGTTTGCGATCTTCCAGACGCGCGGGCGCGCATCGTGGAAGGAGAACTCGAACGTCGTATGGCTGTAGGCGCCGTTCATCGTGTGCTCGGTCGCCTGGATCGCCCGGGCCTCGGTCAGGTCGACCACCTCGAGGCGCGCCTTGCGCGCGTCGATCATGGTGAACGCGAACAGGTACTGGCCGGGCGGGAAGTTGAACGCCTTGTTAAGCACCATACGGCGGCGCACGACCAGCGCCAGATAGGCAATGGCGCCGATGAACAGCGCGAAGCCGGCGATGATGTCCTTGTTGCTCCACAGCTTGTCGGCCTCCGGGTCGCCGAACGAATCGGCCAGGATGAGCAGGAATATGCCCGCCGCCAGCAGGATCCCCAGCCCCCTGAGCACGTAGAACAGCGCGTTGCTCGGGCCTTCGTCGCGCAGGTGGCTGTCGCCGTCAGCGACCGCCTTCGCCATCTGCCGTTTGACGCGTTCTGGAAGCCAGTGGAAGTCGTATGAATGATGGGATGGCAAGGGATGTCCTGTTCGGATGGGTCGACTTGATTGGCATATTGCCAATGATGGCCAATAGTATTGCCCGGCGCGGCAAACCGTCAATCAGAGAATGCGGCGCGAACTTTGCAATTCAGAAATTAAATTC